>JAFWDD010000072.1 GCA_017534115.1 Bacillota bacterium | reverse complement strand
TTCTGTAGGCAAAAATCCGATCCTGTGCATTCCGGTGTCCAGTTTAATGTGAATTAAAGCTGTTTTACCTTGTTTTTTGCCTTCTTCGGATAAAAGCTTGGCGTGTTCATATGAACACACAGCCTGGGTTAAATCGTATTTTACAACGTCCTCGAAATAGCAGGGCAGAGTGTTGCCCAAAATGAGAATAGGCACAGTTAAACCGTGGTTTCTGAGCTTAATTCCTTCTTCCGGCACGGCAACGCCTGCGCAGTCCGCGCCATTTTCAAAAAGCACATCTGCCATATATGTATCTGTATGTCCATATCCGTCAGCCTTGATTACAGCCATGATTTTAGCTGTTGGATCCGTAATTTTACGTATATTAATAATATTTTGTTTTATTGCTTCTTTACTTATAAAAGCCGCTGTTCTTTTGTAGTCCAAAAAAATTCAGTCCTTTCAATTGACAATAAATAAACTGTCATCTAATTGAGCGTTATATTCAAATTGCGTATAAGTGAGTATATATCTTTCATTTCCGTCAATGTCATAAATAACGAATCTGACTGGTTTCAGAGTGCTTTCGTCTATCCAGAGCTTTTCTGAGGAAAGATACCTGTTTCCGCCGGGAATATTTGCCTCAAGAATTATGCAATCAGAAGTATCAAAGCTTCCGGCTTCAAGCGAAACTCCTTCCGAGTCCATATAGTTTTTGATAAAACACCCTAAAAACAGTTCGTTATTATGATCTTCGCCAGTAATGTCGGAGATGATCCTGCTGTCCAGCATTTTGTTATACTGGTATATTTTTTCTCCATCGTAAACAGTATAATTTCCTGCTATGCTTTCAGGAGATAGTATTTCCAGCCTGTACTGACCTGTGTTTTTGTAATACTGGGATATATCATATTTTTCTTCGCCTTTGTTGGATACTCTGGTAAGGGCTGCTTCGCATTTATAGTTTTCCATTTCCAGAAGCTTTTTTTGAACCTCTTCCATAGGAGATAATTTTTCAAAATTACATCCGGAGACAAAAACCAATACCAGAATAACGCCGAAAGCAAGTATTTTTCTCAATACAAATCCTCCTTATGTTGTTTATACATTATACTTGGAGAATTTGTACATTTATGCTTAAAACTTAAGAGTTTTCAATCCGCATTAAAGCTTTGTATATTGAATCACACAAATATGAAGCGGATACGCTTCTTGCACCTTTTTCGTCTCTGGCGATATCACCTGTCATTCCATGTATGAAAACTCCCAGATATGCCGCTTCAAAAGGCGGAAGACCCTGAGATAAAAGTCCTCCGATTATTCCCGAAAGCACATCTCCCGAACCGCCTTTTGCGAGAGCGGAGTTTCCGGTGGTGTTTATATATATTTCTCCTTCAGGAGAAGCAATTACAGTTGCCGAATCCTTCAATACAACCACTGTACTATATTCTTTTGCAAAATTTACAGCGGTATTAACCGTGTCTTTCAGGATTTCTCCTGTTGGAATACCGGTAAGCCGCATCATTTCCGCGGGATGAGGAGTTATAATCGCAGGAATCGATCTGTCTTTCAAAGCAGACAAGTTTTTTGCCAGATTATTAAGTCCGTCGGCGTCAATAAGAACCGGTTTGTCTTTAAATTTTTCCAAAGAATCCAGAATCAGTTCTTTCTGATAATTGCCTTTTCCCAATCCGGGACCTATAACGGCACAGTCTGCCTCTTCAAGACGGGATAAAAAGCTTTCAGTGTTGTCAGCTATTATTTCCACAGCCTCCGGGATAAGGGTCTGAATTACAGGTAAAATATCTTTTGGTATGCAGGAGTAAACAAGGCCAGAGCCTGTTTCATAAGCCGCTTTTGCTGTGAAATACGCAGCTCCTGCCATTGTTTCGCTTCCGGCTATAACAAAAAGTTTTCCATAAGTACCCTTGTGCGAACGAGCTTTTCTTTTGGGGAGAATTTCCTTTGCTTCTGATATTGTTAAAGCATTGAATTTTACTCCAAGAGAATCAATTACAAAATCCGGTATGCCTATATCCGCGGTAAAAAGCTTTCCTGTGTTAAGCCTTCCCGGGAACAGAAAAAGTCCCGGTTTAGGGCAGGCGAGAGTAACAGTTGCGTCCGCCTTTACAGCAGTACCGGAGATTTCTCCCGTGTCTCCCGAAACACCGGAGGGAATATCGATGCTCAGAACATATTTCGCGTTTTCGTTTATGGCATCAATAACAGTTTTATAAGGCTCTTTTACATCTCCTGAAAAACCGGTTCCGAAAATCCCGTCTGCAACCAAGTCAAATTCTCGGATTTTTTCCACAAGATTGCAGTCTGCCAGACCGAATATCTTTATTCCCAGCTTTTCTGCAATATCAAGATTTATTTTTGCGTCTCCAGTAATCTGAGATTTGTCGGCAAGAAGCATTATTTCAGAATTAATTCCTTTTCCAAGAAGAATTCTTGCCGCCGCGAATCCGTCTCCGCCATTGTTGCCTTTTCCACATACAAATAAAACGGTTTTACCGCCTGTGTTTTTCAATTCGGAGGAAATATGAAACGCTATCTGTTCCGCGGCTTTTTCCATAAGCACAATACCGGGAATGCCTATTGTATTTATTGTGTATTGATCGGCTTGCCGCATCTGGGCATTTTCAGGAAGTTTCATTTATATCACTCCTATTGATTATTTTTCGGCAATTGCGATAGCAGTAGCCATATCCTTTGAATGGGAAATTGATACATGAACGATCTTAACCCCAAGGCTTTTTGCTCTTTCCTTTGCGTTTCCGTACAGATTAACATAGGGTTTTCCCATGGGATTATTAACTATTTCTATTTCGTTGGGACGTACTTTGCTGAAACCTGTGCCCAATGCTTTTGATACGGCTTCCTTTGCAGCAAAATATCCCGAAAGGGTATTTATAAACGTTCTGTTTTTCTCTGTTTCAGTATATACCTTATTCATGAAATCCTCTGATGCCAGAGCTTCTTCCATTCTTGAAATTTCGATAATATCTGTTCCTATTCCTATAATCAAAATCAACACCTCCAAATTATATTTCTGTTCCTAAAAAACAAGCCGGCTGTAAGGTAAACCCTTTTGCCGGCATCTTATAGCATACATTAATTTTACAGTAAATATTATGCAGATTCAATATTAAATTTATTCTGCAGGAGCTTCTTCCGTATTCTGTACGGAATCCGAATAATATTCCGCCATGAGGTTATTGTAGTATTCCTCAAAGCTTATAGCTGATTTTACCTCTTCGGGAAGTTCAGAAGCTTCTATTGAGTTGATATCAGATATTGAATTTTCATAGAAGTAGCTTCCAACTGTTATTTTATCAGTATTATCGGTTTTTTCATCTGATTCTTCATCAGAGGAAATGTTATAGTATTCTTTATACATCTTGTCTAGGATTATCTGAAGAACAGGCTTAAGGTCATAGCTGTACTTTACGGGAGTGTAAGTTTTGCTGTCGAAAAGTACTGTTATGTCAAGAGATCCGGCTCCTTCGATCATAGAGTCATCCATGTCTGTAAATCCCAGCGCTTCTATTGCGTTAATATCTAAAAGTCCCTGCTTGAGATTTTCCTCATTATATGTAAAAACTCCTTTTATGCATTTTTCGCCGTTAAAGATCTCTCTACCCGATATAGTAAAGGAATCAGCGTTTTCGATAATATCTGAAACTGATTTGCGGAAGTTGTAAAAACCGGTTATATATGCAAGATATTCGCTGTCTACGGATTGTTTTATCCATGCATCGTCATATACCATATAAAGCTCATATTCATCTCCGTCTTCCTGAATATACATTGTACTTTTGGTTTCCTCTCCGTCATATGTATCTGACATTTCAATCTTTTCGTAAAATGGAGATTCAACGATATCAAAAGTATATTCGGAAACAGTTGTGGTATCATTTCCGTCCGATGAAAATTTTATATCTGTCTTGGTATTCATTTTATAGCTTTCCAGACTGGCAAGAGCTGTTTTAGCTCCTTCCCTTACTTTTTCGGGCGACGCTCCGCATCCGGACATAGAAAAGACCAGTGAAGCCGTTATCAAAACGGGAACAATTCTTGTTTTTATTTTCATATTAATACTCCTTTTGTGCTTTTTTTGTATGTATCTGTTTTATAATTATATTTGAATCACATTGTTTGTCAATTAAAAAAACCTGAAGAAACCTTAAAAATTATGTACTTAAATTACGTTTAGCATAGTTTTTTACGTTCATTTCTTAATTATAGTTTTGTCCAAATCTATCCCAGAAGAAATATGTGTGGTGGTAAAGCTGCATTAATTAACGTGCGTAATTGCATTGCATTACCCAAATATAATATAAATAACAGACTAAAAATATCGTGTAAACCCACGCAATACAAAAATCAAGGTTTGCAGTAACCGCAGGGCACATATCCCAACTCTACTGCTTCATTTCGAGTGCCGGTGAAATACAGCTTGTTTTTTTCGTTCATGTCATCTACGCTGGGACAATAGGGATTGTGGAATTTCATTGTCTTTTTGTTCATGATATAGGTCACATTTTCATCAATTATCTTTTCTGGAATTACTTCTGCGTTTATGACTCTGCTGTCGCCTGTTGCGTAGTCGATTTCAATATTTGGCTGATTATTGTACACATATATGTTGAAGCAAAGGCTTCCTCCGCTGTCTTCTGTGGAAAGGGCTTCCATAAGCAATCCGGAAGCAACAAGGTTATTTCCTTTATAGATTGGAGTAACCCGGTAAAGCACGTGTTTATCGGGATTATTCCGTATGTAGTTTGCCACCATGTTTTCAAAGGGGAGCATTCCTTCAACATTCAAATATCTTGTGCCGGTTATAAGGTTTTTTTCATTGTCATTTTCCGCAGTAAGCTGGTATCCGATAAGATGACAGCGGTTATATAGATATTTTCCGTCAATAAAATCATATTTAACAGTATGCCACCCGGAAGGTTTTATCTGGCCTATGCTGCCTCTTTCTTCCGCAGGCATCAGATCATAACCGATATTTGCGAAAGCCTGTCCGCATCTGCCGAGAGAATCAAGCTCACTGTAATACTCAAAAGAGTCTTCCGCAAAATCAGACTGAGTAAAGTAGGGGATGTTATTATTTATAATAACATATGGTGAGTCCGAAAAATCGGGAATCTTGTCGAGAATTTCCTCAAGTGACGTGAAATTTTCAGACGGATTATTATCTGGAATCCGGCTTTCGTCATAACCGGCATAACTGATGTCAACTGTCCTCGCGGCATCGTCCCAGTATATTTCGCATCCTATACCTTCAATGAGAGCGCGCAGAGGAATAAGAGTTCGGCCGTCAATAATTACAGGAGGAGTATCGATTTCGAAAATAACTCCGTCAACGGACATTCTGTAATTTCCGATCTGCATATTGACAATATGTGAGCCTTTAGCGGATATTGTTCTTTT
Organism: Bacillota bacterium; assembly: GCA_017534115.1. Classification (GTDB taxonomy): domain Bacteria; phylum Bacillota; class Clostridia; order Lachnospirales; family Anaerotignaceae; genus RGIG5631. Next base: position 35,455 of record JAFWDD010000072.1, on the reverse strand, counting down.
GTTTTCGTTCCATGTTACAGTAAAATCGAGAGTCTCAAAAATACCTCTCATGGGAACCATGGTTCTGTCGTTAATTATCATGGCAGGCACATCAAAACTGAGTAGTCTGCCGTTCAGGTTTACAGTTACATCAGTATTCTGAGCAAAACCAGGGATATTTATTATAAAAGTCAGAGCTAATGCCAGTAAAGCGGTTTTCCTTTTTATTATCTTGAACATAAAATCACCTTTGAATTAAAAATATCATTAAAAAAATCATACCACAAAACAGAATATTTGTCTCATAATATTGGTAAGATTACAAATGAAAGCGCAAAAAAGAAAATTCTTTTAAAGAGTCCAAAAAGTTATATTGTACTTATTGTCATTTTAATGCAAAAGGAATATAATAATCTGAAAAGAAAGTAAGAAAAGAGGATTTCATTTGGATAAGAAAAATATAGCGGTATTATTCGGAGGACAGTCTTCGGAGCACGAAGTTTCTCTGGTTTCCGCCTCTACAATAATATCAAACATAAACAAAGAAAAATACAATGTTATACCTATAGGAATAACAAAAAAGGGAAAATGGCTTACATATGACGGAGACGTTGAAAACATAAAAAACGGAAGCTGGGAAAAGGACGGCATTCCGGCGGTAATAAGCCCTGACGCCACGCAAAAATGTATTATAAAGATAAATGAGGGAAAAGCAGAGATAATTCCTGTAGATATAGTATTTCCCGTGCTTCACGGCGCGTGGGGAGAGGACGGAACCATTCAGGGACTTCTGGAGCTTGCCCAAATACCTTATGTTGGCTGCGGAGTGTTGGCTTCCGCCGTTTCCATGGATAAGTATTATACAAAAATAATTGCAGAGGATTTCGGAATAACTCAGGCAAGATATATTTATGTGTTTGAGGAAGAAATGCCCCAAATTGATAAAATACTTGATTTTTCCGAAAAGAATCTTGGATATCCTGTATTTGTAAAGCCGGCAAACGCAGGTTCTTCCGTAGGAATAACCAAGGCAAAGGACAGAGAATCCCTCATCAAGGCTATTGATTTAGCATTAAAGCATGACCGAAAGGTCCTTATTGAAGAAGCTATTGTCGGAAGAGAGCTGGAATGCGCTGTTTTGGGCGATAAAGAGAATGTAATAGCTTCTTCTGTGGGAGAAATTATTGCAGGCGCGGAGTTTTATGACTATGACGCAAAATATAACAACGACGATTCAAGAACCATTGTAAATACAGAGCTTCCCGAAGGTAAAAAAGAAGAGCTTCAGGAATTGGCTAAAAAGGTTTTCAAGGCTGTTGACGGAAGCGGTCTCGCAAGAGTAGATTTCTTCATGGAAGAAGGAACAAACCGCATTATTTTCAACGAGATAAATACAATGCCTGGATTTACTCCTATCAGTATGTATCCCATGCTTATGGAAAATTCTGGAATTGCGATCAAGGATCTTATTGAAAAAATGATTGATATAGCCTTAAATAAAAAAGCGTCTGTAAAGTTTCGGGAGGAAGTATGAATAATCAGCCTATAGGGATCTTTGATTCGGGAGTAGGAGGCCTAACGGTTGCCTCCGCCGTAATGGAAGTCATGCCAAGAGAAGAAATCATATACTTCGGAGACACGGCCAGAGTTCCATACGGAACGAAATCTGCGGAAACAGTGACCCGATTCTCCAGACAAATCATAAGATTCCTGCTTTCAAAAAATGTAAAAGTAATAATAGCTGCCTGCAATACGGTCAGCGCCGTAAGCTTAAAACAGCTCAGGAAGGATTTTGATATACCGATTTTCGGAGTTGTTGAGCCAGGAGTAGATTCCGCATTGGCAGCTACAAAAAACAACAAAGTCGGAATAATAGGTACTGCCGCTACAATAAAAAGCGGCGCCTATGAGAATATCATGCACGAAAAAAACGGGAATATAGAAGTCTTTTCTCAGGCTTGTCCTCTCTTTGTACCCCTTGCGGAGGAAGGCTGGGAAGATACACTGGTTTCAAAGCTTACTGCGGAAAAATATCTTGAGCCCCTTGTGGAAAAAGGCATAGATTCCCTTGTTCTGGGATGTACCCATTATCCGCTGCTTTATAACTGCATAAAATCAGTTGCGGGAGAAAACATTGAACTGGTAAATCCTGCGAAAGCCACGGCCCAATGCGTATATGATTATCTTATAAGCAAAAATGAGCTTAATGAAGAAGATAAAATAAAAGAACATAAGTTTTATGTTAGCGATATGACGGATAAGCTGGATATAATATGCAAGAAAACTCTTAAAAATGATTTCCCGCTGGAAAAAATAGACATTGAGCGGTATTAATGAAAGATAATATAAAAATAAACCTTCGGTTGACATCAGCCGAAGGTTTTCCATTTTATTCCTTAAACCAATCCTCTGCGGCAGGAATTTTAAAGAAAGGCTTGAATTCCAAAGGTTCAAAATCCGCCACGCCTCTTGTTACAAAGGGATCGTTATTTATATAATCCTGAACATTTTCGGCATCTGTGCATTTGAGTACAATTAATCCTGCCCCGTGCATTTTCGGACCGGAAAGAAGCACTTTTCCCGCTTTCATATAAGGACCCCAGTAAGCGTGATGAGCTTCCAAAGCCTCTTTAAAAGCCAGTCCGGTGGGTTTGTTTTCTTTAAATGTACCGTTGAGAAAATAGAATTTCATAATAACAGCCTCCTTTTTGAGTAAATATTTTGTGCCTGATAAATACTTATCACCTAATATATGAAATGTCAAATCGGAGCAAAACAAAAGACACAGGGATAATTTCCTTGTGTCTTTTTAGTAAATATGGGAATTACAGGGCTCGAACCTGTGACATCTTGCTTGTAAGGCAAGCGCTCTCCCAGCTGAGCTAAACTCCCATATATATTAAATTAAAAATGACCCGTAAGGGAATCGAACCCTTGATTCAGCCGTGAGAGGGCTGCGTCTTAGCCGCTTGACCAACGGGCCAAAAGTAAAAATAGCGGAGAAGGGATTTGAACCCATGACTCTTCGGGTATGAACCGAATGCTCTGGCCAACTGAGCTACTCCGCCGCAACGAAATTTATTTTATCAACAAAATACGTGTTTGTCAATATCTTTTTATAAAAACGTGCAATTTTTTAGTTCTTTATGAAAACTATCTCGTTTGGTTTTATAAGTCCAAGCTGGTTTCTTGCCACAACTTCAATGTAGTCGTCGCTTGTGTAATATTCTTTCTCCTCATATAATTTTTCGGTCTTTTCGTTTTCAGCCGCGATATTTTCCTTCAAAAGAGTTTCCTCAGATTTAAGCTCTTTGTATTTATTTAAATTGGAGGAAATGGAAAATACAATTACAACCGCGAAAATCACCATGAAAACAATCATAAGTATATTATGAGGATGTTTCATTTTCTTTGCCATAATACATTCACCACGATAAAAGATTACTTTTTTCTAACTTTAATTTTTGCATACTTTCCGCGAAAATGCAATATATTTTTTTCATTTCGGTATAAATGTCTGTGTTTTTTAATAAAAACGTTCATCAGAATTCCGGATTTGAGGAAGGTGTTTCTTATGTGTTGGGCAGGAATGTCACAGATCTTCATAAATCCCGGACTGAGGAAGAAAAAGTATCCAAGCATTCCGGATAAAAGGGCAAGAACCGAAAAAAGTCTTATTTCTCCGTAACTTTCCCTTATGAAAAAAGTAAAGACAACAAAAACTGCCGATAACCAGTAAAACACATCTTCAATCTGCATGACATAAAACCTGTGTGGAATTATTTTTCTGAAAAACCGCATAATGTCATAGCAAAAGGAAATAACAATTCCCAAAAAGATAATTCTTATAAAAAGAACCCCTTGGGAACTCAATGGCCAGTGCATACACAAACTCCCTTACCGGAACATTTTACTGAATAGGGAACCCTTGCTGTTTTTGGGTTCTTTAGAGACGTTATAAAAAACCGAATTAATCTCTCCATCAATGGAAAGCTCTCCGGAATCCAGATTTAGTTTATTAATATGCAGACATACACCTTCTACAGTAAGATAGCCCATGTTTGTTTCCGCGGAAATCCTTTCGTCATCAAAGGACGAAACATCTACAACACCGGTTATTACGATCTTTTCCCGATTTTCGATTCTTACTGAATGTTTGCCCATACTTTTCTTTTCTTCATTCATAAAGCTTTGCCTCGCGTTTATCATTTAAGTAAATTATATGCGGGAAAAGCTTTTATATGCCGAAAAGCATGGTATAAACCTGATTAAAGAGGTTTATACATATTTGCCGCGTCATCCTTGCGTACGGTTTCTGATATATTCAAAACCTGAAATTTAGCTGTATTTGTACCGAACTGTATTTCAATAATGTCGCCTTCTTTTACATTAAGACCTGCCTTCGCGATTTTCCCGTTTACAAGGACTCGTCCGGAATCGCAGGCTTCATTGGCCAAAGTTCTTCTTTTTATTATTCTGGATACCTTTAAAAATTTATCTAATCGCATATTTTCTCCTTCTGTAATCATTAATTCTGCGCATGAATGGTTTTTGCGCAAATTAAAAAGGCATTAACGGGTAAAGGTTAATGCCTCCGAGAAATAGTTTTAATTATTTAGCATTGATAGCATCTTTTAAAGCTTTGCCTGCTTTGAAACGAGGGGCTTTTGATGCGGGGATAGGCATTGCTTTGCCAGTCTGAGGATTTCTTCCCTCACGTGCAGCTCTTTCAGCAACATCAAATGTGCCAAATCCAACTAACTGAACTTTTCCATTTGAAGAAAGTTCTTCGATAATAACACTTTCAAATGCCTTTAAAGCTTTTTCTGCATCCTTTTTACTCATGTCTGCTTTTGCGGCAATAGCAGCAACTAAATCAGATTTGTTCATTGAATTTCCTCCTTAATATACCATTAGTTTTAAAAAAATTGCTAAAGTAACGGCACATATTAATAATTTATTTTTTTATATTTATATCAAATTTCTGCATGATTTGTCAAGTGTTTTTAAAATATTGAAAGAAAAGGGTATTGCCGTAATAGAAAATTTGTATAAAAAAAACAACTGTGCGGATATTATAAGAAGGTGATTTTATGAAAAATAATTTGGATAATGATATTTCAAATAATATAGATGAGTTTAAAAAAACCGCTGAAGACTGCGATGATATAGTAATTCGGGAATTTTATGCATATATGAATAAAAATGTAAAAATGTGTATTATTTATGCGGACAATCTTGCTGACAGCCAGACCGTAAATAATTTTATTATGACAAATTTAATGCTAAGAAGCAACCGGACTTATTCCGGAAAAGATATGCTTGATGATATTTTGATGCGGGCGCTGGCTGTAGGCGAAGCAAGGGAAATTTATGATTATGATGCCTTGTATGACTCTGTTCTCATTGGAGACACAGTGCTGATGGCGGACGGAGCGGATTTCGCTGTTTCAGTTTCTACCAAGGACTGGCCCACAAGAGGAGTGCCGTCGGCTGAAAGCGAAGTAGTAGTAGAAGGCCCGAAGGACGCTTTTAATGAATCTGTAAGCACAAATACGGTTCTATTGAGAAGAAGAATCAGGGACATGAATTTCAAGATTAAACGATATGCAGTTGGAGACAAAAGCTCAGTCAGCATAAATATTGCATACATGAAAGGAATTGTGCGGAAAAGCGTTCTGGACAGGGTAACGGAAAGTATAAAAAATATATCCGTTGATTTTATACCTGACAGCGGGTTTCTGGCGCAGATCATTGAGGAAAATAAAATAACGCCATTCCCGCAGGTGCAGCTTACCGAAAGGCCTGACAGAGCCGCATGGGCTCTACTTAACGGTCAGGTTGTGGTACTTGTGGATAATACGCCCTTTGCGATAATACTTCCGGTAACTATAAATGTTTTTTTCCAGGCGGCAGAGGATTATTACGAGAAATGGGGCATCGTAAGCCTCGTTCGGATTATAAGATATATTGCAGCCTTTTTTGCCGTGAGCCTGCCTGCGCTGTATATTGCCTTTACTCTTTATCATCCTCAGCTGATACCCTCATCTCTGGCATTAAAAATCGCCGCCACAAGACAAAATATACCATTTCCAACTGTAATAGAGGTTCTGATAATGGAGCTGGCATTTGAACTGCTCAGAGAAGCAGGCATAAGGCTTCCCGCGCCCGTAAGCTCCACAATCGGAATAGTCGGCGGAATTATTATAGGTCAGGCCGCAGTGGAAGCCGGAATAGTAGGGCCGGTAATCGTCATTCTTTCGGCACTTACGGGAATTTGCACATTTGTTATTCCTGTCAATTCATTTGTTTCCGGCATAAGGCTTTTTAAATATGTGCTGATTATGTTTTCGGCTGTTCTGGGTCTTTACGGATTTGTTCTTGGAATGATTTTCCTTATGGCTCATTTGGCATCATTGAAAAGCTTCGGGATACCGTATCTATATCCTTTTTGCTCCGCATCGGTCAATGATTACAGCGATTTGAAGGATAGTTTTTTCAGAGCTCCTCTGTTTATGCTGAACAAACGGGGAATTTTTTCTGATCCAAAGGCGAGAAAAAGATATGGCGGAAAGAGGTGACAGGATGTTTGCGGAAAATGAAAGAATTTCGGTAAGGCAGATTCAATGCATAATAATGCTGAATATACTTTCTTTTGGATTCTTTGTATTCCCTTCTGTATTTCAAGGTTTTTCGGGTTTGGAAATAATTATTTCATCTGCGATCGGCGGGTTAGCCGGTATATTATTATCGAAGACGGTTATTTACGTATGTTCCGGAAAAGCAAAAAGCCTCGGCGATGTGTTTGATAGGTATACAGGTAAAAAAGCAGGTTTTATTTTAAGACTCTTATTTATGCTTTATTTATTATTGAAAGGGTCAGCAATAGTTTTTATATACAGCTCTACAATTAAAACGAACAGTCTTCCGAAAACACCTGTTACAGCATTAATTACTGTTGCATTGATCATATCTGTATACATTGCTACAAGAGGAATCGAAACCATTGGCCGAATTTCTGAAATATTTATTGTATTAATATTGGCCGGAATTTTGTTTGTGTTTGTATTTGCGGCCAAAAGCGGCGGTTTTTCCAATATATCGCCCTGTGGAGGTATAGGAGTTAAAGATATAACCATTCGCGGAATAAAGAGTCTTTACTTTTTTCAGGGTATGGAAATTCTTTTTATTTTAAGTATGTTTTCAGGAGATAAATCTGATATAAAAAAGAAGGACATATCCAGAGCATTTGAGCTTGTCTGGCTGATAATGACTTTTTCCGCTTTTCTGATTTTCACAAAACTGAAGGTTATAGAAGAAGATTTTATTTCTGTCTGGCCCTTTATAAAAGTGGCGGACAGTATCGAAATACCTTTCGCGTTTATTGAAAGACAGGATTTTATTATCATAGCTCTGACAACAACATTTATGGTTTTCGGAGTCGCTTTAAGCATTTTTGCGTCAGGTGTGATTTTGTCGGATATTACAAAGAAATTTGGTAATACAAAACTGTATTCATATTTTACTTTGGCAGGAGTAATCACAGCCCTTATAATAAAGGCATTGTTCGGATTAAACGTGCTTTGGACTATGGAAACATTTATAGGGGTTTTCTGTTTTATTGCACTGCCTCTGATCCTGGCAGGCTTTAAAAAGCGAAAGGAGGCAAGAAGTGAAAAATAAAATTTGTTTACTTTTTCTATTAATTCCTCTGTTTCTGACAGGCTGCTGGGATCTGGCGGAAATAGAAAATCGAAATTATGTAATCAATCTGGGCATAGATAATGAAAATGACGAGTATATCGTAACATATGGGCTGGCGTGGAATGACGATGAAACTCATTTGGGTTCGGTAAAAACGGCAAATGGTGAAAATCTTTCGTTTCTGATAGAGAATGCGGATATATCATCTGAAAAAAGCACATTTTTGGGGCATACAAAGACTTTGATATTAGGAGAAAATGTTTTAAAAGATAAAGATATGCTTCAGGAAGTCATTTCAACATTGAAAAATAATAAAGATCTGAGCTCAAAAGTCCTTATAATGGAATGTCAGGGCAGAGCCTCAGACGCCGTAAATGCAATAAGCGAAGAAAAGCAGATGTATATATGGAATTTTTACAGAACAAATGCGAACAACATGGGGCATATACAGAAAACTACGTTCGACAACATAAAAGCACAGATGGAAACCGGCGGTACAGCCATTATACCTGTTATAAAAGCCGAGAACGATGAAATTATCTTTTACGGCTGCGGAATAATTTCCAACGGCATTCTGCAGAAGAATTTCAATCAGAGAGAATCGGAGTTTATTTATATTCTAAACGGCTGCGGAAAGGGATCTTTGTTTGAGGAAGAGGATTATCTTTTTAAAGTATCGGAAAACAAGCGAAAAATTAAAAACGAAAATGGAATACTAAAGATTATTTTAAATATGAAAGGCAAGGTCATCTATAACAAAAACGAAGTATCTCCTGAAGAAATAGAAACAAAGCTGGAGACAGAAATCTCGGATTTTATGAAAAAGGAGATTTTTGTTTTGCCAAACGGAGATTATTTCAATATAGGAAAATATTTAATAAAAGACGACGGCAGGAATATAAATAATATAAGATATGCGGATTACAATATAATTCCCGTTGTTCATATTCAGTTTGAAAATGTATAAAATCAGCCTGATTGTCTATAATTTCCGTAGTAATACGGAGGTAATATATGAGTACAGGAATAAGAAAGAATCTGATATTGATATATTTGCTGGGACTGACTGCCGTTTTGATGTTCGGCACATATTTGTATTCAGTATCAGCACAGAAAAGCATATCCGACAAGGTAATACGTCTTCATGTCATAGCTAACAGCAATTTGCCCGAGGATCAGGAGATCAAGCTTCTGGTTCGGGATGAGATTCTTAAAAATATTGGAAAAGAGTTTACTAAAGCGGAAACAAAAGACGAAGCATTGGAAACTCTTTATAAAAAAATACCGGAAATTGAAACCATTTCAGAAAATACTCTTAAATCCGAAGGACTGAATTATCCGGTGAACGCTGTTCTTGTTAAAGAGGAATTCCCATTGAAATATTACGGAGTCTTTTGTTTTCCCGCAGGAAATTATATAGCGTTGAAGGTTTCCATAGGCGAGGCAAAGGGAAAAAACTGGTGGTGTGTGCTGTTTCCGCCTCTTTGTCTTACAGAAGAGACATTTTATAATGAAGGATATGAGATTCTAAGCAAAACTTTATCGGAAAAAGATTTGGAAATAATAGACTATTCCGAAAATGAGAAAAAATCAAAAGTAAACATAAAATTTTTCGTTGTGGAAAAGTGGCAGGAGCTTTTAACGTAGTTTGGAGGATCTATGAAAAAGAGTTATATAATAACTGTATTTTTGCTGATTTTGTGCATAAGCGCTTCCGCGTTTTTTATGGACAGGATTTTGGATTATTCAGAAGCCAGAGAGGTTATTGCATATCGTCAGGGCTCCACAGGCAACGAAGTCAGGGAAATACAGGAACGTCTTTCCAAACTCGACTTGTATAATGGAGCGATTGACGGAATTTACGGTCCGGCCACGGCCCAGGCAGTAAGAGATTTTCAGAGACAAAAAGGTCTTACCATTGACGGGATAGCGGGGAATATGACATTAGAAGCTCTTGGAATTATTACATCCGAATCTATTTATGAAGATGACCTGTATCTGCTTGCTTCGGTAATATACGGTGAGGGCAGAGGTGAACCTTATGAAGGACAGGTAGCGATCGGCGCGGTAGTATTGAACAGAGTGGAAAGCGAAGTTTTTCCTAATAGTGTGTACGAGGTTGTTTTTCAAAACGGAGCATTCAGCGCGGTAAATGACGGTCAGATATATCTGGGAGTTGACGAAACGGCAATAAACGCCGCAAGAGATGCACTAAACGGAGCAGACCCCACAGGAGGAGCTTTGTATTACTGGAATCCGGCTACGGCAACCAGTCAGTGGATTTGGTCCATACCCATAGAAACGGCTATCGGGAGACATGTTTTCGGAGGAAGCGCATAGAAAAGGCCGCTGATCGGATTAACACCGAAAAGCGGCTTTTGTGTAATGGTTTTAAATTTTCTCTGTCAGGAAACCTTGCTGATAAGCATCCAGCAAATCAGTCAGGTCCTCGATTTCTTTCAAAATTTCCTTGCCCACATCCGTATCTTTTATGAGTATCCTCTTCTGAGAGTATTTTTTAAGTACAGTTGAGGAATGAATATCTATCTCATCCAGAATGGCTTTTTCCGTGGATATGAAAGGCTCATGGGAAACAAGGACAAGTCCGTGGGAATTGTAAATCAGAGTATATCCCGCGATTCCTGTTTCCTTCTGGTATGCTTTGGCGAATCCGCCGTCAATAACGAACATTCTTCCGCCTGCTTTAATAGGGCTTTCTCCTTTGGAAACCTTAACGGGAACATGTCCGTTTATGATGATTGAATTGTCAGGATCCAGCCCGAAATTTTCCAGAACAGTCTTGCTTATGTTTATATCGTTTCTGTTTTTGTAGTAAGGATTATATTCCTCTTTATGTGTGTCTTTATCTGTGAGGAAATATCTTTCAAATGTAGCCATTTTCTTTTTGCCGAAAAGAGGAGAGTTTTCTCCGCACCACATATACCAGATTATATCCATGCAGAAACGCTTGATTTCTGAATGGGGTGTATTGAAATATCCTTCTCTGACAGCCTTTTCGCAGGCATCAAGGTAATCCTTTCCCTTATATACTTTTCCTCTTATAGTTACTTCTTTCAGAGTCCCATCGTCATTAAAGGGAATTCCTCCGTGGAAAAGAAGATTGTCATTGTAAATCTTATACATATTTCCTTTGCTGTATAAAAGTCTTACATGATTCTGAAGCTTTTCGCTGTTTACGAAAGATGATTTGATTTTGTCGATTACAACCTGTTCTTCGGGAGAAAGAGCATAAGGGTCTTTGGGATCGATCGTAGGGAAATTTTTATCGTTCATTTCATAAATCTTCCCGTTTAACTCAATTGTACCGTTTTCAAAATCTATTTTGTGGAGCATATTTCGTGAATCCATGTTGAATTCAGGATGTCTCTGTATAATCTGATATTCTTCTTTAAACTGAATTACCGCAATGGCCTTGTGCATTTTCGCAATAAGAGAGGATTCCTGATAAGCGGAAAGGTCGTCCTCCTTACAGTTATCCGGCATGAAGTTTGTGCATGGATCGTCCTTATAGGCAGAAAGAGCAAATGTAGCAAGCGGAATAAGGTTTATTCCATATCCGTCTTCGATTATATCTAAATTAGAGTATTTTGCGGAAATACGGATAACATTGCAGATAAGAGCCTGACTTCCGGCTGCAGCGCCCATCCAGGCTACGTCATGGTTGCCCCATTGTATGTCAAATGAATGGTAATTGCTGAGAGCATCCATAATTTTGACCGCACCGCTTCCTCTGTCGTATATGTCGCCTATAATATGAAGTCTGTCAATAGCAAGACGCTGGATAAGGTTGGACATGGCGATTATGAATCTGTCAGCCTGATTAAGTCTTACAATGGTTTCGATGATTTCGTTGTAATAAAGCTGTTTGTCTTCCGTGTAGTTTTCCTCATGGAGAAGTTCTTCGATTATGTATGAGAAATCTGCCGGTATGAATTTTCTTACCTTTGCGCGGCTGTATTTTTCCGAAAGATGCTTGCATATGATTATAAGTCTGTGCAGGGTAATTCTGTACCAGTCCACAGGATCTGTTTCTTTTTCCATAACGACTTCGATTTTCTGTTCGGGATAGTAAATCAAGGTTGCGATTTCCTTTTTCTCGCTTTCTCTCATAGATGTTCCGAAAATATAATCAATATGATTTTTTACAACTCCGGAAGCGTTTCTCAGAACATGGCTGAATGCTTCATATTCTCCGTGTATATCGGATATGAAATGCTCTGTTCCTTTGGGAAGGTTCAGTATAGCCGAGAGATTTATAAGCTCAGAGCTTACGGAATTTATGTTTGGATATTTCATTGAAAGAAGCTGAAGGTATTTTAAATCGTCAGGTTTTTTGGTTTCCATATATTTGCCTCCTTTGTATCAGTTAGCGGAATTTATTCATCATCGTCAAGAACGGTTTCATCGGAGTATGGTCTTATCATAGCCGTAAATTCCATATTCAGATACCAGATTGCTATGGGAATAGTGAAAAACGCTTTATTCACTCCCAATATGTATTTCATCAGAACCATTGAAGAAAACTGGTTTACCGATGCGGCAAACGCATATCCGACAAAATATTCTATTACGAAGCTCATGAGGAAAAACGCGATTCCGTAAGCGAATATTCTGAATTTTCGTCCTCGCGAAAGAAGCAGACTGTGTTTCAAAGAGCTTAAGCCTCTTCTGTCGCTTAAGGAAATAGCGTAGTTTACAAAATAAAATATGATAAGGAACAGTATTCCTGGAATTATAAAGGCTACAAATCCCAACATTATTAATGCTTTGCAGATAATATTGCATATTATTACCCAATGTATTTTTGAAAGGGCAAAAGCAACGAATTTACCCGGATTTGAAGTATCTTTATCATATATAAAGCTTTGGGCAAGCTTAGCTATGGCCACAATCACCAAAGGCGCGAAAACCATTTCCAGAAATGTATTTATAAAAGAAAGCATAATCCAGCTTTTACCTGTTTCGGATGAGAAAAACTCCATAAGCATCTCTCTGCTGGAAAGCAGGTTTGTAAAATTCAGGGAATTCTGAATTACATCGGCGTTTTGCTGTATAAGCTGCTCCACAATGCAAAGGGGCAGATAAATACAGGCTGTTATGATAAGTATAGGGCCTATGTTTGCCTTGAATATAATCCAGCCCATTCTCAGAAGCTCGCTGACATTATAATATCTTCTGCTGAGTTCATCTATTTCTCTGTTTGAAGGCATAATAAAATCTCCTTTTTTTATAATAAAAATTTTCTGTCCAGATTTCTGTATCTTATAACCTCTGCCAGATGTTCCAGCTTAATATTCTCTTCTCCCGCTAAATCCGCGGCTGTACGCGCCATTTTCAGGATTTTATGATAAGCTCTTGCGCTTAAGTTCATTTTTTCAAAGGCTTGTTTCATAAACTTAAGTGACGCATCGTCCAGCTTGCAGTATTTTTCGATTTGATTGGGAGAAAGCTGAGAGTTAAAGAGAATATTTTCGTCTTTGTATCTTTCGGCTTGTATTGCGTGAGCTTTCATAACCCGTTTTTTTATATCTTCAGATGATTCCTGTTTTTTTGTATTGGATATCTGATTGAAGTTCACAGGAGAAGCTTCTATATTAATATCTATTCTGTCAAGAAGCGGTCCGGAAATCCTTCCCAGATACTGACGGATTTTGTTTTCAGAACATTTGCATTTATCTCCATATCCGTAATATCCGCAGGGACAGGGATTCATTGCGGCAAGGAGCATAAAATCGCTGGGATATGTAATTTTTCCGTTTACTCTTGATATAGTAACGGTTCTGTCTTCCAAAGGCTGTCTCATTATCTCCAGAACGTTCCTGGGAAATTCCGGAAGCTCGTCGAGGAATAATACTCCGTTATGAGCCAGACTTATTTCTCCGGGTTTCGGGATACTTCCTCCTCCTGTCAGCGCAGAAGGCGATATGGTATGATGAGGCGCTCGGAAAGGTCTTTTTGTAACCAGAACGCCTTTATCCTTTAAAAGTCCGGAAACACTGTAAATTTTTGTAATGTCTATGCTTTCCTCAAATGTAAGAGGAGGCATTATGGAAGGAAGCCTTTTCGCCAGCATTGTTTTTCCCGAGCCGGGAGGTCCGATTATAAGGATATTATGTCTTCCGGCCGCCGCGATTTCCAATGCTCTTTTTACGTTTTCCTGGCCTTTTACATCGGCAAAGTCCAGATATTCCGTTTCCTCTTCATATTCTGTTTTTTCAGAAGTATAAAATTTTTTGGAATATGTACTGTTTTGAAAATCATTTATAATTTCCTGAAGATTTTTGGCAGGATATATGTTTATTCCGGAAACAAGAGCGGCTTCGTTCTTGTTGTCAAAAGGAACAATGATGTTTTTAATTCCTTTGGAAAGGCTTTCGTAAACCATGGAAAGGACTCCGTTTACGGGTTTTACACTGCCATCCAGAGAAAGCTCTCCGGTAACGGCAAAATCTTCAAACATATCTTTATCCAATACTCCCGATGAGCAAAGTATGCCTAATGCAATGGGAAGGTCGAAAGAGGGACCTTCTTTTCTTATATCCGCCGGAGCCAGATTTACCGTAAGTCTTTTCTGGGGAAACAGAAATCCGGAATTTCTTATTGCTGTCCTTACTCTTTCTTTTGATTCTTTGACCGCGGAGTCGGGGAGTCCTACAATGTCAAATGCAACCATGCCCATGCTTATATCGATTTCAGTATCTACAATATAACTGTCTATGCCCAGAAGAGCGCAGCTTTTTATTTTTGACATCATAAAAATCCATCTCCTTTCCTTTAGATATATAATAACAATAATGAATGCAAAATACAAATTTAAAATAAATTTTTTATTGATTTTATAATAAAAAGGAATTATGATATAATCCAGAGTACAAAAGGCTCAGGCCTTGAATAAGGGGTGAGAAGGTTTGAAAGATTACTATATGATGTGGCTTTCTGAGATTAAAGGCATCAAAAAAGAGGAATTGCAGCTTCTTATTAAAGAGTATGAATACCCCGAAAATGTCTGGAAGGCAAAACGAAATGAGCTTGATAAATTAATCGGCAAAGATAAAACATCATTGATATTCAAATCCAAAAATACTTCTTATTTAAGAAAAAAAGCCGCAGAGTTGGAAAAGAACGGAGTGCGGTATATTTCCATACAAAACAGCCGGTACCCTTATTTACTGAAGAACACATATGATCCGCCATGGGGACTTTATATTAAAGGCGAAATGCCGTCCGATGACAATCTCTTTATTTCAATAGTCGGTTCAAGAAAATGTTCCGATTACAGCGCGGAGGTCGCCAGAAAGTTTTCATATGAGCTGGCAGGAAACGGTGTAATTATTGTCAGCGGAATGGCTGAAGGCATAGATTCCATAGCCAACCAGTGGGCAATAGAAGCCGGCGGAAAGACCATTGCGGTCCTTGGTACAGGAATAGATATTTGTTTTCCCAAATCAAAGAAGGATCTCATGGAACAAATAGCTTTTAACGGCTGTGTCATTACAGAATATCCTCCGGGGACCCCCGGGTATAAAGGAAATTTTCCCAGAAGAAACCGTATAATAAGCGGGCTTTCCCAAGGCCTTCTATTAATAGAAGCGGGACGAAAAAGCGGCACACGTACAACAGTGGACAGCGCTTTGGATGAAGGCAGAGATGTTTTTGTTGTGCCTGGTGATATTCTGGGCGAATCTTACGCTGGTTCCAACGAATATATTTCAAACGGCGCCCATATAGCTGTATCTCCGGAAAATATAATGGAATATTATAATTATCAAATGAGACCATTGGAACCAAGGGTATATAAAGCCGCGGAAAATAGCTTTAATTCCTACAATAATAAAATCGAAACTGAATTTGAAATTCCCAAAGAAGAAAAAATCACAACTGTTTCTGAAAATCCTGTGAATTATGATGATCTTTCCGAGAATGAAATGGTTATCATGAAAATGATAGAGAAGGATTCTGCCGACATTGAAACAATAACCCAGAATACGGAAATTCCTGTCTGGGAAATTCAGGGTATCCTTACTGCATTGGAAATCAAAGGATTAATAAAACAGATTTCGGGAAACAGGTATGTGAAAGCATAAAGAATTACATATTATAAGAATCAGATGATAAATTATAAAAAACAGCATATATGAAATTGTCATAATAAGTAAAATAGATTAATGCGAGGTGTGAAATGTCTAAAAATTTAGTGATTGTTGAATCCCCGACAAAATCTAAAACCATAAAAAAGTTTATGGGATCTGATTATAAAATAGAAGCATCAATGGGGCACATTAGGGATTTGCCCAAAAGCCAGCTTGGGGTTGATGTGGAAAATTATTTTGAACCTAAATACATTACAATAAGAGGAAAAGGCGAGCTTCTTAAAACTCTTAGAAAAGAAGCTAAAAACGCCGATAAAATATATCTTGCTACTGACCCTGACCGCGAAGGAGAAGCTATAAGCTGGCATCTTCTGCAGGCTCTTAATCTGGAAGACAAGAAGATATCCAGAATAACATTTAATGAAATAACAAAGGAAGCTGTAAAACGGTCAATAAAGGAAGCCAGAGATATTGATATGGATCTGGTTGACGCTCAGCAGGCAAGACGTGTTCTTGACAGAATAGTAGGATACAAAATAAGCAGTCTACTCTGGAAAAAAATCAAAGGCGGATTAAGCGCCGGAAGAGTGCAGTCTGTTGCGCTCAGAATAATATGCGACAGAGAAGAAGAAATAAGGAATTTTGTTCCCGAAGAATACTGGACCATAGACGCGAAGCTGGAAAACAGCAAAAAAGAAAAATTTATAGCCAAGTTCTACGGAAATACAAAAAGGAAAATAGACCTGAAAAACGAAAAACAGGTAAATAAGATTCTTGATGAATTAAAAGGCAAAAAATATATTGTAGACGAAATTAAGGAAACAGAAAGGGCAAGATCGCCTTATCCGCCTTTTACAACCAGTACGCTTCAGCAGGAAGCAAGCCGCGTTCTGGGAATAACCACCCAGAAAGCCATGATGATTGCCCAGCAGCTTTATGAAGGCGTAAACATTAAAGGCGAAGGAACTGTAGGACTTATTTCGTATATCAGAACAGACTCAGTTCGTATTTCCGATGAGGCATGGGAAAGATGCAAAGAATTCGTAAATGAAACATATGGAAAAGAGTATCTTCCAAAGAGAAGACCTGTCTATAAAACAAAAGGCAGAGCTCAGGATGCCCATGAGGCAATTCGTCCGACAAGTGTAGTCCGGACTCCCGCGTCCATAAAAGAGTCCCTCACAAACGATCAGTTTAAGTTATATAAACTCATTTGGGAAAGATTCGTGGCAAGCCAGATGTCTCCCGCAATATATCATGTTCTTTCGGTAAAAATTTCCGCAGGCGACTATATATTCAAGGCAGCCGGCTCTCAGATAATCTTTAAAGGATTCCTTGAAGTGTATGGAAACATAAAGGAAGACGATATGCTTCCCGAATTGAAGGAAAAAGAAGTGCTGAAATTAAACAAAATCATGCCCGAGCAGCACTTTACCCAGCCTCCGTCAAGATATTCCGACGCGGCTTTGGTAAAAACACTGGAGGAAATCGGCGTGGGAAGACCAAGTACCTATGCTCCTACATTATCAACAATTCTTGCGAGAAATTATGTTGTTAAGGAGAAAAAGCTTCTTTGTCCCACTGAGTTGGGTGAAACTGTAAACTCTGTCATGAAGGAATATTTCCCCAACATAGCGGATATGAATTTTACAGCCGACATGGAAGCTGACCTGGATAAGGTTGAAGAAGGAGAATTAAACTGGAAGGATATAATCAGAAATTTCTATCCGGATTTTGAAAAAACTCTTGAATCCGCTGCTGAAAAGATGGAAAAGGTCGAGCTCAAGCCGGAAGAAACCGATGTTATATGCGAAAAATGCGGCCGGCATATGGTGGTTAAATTCGGAAGATACGGCAAATTCCTTGCCTGTCCCGGATATCCGGAATGCAGAAACACAAAGCCTTTCCTTGAGGAAGCCGGAGTGGACTGCCCTTTATGCGGCGGAAAAGTACTTATAAAAAAGACAAAAAAAGGCAGAGTATATTACGGATGCGAAAACAATCCCGAATGCGAATTCATGACATGGAACAAACCCGCGGTTATAAAATGTCCGATTTGCGGTTCATATATGCTTGAAAAGGGAAATAAGGTTGTCTGCGCAAATGAAAAATGCGGTCATGTAATTGAAAAGGATAAGAAAAAAACCTCTTCTGCCAAGAAAAAATAATATATTTTTATATATTTCGAAAACGAATTCCATTTTTATTCAAAAAGTATAAATAATGCTTGTAATAGATAAATTTGTATGATACAATATTTAGCGAAAAACACACGCCAGGCCAAACGACGGGAGGTGCCGCAGGTAGAAAAATTTCGAATATTCGGGCTTTTTCATGAACCTGACGGTCCCCGGAGCGGAGGTTTAGCGGAGGAAAAACCAAAGGAGGAATAAAAAAATGAGTGTTATTTCAATGAAACAGCTTTTAGAAGCAGGTGTACATTTCGGACATCAGACAAGAAGATGGAACCCTAAAATGAGCGAATATATTTTCGCAGAAAGAAACGGTATCTACATTATCGACCTTCAGAAAACAGTAAAGAAAATCGATGAAGCTTACGCTGTAATCGGAGATATTATTGCTGACGGCGGCGAAATTCTTTTTGTAGGAACAAAGAAACAGGCTCAAGAATCTATCAGAGAAGAAGCTGAAAGATGCGGAATGTACTATGTAAATCAGAGATGGTTAGGCGGAATGCTTACAAACTTCGAAACCATCAAAACAAGAATCGCAAGACTTAAAGAGCTTGAAAAAATGGTAGAAGACGGAACAATGGAAGTTCTTCCCAAAAAAGAAGTTGCATCTTTAATGCATGAAAAAGAAAAACTCGACAAGAACCTCGGCGGCATCAAAGAAATGAAAAGAATCCCCGACGTTATGTTCGTAGTTGACTCCAGAAAAGAAAGAATCGCTATTCAGGAAGCTCATACATTAGGTATCCCTATTGTTGCTATCGTTGATACAAACTGCGATCCCGACGAAATCGATTATGTAATTCCCGGAAACGACGATGCTATCAGAGCCGTAAAACTTATTGCTTCAAAAGTAGCAGACGCAGTTATCGAATCCCGTCAGGGCGAACAGTTTGGCGAAGAAGCAGCTCCCGAAGCTGAGGCTGAAGCAGCAGCAGAATAATTTAATAAACGGATTAACGTGGCTTCAGTCTGACTTGGGCTGAAGCCCTTTATTAGACGCCCGAAATAAAGATTTTCGAGTAAGAATAACATAAAATTGGAGGTAAAATAATATGGCAGTAACAGCAGCTATGATTAAGGAACTCAGAGAAATTACAGGCGCAGGAATGTCAGCTTGTAAAGAAGCTTTAGTTGAAACAGATGGCAACATGGAAAAAGCCATTGAATTTTTAAGAGAAAAAGGCCTTGCGGCAGCAGCTAAAAAAGCAGGCAGAATCGCAGCAGAAGGTATTGCAGCAGCTTACATTACAGACGACAACAAAAAAGGCGTTGTTGTTGAAGTAAACAGCGAAACAGACTTCGTTGCAAAAAACCCTATTTTCAGAGAGTATGTAGACAAGGTTGCTGAACAGGCAATGGAATCTGCAGCAGCTGATATAGATGCATTCATGGCAGAGCCTTGGAAATTCGGAAGCGGCGAGACAGTAGCTGAAGCATTAAGCGGACAGATCGCTGTTATCGGAGAAAAATTAAGCATCAGACGTTTTGAAAAAATGGAAAAAGCAGGAAGCGGCAAACTTGTTTCCTATATTCACGGTGGCGGAAGAATTGCTGTTATGGTAGAGCTTCTCTGCGATAAGGAAGACGACGCTTTAATAGAATTAGGCAAAAACTTAGCTATGCAGATTGCTGCTCTTAATCCTAAATTCATTTCCAAAGACGATGTTCCTGCTGATTTTATCGAGAAAGAAACAGAAATCCTTAAAACTCAGGCTATGAACGATCCTAAAAATGCTAACAAACCCGAAAAGATTATCAACAACATGATCACAGGCAGACTTAACAAAGAACTCAAGGAATTCTGCCTTATTGAACAGCCTTATGTTAAAGACGGAGACATGACAGTAAAACAGTATGTTGACTCTGTTGCCAAAGAAGTTGGCGCTCCTATAACTGTTAAACGTATGGTTCGTTTCGAGACCGGCGAAGGCATTGAAAAGAGAAATGAAAACTTTGCTGACGAAGTAAACAAAGCAATTAACGGCTAAAATCATATTTTAGAAATAATAGAAAGGAAACTCTGGGATATGGGTTTCCTTTTTGGGTTTAAATTAAATTCTTTCGAAAATTATTAATATAATTGTGAGAAAATTGTAATGGTTTTATGATACATTATTTGGAAGGGGATTTTTTATGTACAAAAGGATAATCCTTAAATTAAGCGGCGAAGCTATTGGAAAGACGGGAAAAAGCGTAGAGTTTCAGGATGATGTGATCAAAGAAATCATTGGTCAGGTAAAAAATCTTGTGTCGGAAGGCACTCAGGTCGGCCTTGTTATAGGCGGAGGAAATATTTGGAGAGGCAGAAGCGCCGATTCCAATATGGACAGAGTAAAAGCCGACCAGATAGGAATGCTCGCAACTGTAATTAACGCGGTATATGTTGCGGATATGTTCCGTCAGTCAGGATTCGAGGCTATAGTCCAGACTCCTTATGCCATAGGCAATGTAACGGAAATGTTTTCAAAGGAAAAAGCTCTTGAGCATTTCACAAATGGCAGAATACTTATATTTGCCTGCGGTCTGGGACATCCTTATTTTTCAACAGATACGATTACAGCTTTGAGAGCCGCTGAGTTGGAATGTGATTGCGTACTTTACGCCAAGAATATAGACGGCGTTTATGACGATGATCCTGATAAAAACCCCAACGCAAAGAAATTTGATGAAATAAAGTGTATAGACATAGTAAAGAAAAATCTTGGTGTTATAGATATTGCGGCAGCAAGCCTCTGCGCTTCCGAAAAAATACCTCTTGTTATTTTCGGTCTTACTGAAAAAGACGGTATAGTCAGAGCGGCAAAGGGCGATAAAATAGGTACCAAGGTAACTGTTTAAAAGTAAAAGGAGGATATAAAATGTCAAAAGAAATAGAATATTATGAATCAAAAATGATCAAATCATTGGCAGCTCTTGACGAGGAATATAATACAATCCGTGCAGGAAGAGCAAATCCCCACGTTCTTGACAAAATCACAGTAGATTACTGGGGAGTTGATACTCCTTTGAACCAGGTGGGAAATATAACTGTTCCCGAGCCCAGACTTATTCAGATTCAGCCTTGGGAAAAGAAAATGCTTAAGGAAATCGAAAAAGCTATCAATATGGCTAACATAGGCATTAACCCTTCTAACGATGGTAACGTTATCCGTCTTGTTTTCCCCGAACTTACAGAGGAAAGAAGAAAAGAGATCACAAAGACAGTTAAGAAAAAAGGCGAGGAATGCAAAGTTGCCATCAGAAACATCAGAAGAGATGCAATGGACGATGCAAAGAAGGCTGAAAAAGCTCATGAAATCACCGAAGACGATCTGAAGGATACAGAAGACAAGATTCAGAAGCTTACAGATAAATATATCAGCGAAATCGATAAGAAAATCGAAGCTAAAACACAGGATATTCTTGCAGTTTAATCCGGAAAAATCATGTTGCCGCAGGTTTAAATTTATTTGTATCCCTGCGGCAGCAATTAAATTAATATGTCTGTGAAATTCAAATTTTCCGGACGCAATGGAGGTATTAATGAGTAATTCAAAGATAAATACCGATAGATTGGATTTGAAAAACCTTCCGGAGCATATCGCTATTATTATGGACGGCAACAGAAGATGGGCAAAATCAAGATTTATGCCCAAAGAGCTGGGTCATAAAAAAGGCTCCGATACTTTGGACATTATTTCCGAATTTGGAGACGAAATTGGCTTAAAGCACATGACTGTATATGCTTTTTCCACAGAGAACTGGAAAAGAACTCAGCACGAAGTCGGCGCCATAATGAATTTGCTGCGGTATTATCTGGATTTTTATATAAAACGTAAAGGAAAACAGAACATAAAGATGAACGCAATCGGAGACATAACCCTGCTGGACAAGGATATACAGGAAAAGATAAAAGAACTTACTGATATAACCAAGGACAAAACAGGTATGCAGCTCCATATAGCGCTTAATTACGGTGGAAGAGATGAGATTATGCGGGGAATCAGAAAAATGAATGCTGATCTGAAGGCCGGATTAATCTCTGAAGATGATATAAATGAGGAAAATTTTAATAATTATCTTGATACAAAAGGCTATCCCGATCCGGATCTTGTTATAAGAACCGGCGGCGAAGAGAGAATAAGTAATTTCCTTTTATGGCAGTCGGCATATTCGGAGTTTATGTTTACGGATAAGCTCTGGCCGGACGTCAAAAAAGAGGATCTTATTGACTGTATAGAAAAATACCAGAAGAGAGACAGACGTTTTGGCGGGAAGTAGTTTGAAGGGGTTTTTACATTATGAGAACGAGATTGATAGCCAGTGCAGTTGGTCTGCCTTTGGTAATCGTTTGCGTTGCCTTTGGCGGATATGCGCTGAAAGCTCTTATTTTGGCAATATCTCTTATAGGTATGTATGAATTTTATAATGCGGTTTCAAAAAAGAATAAGGCAATACATTTTATCGGGTATATATTTGCCATATTTTTTGTAATATACAGCGGTACTATTGTTAATACGGTGAATTACCTTAATGTATTCATATCGGTATTTATAGTGGTGCTTCTGATATATTCGGTTATATTCCATAAAACAAACACTGTAAATGATACAATGATGACCTTTTTCGGGTTCTTCTATGTTTGTTTCATAATTACCCACATAGACCTTATCAGAAACTTCAATTATGGTAAGTATTTTGTATGGCTTATATTCATTTGCGCGTGGGGAAGCGACAGCGGAGCTTATCTTGTGGGTACCAAATACGGACGGACTAAGCTGATTCCATCCCTGAGCCCTAAGAAGACTGTTGAAGGCTCAATAGGCGGAATAGCGGCAACAGTTGTTATTTCTCTGATTTACGGACTTATAATATATAAATTCTTCGATTTCGGTACATTAAGAGGAATATATATTTATCCCATTATAGGTCTGGTAGGCTCAATACTGGCTCAGATTGGAGACCTTGCGGCTTCATCTATAAAAAGAAATATGGGAATTAAGGATTATGGAAACCTTATCCCCGGACACGGAGGAGTTCTGGACAGATTCGACAGCATACTTTTAACAGCTCCTGCGGTATATTATGTTATGCTCTTAATGCTGGAGGTATAAGATGTATAAGGTGAAAAAACTTGCGGTTATCGGTTCCACCGGATCCATAGGTACGCAAAGTTTAGATGTAGTAAGAAAAATTGGCGGTATGGAGGTTATTTCTCTTGCCGCCAATGAAAATATAGAGCTTTTATATGAACAGATTCTGGAGTTTAAGCCCAGAATCGCGGCAGTTGTGAACGAAGAAAAATGCGAAATTTTAAAAAAGAGACTTGCAGGAAGCAAAACCAAAATAGTCTCCGGTGTTGACGGACTTTTGGAAGCTGCCGTATGCGACGAGGTAAATACGGTTATACTTTCTGTTGTAGGAAATTCAGGCATAAGACCTGCGTTTGAAGCTATTAACGCGGGAAAGGATCTTGCACTCGCAAACAAAGAGACCCTTGTTTCCGCAGGACAGCTTATAATGGATACAGCAAGAGAAAAAGGTATAAAAATATATCCTCTGGACAGCGAGCATTCCGCTATTTTCCAATGTCTTCAGGGAAATAAGGAAAATAAGATAAAAAAGATTATTTTAACCGCTTCAGGCGGACCTTTCAGAGGAAAGAATTTAGAGTATCTTAAAAATGTTACTGTTGCGGATGCTCTCAGTCATCCAACATGGTCCATGGGCAAAAAGATTACAATAGATTCTGCGACACTGATGAATAAAGGACTGGAACTTATAGAAGCAAGATGGCTTTTTGACGTGCCTGTGAAGGATATAGAAATCGTTGTGCATCCTCAGAGCATTGTTCATTCAGCTGTGGAATTTGAGGACAATTCCATAATAGCCCAGATGGGTATGCCGGATATGAGAATTCCTATTTCCTACGCACTTACATATCCTTTCAGAATGGAAAACAATTTTGAAAGGCTGAATTTATTTGAGAAAAACAATCTTACATTCGAAAAACCGGATTTTGATACATTTAAATGCCTTAAACTGGCTTACAGAGCAATCGAAACAGGAGGAACAATGCCTGCTGTTATGAATGGCGCAAACGAAAAAGCTGTATACAAGTTTCTTGAAGGCAAGTTAAAATTTATAGAAATCCCTGAAATTATAGAACAAACTATGAATGCATATAATGTTATATCAGATTATGAATTGGAGGATGTTATTGAGGCGGACAAATGGGCCAAAGCCTATGCCGAATCAATAATAAAAGCTTAGAGGTGACTTTATGAACGGTTTTTTCATGGGTAATCCACTTCTTTCTATAATTATAGCCGTTATAGTTTTTGGCATTCTTGTAACAGGCCACGAATGGGGGCATTTTTTTGTTGCGAGGAAAAAGGATGTTATGATAGAGGAGTTTTCCATAGGTATGGGGCCTGCAATAGTCAGCAGACAAAAAGGAGAAACTCTTTATTCTCTGCGTGCTATTCCTCTCGGCGGATACTGCAAAATGCTGGGAGAGCTTGATGGTGATAGAACGCCAAGAGATTTCATGTCAAAAACCGTATGGCAGAGAATACAGATACTCCTTGCCGGTCCGGTTATGAATTTTATCATAGCATTCGTTCTTGTGACGGCGGTTTTAGGTATGGAAGGTTTTGTATCCACCGAAATTGCTGCCGTAACTCCCGGATACGGTGCGGAAGAAGCCGGAATCCTTCCCGGAGATAGAATAATTTCCGTAAACGGAAAAAGAATTCATATGTACGAGGATATTGCCGCGGCCATGGAAGGAAACGGCACAAATCCGGTAGACGTAATGGTTGAGCGTGACGGAGAAAAGTATTTTTTTGAGATAACACCAAAGTATTCAGAGGAAGCCGACAGATATTTAATCGGTTTTTCTTCCGCATTCAAAACAGGTGTTTTCAGTAAAGAAACAGATGGATATACAAAAGCCGGATTTGGGGAAACATTAAAGCACAGCGGCCACGAAACATTTTACTTTATAAGAATGACCCTCTCGGGAATCGGAGGCCTCTTCACAAAGAAATATACTATTGACGATTTATCCGGGCCTGTTGGAATTGTTAAGGTAATCGGCGATTCATATGAAGCCGGAATGACTGTCAGCGCAAAGGCCGCCATAGAAAATGTTCTCTATATAGCGGCGTTACTGAGCGCAAACTTAGGTGTGATAAACTTGATTCCAATACCTGCTCTGGACGGCGGAAGGATACTTTTGTGCATAATAGAAGCAATAAGAGGAAAGGCGTTGGATGCCGAGAAGGAAGGCATACTTCAGTTTATATTTTTTGTGTTTATATTCGCGCTCACAATTTTTATTGCCTTTAAGGATATAACCAAGCTGGTTTAGGATGTGATTTGATGGATTTTTTAAGAAAAAAAACAAGGACTGTGGATATAGGCGGAGTAAAGATTGGCGGAGACAATCCTGTCGCTATTCAGTCCATGTGCAATACAGATACAAGGAATGTTTCCGAAACTGTAAACCAGATTAAAAAGCTTGAGCAAAAAGGCTGTGAGATTATACGTGTTGCCGTTCCGGATATGGAAGCGGCTTCCGCGTTAAAAAAAATAAAGAGTCAGATAAGCATACCTCTTGTAGCAGATATTCATTTTGATTATAAACTTGCTCTCGCCTCAATGGAAAACGGCGTGGATAAAATAAGAATAAATCCCGGGAATATTGGTTCAGAGGAAAAAGTGAAAGCTGTGGTAAACATGGCTAAAGATATGAATATTCCCATAAGGATAGGAGTAAATGCAGGTTCTCTTGAAAAAGAACTTTTGGAAAAGTACGGAGTATCGGAAAAATCTCTTGTTCAAAGCGCGTTGAAAGAGGTTTCGATTCTGGAGAAACTGAATTTTGAAAATATCGTGATTTCCGTAAAAACATCCAGTGTTCCCATGACGGTCAAGGCATACAGCATGCTTTCGGATATGACGGATTACCCGCTTCATATAGGTGTTACGGAATCAGGCACACCATATAACGGAGTAATAAAGTCATCCGTAGGAATCGGCACACTGCTTATGATGGGCATCGGCGATACAATAAGGGTTTCGCTCACAGGAGATCCGTTGGATGAAATACGTGCGGCAAAAAGCATTCTTAAAGCAGCAGGTATAAGAAACTTCGGCGCGGAGCTGATCTCATGTCCCACATGCGGAAGGACCCGGATAGATTTAATATCACTGGCGGAAAAAGTTGAAAAAGAAATCGAAAATATTGATAAGCCCATAAAGGTTGCTGTAATGGGCTGTGTTGTAAACGGTCCCGGGGAGGCCAAAGAAGCCGATATCGGAATCTGCGGCGGTAAAGGCGAGGGACTCATTATAAAAAAAGGGGAAATTATAAAAAAACTTCCTGAAAAGGAATTGCTTAGCGCTCTTATGGAGGAAATCAAAGGGCTTTAAGTGGGGGTGCGTTAAATGGTTGCTAAAACTTTCAATAAAGTTTTCAAAAAATTCGAATTATCCGATTATGTTAAGGACGGAATGAAAAAAACATTTGTAACGGATCTGTCCATTTCATCCAAGGATAGAATTCTTTATATAAATGTTAATTCAGGCCGTGTGCTGGATGACAGAATACTTGAGTCTCTGGGGAAAGAGCTTAATGACGGCATCCCTCAGGTCAGCTCTGTTGAAGTAAGACCATTTTACGGCGGACTTAAAGAAAAGGATATGGACTACATATGCGAGGCGTATAGAAACAATATATTAAGTTATATTGCTGACTTAAGTCCTGTCTGCCACGCATTTGTTTCAGATTCGGACTGGAGCGTTGCTGAAAATGAAATCAAAATCCCTGTTAAAAACCCAGGATCATACTATCTGAAAAAGAAAAAGGCGGATATGTTTCTTACAGATAAACTGAGAAACGAGACAGGCCTGGATATAAGGGTTACATTTGAAAAATCCGAGGAAGAACCTATTTCTATGGAAGAATATAATAAAATTGTAGAATTGAGAGAAAAAGAAGCTTTGGAAGAAATCTCCAGAGAAAATGCCGCTTCAGCATCCAGATCCAAAGAAATGCCGGCATTTGAAAACGGTATTGTTTTCGGAAAAGCGGTAACAGGAGATATTACTAAAATATCCGAAGCAAAGAAAATAGACGAAACCTGCTGTATTGCAGGCAAAATACTTAAAATTGAAAATAAAGAGATGAAAAAGGGCGACAAATATATTGTCGTTATGAACGTTACGGATCTAACTGATTCTATTACTGTGAAGTTTTTCGTCTCCAAAGATAAATTCGACGGGAAAATAGCTCAGGTGCTTACCAAAAACAAATGGATAAAAGTATCGGGACAGATTAAATTCGACGCGTATTCCAACGAACTGAACCTTATGGCCAAAGATATTAACCTGACTGAGGCGCCTCCCGCAAGAAAGGATGAATCCGCAGTTAAGAGAGTTGAGCTTCATCTCCACACAAATATGAGCCGCATGGATGGTGTAAACCCTATGAAGGATTATATAAAGCGCGCCCAGGAATGGGGACATACTGCTATTGCCGTTACAGACCACGGCGTTGTGCAGGCATTCCCTGAAGCTCTTAAAAACGGACCCTCCAGCGGTATAAAAATACTTTACGGAGTTGAGGCATATCTTGTGGATGATTTCGGTTCTGTGGTAAGCTGTCCCAAATCCCAGAGTCTGGATGATACATATGTGGTTTTTGATTTGGAAACTACGGGTTTATCCAAAGAAACCGATGAAATAACCGAAATCGGCGCAGTAAAAATAGTAAACGGAAAAATCACAGACAGATTCTCATCATTTGTGAATCCCAAAAAACCTTTAACTCCGGAAGTTACAAAGCTTACGGGAATAACTGACGAGATGCTCAAAGATGCTCCCGAAATCAGAGAGATACTTCCCAAGTTTTTGGAGTTTTGCGGAAAAGATTCCGTATTGGTTGCCCACAACGCTTCTTTTGATACAGGATTCATAAGGACTAAAGCGGAAATTTCAGGTTTGGATTCCGTTAATAATACAATTCTTGATACATTGGAGCTTTCAAGATGTCTGCTTCCTGATTTGAAGCATCATAAACTTAATCATGTCTGCAAAGCTCTTAATGTGAGTCTTGAAGGACATCACCGTGCTGTAAACGATGCGGAAGCAACAGCAGGTATTTTGCTCAAATTCTTTGATATGCTGAAACAGAAGGGTATTACAAATATAGACGGAATCAACGCTTTTGCCGGAAATACGGTTAATTATAAGAAATTAAGACCTTATCACGCGGTAATACTGGTTAAGAATAAAACGGGATTCAATAATCTTTACAGACTTATTTCCGAATCCCATGTGAACTATTTCTTTAAAAAACGCCCCAGACTTCTCAAAAGCCTTCTGACTAAATACAGGGAAGGTCTTATTGTTGGAAGCGCCTGCGAGGCGGGAGAGCTTTACAGGGCGCTTTTGGACAAGATGCCTGAAGAGCATATTGACAATATAGTAAGTTTTTATGATTATCTGGAAATCCAGCCCGTAGGAAACAATTATTTCATGATTAAAAGCAATAAGCCTCAGTACAGCTCTGTAAACTCTGTGGAAGACATACAGAA
Source organism: Bacillota bacterium (assembly GCA_017534115.1). Classification (GTDB taxonomy): domain Bacteria; phylum Bacillota; class Clostridia; order Lachnospirales; family Anaerotignaceae; genus RGIG5631. Next base: position 6,883 of record JAFWDD010000072.1, on the reverse strand, counting down.
TTTCAACAGAATGGTTGTTGAGCTGGGCGAAAAGCATAATAAGCTTGTCGTCGCAACGGGAGACGTTCATTTCCTTGACCCTGACGATGCTATTTTCAGAAAGGTTATTATGCTTGCGGAAGGATTTCCCGATTATGACGACCAGCCTCCGCTTTTTTACAGAACTACTGAAGAAATGCTGGACGAATTCTCCTATCTGGGAGAAGAAAAGGCATATGAAATAGTAGTTGAAAATACAAACAAAATCGCAGATTTAATAGAAAATGACAAGCCTATACCTGATGAGAAATTTCCGCCTGAAATAGAAGGCGCGGAAGAAGAGCTTACAAATTCATCATGGGAAACGGCTAAAAGCATTTACGGAGATCCTCTGCCGGAAATAGTTGAAAAAAGACTTAAGGTGGAGCTGGACTCCATAATCAGCAACGGATATGCCGCTTTATACGTAATTGCACGCCGTCTGGTACTTCAATCCGTAGCGGATGGATATCTGGTAGGCTCAAGAGGCTCTGTTGGTTCATCTTTTGTGGCAACTATGTCGGGTATAACAGAGGTTAATCCTCTGCCTCCACATTACGTATGCCCCAAATGCAAATATTCGGATTTCGATTCGGAAATTGTGCGTCAGTATGCTATGGAAGAAAGCTCCGGCTGCGATATGCCGGACAGACTTTGTCCCAACTGCGGCACAGAACTGAGAAAAGAAGGACATGACATTCCTTTCGAGACATTCCTTGGATTCAAAGGCGATAAGGAGCCGGATATTGACCTGAATTTCTCAGGCGAATATCAACAGCAGGCCCATAAGAATACCGAGGTCCTTTTCGGAGGAAAGAAATTCGTATACAAAGCCGGCACTATAGGCACACTGGCTGATAAAACGGCTTATGGATTTGTTAAAAAATTTGAGGAAGACAAGGATTTAAGTCTTTGCAACGCGGAAATAGAACGTATTTCTTCCGGTATTACAGGTGTAAAAAGAACAACGGGCCAGCATCCAGGCGGACTTATAATTGTCCCTAAAGGACATGAGATATATGAAGTTTGTCCCGTACAGCATCCCGCGGACGATCCTGATACAGATATAATTACAACTCATTTTGATTATCATTCCATTGAAGGAAAGCTTCTGAAGCTGGACCTTCTCGGCCATGATGATCCCACAGTTATAAGAATGCTCCACGACATAACGGGAATAGACCCCAGAACCGTAAGACTGGATGACAAGAAGACCATGTCAATTTTCCAGAGTACGGAAGCGTTGGGTGTTACTCCCGAGCAGATAGGGTGCAAAACAGGAACTTTGGGCATACCTGAATTCGGCACGAATTTTGTCCGTCAGATGCTTCTGGATACAAAACCGGAAACATTTTCCGATTTGATCAGAATATCCGGACTTTCCCACGGTACGGACGTTTGGATAAACAATGCACAGATATTAATTTCAAACGGCACCATAAAATTGCAGGAAAGTATTTCCACTCGTGACGGAATTATGATATATTTAATAAATCAGGGTGTTGAAAAGCAGACTGCTTTCAAAATAATGGAAAAAATTAGGAAAAAGGACTCAAATCCCAGCGAAGAGGATATTGCCGTTATGCGTGAAAACGGCGTTCCCGAATGGTATATAGATTCCTGTCAGAAGATTTCCTATATGTTTCCTAAGGCCCATGCGGTGGCTTATGTTATGATGGCTTTCAGGATAGCTTATTTTAAAGTAAACTATCCCAAAGCGTACTATGCCGCTTATTTCACTGTAAAAGCCAGTGATGATTTCGATTACCTCACCATGTGCAGAGGTGTGGATGTCGCTCGTGAGGAAATAGCCCGAATAAAAGAAAAAGGGCTTGATAAAACCGCAAAAGATAAAAATAAGATAACTGTACTTGAAATTGCCATAGAGTTTTATGAAAGAGGATTTACGTTTGATCCAATAGATATATATAAATCTCATTCATATAAATTCTCCGTTACGGAAAACGGACTTCTGCCGCCTCTCAATTCCATTCAGGGAATGGGTGTCGCAGCTGCAGAAAGTGTTGTTTCCGCGAGAGAAGACGGAGAGTTCAAAACCATTGAGGATTTCAACAACAGAACCTCTGTCAGCAAAACTCTTATTGATATAATGAAAGAATACGGCATTCTTACAATGCCCGACACAAATCAGCTGTCGCTTTTTTAATATTTTTTATAATATATTACGGGAGAAGAGCTTATTATGGATATGGTAAAATCCGAAAAGTTGAAATATGAATACACGTTTGAGACTGCAATAGATGAAGAGGAAAGGGAGCCGCTTGTTGCTTTAAAGGGTGTGGACATTACCATTGAAAAAGGTATGTTTGTCGCAATATTAGGGCGAAACGGTTCCGGAAAATCCACATTCGCCAAGCATCTTAATGCGCTGCTTACGCCTACGGAAGGTACTCTTTTTGTGAATGGATATGACTGCACTCAGGAAGAGCTTATATATAAAATAAGAAAAAGCGCGGGCATGGTTTTCCAGAATCCCGATAATCAGCTTGTTTCCACAATAGTAGAAGAAGACATTGCTTTTGGTCCGGAAAATCTCTGCATAGAGTCGTCAGAGATACGGAAAAGGGTAGACAGAGCTCTTAAAACCGTCAATATGACAGAATACGCAAGATACGCTCCCAATAAGCTTTCCGGCGGACAGAAACAGAGAATTGCCATAGCGGGAATTCTTGCAATGGAGCCGGAATGCATCGTTCTGGACGAGCCCACGGCAATGCTGGATCCGGAAGGCAGAAAAGAAGTAATAGATACTGTAATGGAGCTTAATAAGGAAAAAGGTATAACAATAATACTTATTACCCATTATATGGAAGAAGCCATAAAGGCGGACAAAATATTTGTAATGGACGGCGGCACTGTTATTATGGAAGGAACTCCCAAAGAAGTTTTTTCTCAGGTGGAAAAGCTGAAAGGCATTGGCCTTGATGTCCCGCAGGTAACGGAAGTCGCATACAGACTCAGAAAAAGAGGAATAGATATCCCTCAGGATATTTTATCCATAGAAGAAATGGTATGTACGATATGTCAATTAAAGTCGAAAATTTAACTCACACATATAACTCCGGAACAGCCTTTGAAAAAAAGGCGATAGACGACCTCAGCTTCGAAATCAAAGATGGTGATTTTGTAGGTTTAATAGGACATACAGGTTCGGGAAAATCAACCCTGATACAGCATTTTAACGCTCTTCTTGCGCCTACCTCAGGAAAAATATATTTTAACGGAGAGGACATAAACGCCGATAAAACAAAGCTGAAACACTTCAGAACTAAAATTGGTCTGGTATTTCAGTATCCCGAATATCAGCTTTTCGAGACTACCGTTTTTGCAGACGTAGCTTTCGGCCCTAAGAATATGGGACTTTCCGAAGAAGAAATTGAAAGCAGAGTAAAAGAGGCTCTTACTATAGTCGGTATTGATGAATCTGTTTATGAAAGCTCGCCTTTTGAGCTTTCCGGCGGACAGAAAAGACGCGCGGCCATAGCGGGAGTATTGGCTATGAAGCCCGAAGTTATAATTCTGGACGAGCCAACAGCAGGTCTGGACCCTAAAGGCAGAGACGAGATCCTGAATGAAATAGCTAAAATGCACAAAATTCTCGGTATAACAGTAATTCTTGTTTCTCACAGCATGGAAGATGTGGCAAAATATGTAAACAGAATAATTGTTATGCATAACGGAAAGATAAAATATTCCGGAACACCGGAAGAAATATTCGGGAAAGCAGAGGAACTTGTGGAAATCGGTCTGGATGTTCCTCAGATTACCCATGTTTTCAAAGAGCTTAAAGCCCAGGGCATAGATGTGCCTGATAATATTTTTACAGTAGATGAGGCCGAAAAAGTGCTTTATGATTTACTGAAGCAGGTGGAGAAATGTTAAGAGATATTACTTTAGGACAATATTATCCTTCGGATTCCAGAGTACATCATCTGGATCCGAGATTGAAAATAATTTTAACGCTGGCATATATTGTTTCCCTGTTTTTTGTTAAAGATTACTGGGGGTATGTATACTGCGCCGTAATATTAGGCCTTGTTATACATATTTCGCGTGTTCCCGCAAAGTTTGTTTTTAAGGGAATAAAAGCCCTCATTGTAATTCTGATATTCACTGCGGTGCTGAATATTTTTTCTTATCCTGACGGAACAGCGCTGGCTCATGTCGGGCTTTTTACAATAACCATTGAGGGAATACAGATCGCCATAAAAATGTGCATTCGTCTGATTCTTCTTGTTTCGGGCGCGTCTATACTGACGCTTACAACATCTCCCATTCAGCTTACGGATGCCATTGAGCGGATTCTGAATCCTTTCAAAAAAGCAGGACTTCCGTCCCATGAAATCGCAATGATGATGAGTATAGCCTTAAGGTTTATTCCCACATTGATGGACGAGACAGATAAAATCATAAAAGCCCAGCAGGCAAGGGGAGCCGATTTTGAGACAGGCAATCTGCTTCAGAGAGCGAAAAGCCTGATTCCCATTTTGATTCCTCTGTTTATCTCAGCGTTCAGGCGTGCCGATGAACTGGCAATGGCTATGGAGGCAAGATGCTACGGAATAAGTACGGAAAGAACAAGAATGAACGAACTTGCTCTGGGACAGGAGGATTTCAGAGCCATAGGCGCCGCTGTGCTGTATGGAGCGATTTTTGTCGCTGTCAGACTTTTTTTATAGTTTTTTAGAAAGTATATGATGTTATGAAAAGGTATCTCGCAACAGTTGCATATGACGGAACGAATTTTTTCGGATGGCAGAAGCAGAACGGTTTCCGTACAGTCCAGGAAGAACTGGAAGTCTCTTTATCAGCATTGTTTCACGTGAAAACCTTTTGTTACGGAGCCAGCAGAACGGACAGAGGCGTGCATGCTCTCTGCCAGAAGGCTGTTTTTGATGCCGAAACCACAATACCGGCTGAAAAGATACCTTTGGCAATAATAAAATACCTTCCGGATGATATTTCCGTTCTGGACTGCAGAGTAGTTGACTCGGAATTCAATCCCCGATTCGAAGTAAAGCAAAAAACATACAGATATACAATATATAATTCCGAATTCAGGAACCCTACGAGAAGGAATTACACAGAATTTGTTAGAGATAAACTTGATATTGAAAAAATGCAGGAAGCGGCAAAAGCCTTTCTTGGAGAACATGATTTTAAAGGCTTCTGCTCCGCCCATACAAGCGCTAAAACCACAGTGAGAACAATATACGATATTTCGGTTTCGAAGGACAATGAAAACGAAATTTCAATTTATGTAACGGGAAATGGTTTTCTTTACAATATGGTACGTATTATTGCCGGAACACTGATATTTGCGGGAATGGGAAAGATAGATCCAGAAAAAATGCCGGAAATCATCAAATCAGGAGACAGAACAAAGGCCGGAAAAACAGCGGGACCAGAAGGGTTATGCCTTGTGGACGCACAGCTTTGATAACTGCTTGAAAATCGATAAAATTGAAATATTTTTTGTTGACATGGCAGGAAGAATGTAATATAATTGTTATGTTTGGTATGAATTTTACTGAATTAAGCCACTTAAACTCGAAGCCCCGAGTTATTTTATATTTAAGCTAAATTATTTTTAACCCCACATTAAAGATAATAAAGCTTGTTTCGCAAGAGTAATTTGATTTGTTTTAGGAGGTAAAGGACATGAGAACAACATACATGCCCAGTGCAGCAAGCATAGAAAGAAAATGGTATGTTGTAGATGCAAGCGGACTTACATTAGGACGTCTTTCATCTGAAGTTGCAAAAATTTTAAGAGGAAAAAACAAACCTATTTATACACCTTTCATGGACACAGGCGATTATGTAATCGTTATCAATGCCGATAAGATCGCTGTAACAGGCAAAAAGATGGATCAGAAGCTTTACAGACATCATACAGGCTATATCGGCGGATTAAAAGAGGTTACACTCAGAAAAATGCTGGAAACAAAACCCACTGAAGTAGTTAAACACGCAGTAAAAGGTATGCTTCCCAAAAACGCTCTCGGCAAAAAAATGATGAAGAAACTTCGCGTTTACGCAGGCGCAGAACACGGTCATGAAGCACAGAAACCCGAAGTTCTTGAAATCAAATATTAATCAAGAGGAAAGGAGAATAAATAATGGATATTGCTAAATATTACGGCACAGGAAGAAGAAAATCTTCTGTTGCAAGAGTTTACCTTATGCCCGGAACAGGCAAGATCACTATAAATAAAAGAGATATTGATGATTATTTTGGTCTTGATACATTAAAGCTTATTGTTCGTCAGCCTCTTGAATTAACTGATACAACAGCTAAATTTGATGTAAAAGTAACAGTTAAAGGCGGCGGATTCACAGGTCAGGCCGGCGCTATCCGTCATGGCATTTCAAGAGCATTACTCGAAGCTGATGGAGATTACAGACTTACTCTCAAAAAAGCAGGTTACCTTACACGTGACCCCAGAATGAAAGAGAGAAAGAAGTACGGCCTCAAAGCCGCACGTCGCGCACCTCAGTTCTCCAAGAGATAATCGAGGACAAGAGATCATCGAAAAAGCCCGGAAATACGCCATTTCCGGGCTCTTTCTTTACCCAAATCCTTTTGATTCCTTTTCGAGAATTTTGAAGAAAAATCGCTCCGATTTAGTAGTTAATACTGGGGCAACGACCCCTTAGTAGTTAATTTTTGGGGCACCACACGCGAAAATGACGGAGAGAAAGAAGTCGCAGACTCAGTAGTTAAAAGGCGGCTCGTTTTTCTCTAAATCTCTACTTGTGAATGACGCTCAGCAGAAAGCTCTTCTGCCGGGCGTCTTTGTCTTCTCAGAAGAATAAGCCTCCTTACATAGCCCGGTGACTG
>JAFWDD010000071.1 GCA_017534115.1 Bacillota bacterium | reverse complement strand
TGCCTGTGGCAAAGGTAACAAATCTGGCAAGCACCATAGAGGACTTGAAAAAAGAGGGATTGTGGATTGCCTGCGCAGATGCTGATGGCGAAAACTATTTTGAATCAAATCTTAAAGGACCTATTGCTGTTGTAATAGGGAATGAAGGAGACGGTGTGAGCCGTTTAATAAAAGAAAAATGTGATTTTATAATTTCAATACCTATGTTCGGTAAAATTTCCTCATTAAACGCATCTGTTGCGGGAGGACTTATTATGTATGAAATCGTAAGACAAAGAAAATTCAGCTGATTGCGGCAAAAAATTCAGGCATAAGCGAGGTGACGGGATTGAGAAATGAAGTTTTATTCATTGACGGATACAATATAATAAATTCATGGGATGAACTTAAAATTCAATCCGAAATAAGCCTTGAAAGTGCAAGAGAAAAGCTGATAGACATAATTGCTAACTACCAGGGTTTTACAGAGATCGAAACCATAATTGTTTTTGACGGATATAATGTAAAGCGAAGCACGGAAAATAAAATGAAATATAAAACCATCAGTGTGGTTTTTACAAAAGAAGGGCAGACTGCGGATAATTACATAGAAAAAGCGGTTTCTCTTATACCAAAGGAAACAAAAATAAGAGTTGCAACCTCAGACTATCTGGAACAGATCATGGTTATGGGACGAGGAGCGACACGTGTTTCAGCGAGAGAGCTGCATGATGAGATATTTGATACGGAAAACAAAATCCGGAAAAATTATATAGAAAAACGTCCGCCAAAGAAAAATATGCTGGCGGATAATCTGGATGAGGAAACACGCACATGGCTTGAAAATATGCGTCTCGGCAAAAAATGAGGGTTTGGAATGAAAAATTATAATTATTTAACGGATGAAGAGCTTTTTGACTTCATAAGAGCGAATGACAGGGAAGCAATGGATTTTTTGATATCCAAATACAGGGTTATGGTAAAATCCAAAGCGAGGACCTATTTTATCATAGGCGGCGACACAGAGGATCTGATTCAGGAAGGAATGATAGGCCTTTATAACGCCATAAGGGATTACGACAAGGATAAGTCCAAGTTCAGCACCTTTGCGGAGATTTGCGTTTCCAGACAGATTTTGACCGCTGTAAAAGCGGCTTCCCGAAAGAAACATATGCCCTTGAATACATATATTTCACTTAACAATCCTGTGAATTACGATTCTGATGATGAAGGGGCAAGTTTTTTGGATATAATCAAGAATTCATCAACAATTAATCCGGAATCCCTTATAATAGGTGAGGAAAGCAAAAATTCCCTTATTGCTCATATATACACATCTTTAAGCAAAATGGAAAAGGAAGTGCTTTTCTTATATCTTTCCGGCAAATCCTATTCCGAAATTGCCGAAATTACACATAAAAATGAAAAATCAGTTGATAATGCCCTTCAGCGCGTGAAAAAGAAGATTAACGATTTTGTTGAAAGGCAGAAAATCAAAGCAGTATAAAAGACCGCCATAAAAAGCGGTCTGAATTTTTGTCAGAAAATGTCTTTATACCAATGTACCATATATCTATCGTTTGTTTCCATATGGACTCCGGTCATTGAATTATAACAATTTATTTCAAGAATATGATAATCATTTTTAATTTCAACCAGATATGTGCATCTTTCCTCACAATCAAAATTAAACGTATATCTGCCCACAGGCAGCCGAAAGCTTAGGAATTCTCCGTTTTTGAACTTGTGTTTTAATTTGCCGTCTATATAAAAGGAAATTCTGCTTCCGCATCCGGGAAAACGTTTAAGCCTGAGTATTTTTACATTAGGCTCCTCCAAAAGCTCCATAGACCGTTTTTTTGCGGTCTGAGCCTCTTTATTTCCATCATCTGTTTCAAGTATTTTATCAAACAGTTCAATAGCTTTATTCAAATTACCATGCTCATAAGCGGTTTTTGCTTTATAAAAAATCAAATCCAAATTATCCAAAATAAAAAACTCCCTGAAAAATCTCAAAAAAAATCGACCCCAAAGGCAAAAAGCCTTCAAAGTCAATCTTTTGTAAAGAGCTAATGACGGGAATCGAACCCGTGAACCTCTTCATTACCAATGAAGTGCTCTACCGACTGAGCTACATTAGCAAAATAATTGCTATAACGTCACTAATTTTATCATAAAAATTTTTAATAGTCAATCAATTTAATTTTCAAAATACGGAAACATGAAAACTTTATAAAAAATAAATGCCCCTTGATTTTGGGACATTTTAATTACGTTTTCCAGAATGAATCGTCATCTGCAATTCTCTGGACTAATTTTTTCATTTCGGATTTAGAGTTAAATGTATGTGTAAGATTGGATATTCTTTCTTTTTCCTCTCCGGTAAGCATGGAAAATTTGCGCATAGCAGCTTCGTTTGACGTAAGTTCATTCAACAAATCAAAGGGAATATCTTTTGTTTCCACGTAAATCACCTCTCAATTTATTATCTGTCCTTTATAGGATTTTATAAATGAATTTTGTGTTATATTTTTTCCTTTTAATTCCTCGATAATTATTTAAAATCAGTGCAATAATAAGTATAAGTCAATTTAAAAATCCCAAAAGGTGAATGCTAATGGAAATATATATTAAGCCTGCCAAAAAAGTATTTATAAGCATGAGAAAATCCGTATATCTGAAGGATGTGGCGGAAATATATACGAAATCTCGGCAGAAATCAGAAATTAATAATCTTATTGTACTGCAGATAAAGGAGGATGCTCATCATACGGAAGTAATTTCCGTAATTGATATCATAAAGCTGCTGGACACTAATTTCCCTGGGAATACGGTAATAAACGTAGGGGAGAACAACATTGTTGTGGATTATACTCCAAGACCAAAAAAGGATACAAAATTCACAAATTTTATGAAGATAATGTTGATAACAATAATAACATTTATCGGATCCGCTACGGCAATAATGAGCTTTAATTCTGAAGGTCAGATTCCTCGGATCTTAGAGAATTTTTACTATATTTTCTTCAGAAAAAATGAAATAAACCCGGCTGTGGTGACTATACCTTATTCCATTGGCATCTGTCTTGGTATTATCATTTTTTTCAACCATTTTTCAAAAGCTAAGCTCACAATAGATCCTTCTCCCATAGAGGTTGAAATGACCACATACGAAAAAGAAACGATCGAAAGTATTATTGACAATAAGGAAAGGGAAGGAACATGATTTTCGCGAAGAATTTGATTGTAATATTGATCTCCTTTTCATCGGGGCTGGTGATTTCCGGAGGTGTTTTTGCGTTTATAGCAATGATAGGAATTATTCCCAGGCTGGCCCAGAAGACAAAAACAGAAAAAAATATACCTGTATATGAAAATGCCATAATTTTGGGAGGATTATGGGGTACGACAACATTTTTCATAGACTACAGTATTCCTGCGGGAGCTGTTGCTGCTGTTATTGTAAGCTGTTTTATAGGGATGTTTGTGGGAGGTTTGGCTGTGTCACTTGCAGAGATATTGAATATAATTCCCATAACGGTAAAGCGTTTCAGGATATTTGGAGCGACCCAGCTTATTGTTACGTCTCTTGCGTTTGGAAAGCTGGCAGGTTCCCTTTTGTATTATATTGTACCGGGATTTTACACTGAAATTTGAGGTGATTTTATGGAATTTTATAAAGGAGATGCAGAAAAATATAAGCGAATGGTAAAAAATACGGAACCCAAAAGTCCAATATTATTTGACTGTATAAAGGCGTTTATTGTAGGTGGAGGAATATGCGTTGTTGGGCAGATTTTGACAAATAATTTCATCAAAACAGGGTATTCAAGCGATGATTCGGCTCTTATAACCAATATCATTTTTATTTTAGCAACAGCGATTCTGACAGGTTTGGGCCTTTTCAGTAAAATAGGTCGGTTCAGCGGAGCGGGTACCATTGTGCCTATAACGGGTTTTGCCAATTCAGTAGTAGCTCCGGCAATTGAATTTAAAAAGGAAGGCATTGTAATGGGATTGGGCTCGAAAATGTTTGTTGTGGCCGGACCGGTAATCGTATACGGAGTTCTAACATCTATGGCAGCCGGAATAATATACTATTTTTGGAGGTTTTTCTGATGAATAAGAAAATAGGGAACCAAACGATAAAATTTGCATCTCCGCCGGTTATAATTTCTGCCGCGTCTATAGCAGGGAAAAAAGAAGGCGAGGGTCCATTGAAAAAATATTTCGACGTGATTTTAAGCGATAATCTCAAGGGTGAAAAATCATGGGAAAAGGCTGAAAGCAAAATTGTTGAGAATACAATAAAAATAGCTGTATACAAAGCTGGTTTGACAATAGATGATATTGACTATATTTTCGGCGGAGATTTACTTAATCAGGACACAGGAAGTACATTTGGCGTGCGGAACTTCAGACGGCCATTTTTTGGCCTTTTTGGGGCTTGTTCAACAATGGGAGAAGCTATGGGCCTTGCAGCAATGGCGATTGACGGAGGTTTCGCTAAAAATGTCATTGCCGGAGCATCCAGCCATTTCTGCGCGTCGGAAAAACAGTTTCGATTTCCTTTAGATATGGGCAATCAGCGTCCTCAAAGCTCAACATGGACGATAACAGGCGATGGCACAGTAGTGATATCAAATAAAGGCTCAGGACCTCGTATAACTCACGTAACTGCGGGAAAAATTGTAGATCTGGGCGTAAAAGACGCCAATAATATGGGCGCGGCTATGGCTCCGGCTGCCTGCGATACAATAGTAACACACCTGAAGGATACGAAACGTTCTCCGAATTATTATGATTTGATCGTTACTGGAGATTTGGGATATGTGGGACATACGTTATTAAAACAGCTTTTGGCACAGGAAGGTATTTATATAAATGAAGAAAAGATAACTGACTGTGGAATTGAGATTTTCAATAAAACCGCTCAGGATACGCACAGCGGAGGCAGCGGATGCGCTTGTTCCGCAGTGACATTTTGCGGATATTTTTATCCAAAGCTGAAAACGGGAGAATTAAAAAACATCCTTTTTATTCCTACAGGAGCCCTTATGAGTACGACATCCAGCGGTCAGGGAGAAAGTATCCCGGGAATAGCGCACGCGATTGCAATAGAAAGCCGGGTGAAATAAATGAGTGAGATTTTAAAAGCATTCTGGGTTGGCGGATTTATATGTTTGATTGGACAGTTATTAATAGATAAAACAAAATTAACATCAGGAAGGATTCTGGTATTATATGTATGTATCGGAGCTGTTCTGGGCAGTGTCGGAATATACAAGATTATTGCAGATTATGCAGGAGCCGGCGCAACTGTACCAATAATAGGATTTGGTCATAATTTGTCTAAAAGCGTTTTAAAGGAAGTTGCAGATAAAGGATTTACAGGAATTTTTACAGGCAGTCTTAAAGCCGCCGCAGGAGGAATTTCCGCCACAATTTTGTTTGGATTTATTGCGGCATTAGTATTTAATCCTAAAGAAAAGTGATTTTAATAGAATATTTTAAGTTAAATTGTAATTTTAATGTGGACAATAAATTAAAATTACGAATTATTAATAGAAGTAGAATTAACAACTAAAACAAGGTGCTTTTTAATATTATAAGTTATTCTATAAATTTAAGTATATATTTATTCGTAAAACTTACGTTTTGCGAATAAATATATCTCCAGTCTTTTTATATCGAATTTGCTGTTAGCATTTTCAAATATCTCAGTTGATATTATAAGCCTGCTCTATTAACAGCTTAGCCTTCTCAAAATCTTCCGCATTTGATATTGAAAGTTCCAAATCACCTGTACCATAATGACCTATATTCCTCATATCTCTGGAAAAGGCTTCTTTAAAAAAATATTTATTTTTATACGTATTAATTTATATTAAATATATTTACCAAATACAAAAATCACTTCTATACAATATATAATTATATAAAAGTGATTTTAATTATTAAAAATATGATTTATTTTAAAACTATTTTTATTCTTTTGTTTCAATATCATCTGCAGCGTCTTCAACAGATTCTACGGCATCTTCAATTAAATCTTCAACTTTATCAGCTGCATTTTCTGCCGCATCCTTAACTGTTTCTGCAGTATTATCAACTGCCTCGCTGATATCTTCCGCAACATCCTCGGCTACATCGCCTGTGGCGTAAATAACGTCGTCAGCCTTAGCTTCTTCCATAATGTCGCCCATTAATGCTTCGATTTTGTCAGAAACCTCTACATCCTCGAAATCATCATAGTTTTCATTATCAACAGATTCTTCGTAATCCATATCTTCTTCGGGAATATTGCTCTTTTCCTTTATGTCATCGATTTTATGTTTCAGACTGTCAATATCCTTCATTTTTAATGTAATTATATCAACAAAACCCTGAACCTCTTCGGGAACTTCCTCTCCCTGAAGATATTTAGAATATAAGTATTTTCCTATATCCATATATTTGCTTTTTATAAGCTTCTCGTTTTCGTTGATTTTATGTTTGAGTTTTCCAACTTCTATCATATCCTGCGATTTATTTGCGGCTTTTTTGGCTCCGGATTGAACCTTGCTGCCGAAACTTTCAAAAAATCCCATAATCGGACCTCCTCTGTTCAAAATTACATAAGTTTAATTACTTAGCAACGATATTTACAATTTTTCCGGGAACATAAATCTCTTTGATTATGTTTAATCCTTCTAAACGTGATTCTAATGCATCTTTAGCTTTTTCAAGAACAGATTCTTTGTTTTCATCTGTGGAAATTGTGATGTTTGCTCTCATTTTGCCGTTGAGCTGAACAGGAATTTCCTTTGTATTGAGTACAAGCTTGCTGTCATCCCATTCTACCCATTTTTCTGCAAATACAGAATTCTCGTGCCCCAGCTCTTTCCAGAGCTCTTCTGACAGATGAGGTGTAAAGGGAGCAAGAAGGATTACGAGGGTTTCAAGTGCTTCTCTTGAAATACCATCGTTTTTCTTGGCTTCATCAATGAGCTTGTTTGTATATTCCATAAACCCGCTGACAACTGTGTTCATGGTAAGAGCTTCCAGTCTTGTTGTAATCTCGCAAGACATTTTATTGCGGATAAATTCGGTTTCTTTCGTATCGGCGATTATTTTATCCTTGTAATTGTATATAAGCTTCCAAACTCTGTTGAGATAACGGAATACACCGTCAATTCCGCTGTCGTCCCACTCTGAATCAATTTCCGGAGGACCTACAAAGAGTTCATACATTCTCAAAGAGTCACAGCCGTAATCTCTTACAAGATCATCGGGAGAAACAACATTGCCTTTGGATTTGCTCATTTTCGCGCCGTCTTTGTTTATCATTCCCTGATTGAAAAGCTTAAGGAAAGGCTCTTCAAAGTCCACTACTCCTATATCATAGAGGAATTTTGTAAAGAATCTTGCGTAAAGAAGATGTAATACAGCATGCTCTATTCCGCCTACATACATATCAACGGGAAGCCATTTTTTGAGTGCTTCTTTGCTTGCCAGCTCTTTATCGTTATTTACGTCCGCATAGCGCAGGAAATACCATGATGAACCTGCCCACTGAGGCATTGTATTTGTCTCTCTTTTAGCGTCCGCTCCGCATTTGGGACATTTTGTGTTCACCCACTCATCTATTAATGATAAAGGAGATTCTCCGGTATCAGTAGGTTTGTATGATTCAACTTCGGGTAAAAGCACGGGAAGCTCTTCATCGGGAACGAGAACTGCTCCGCAATGAGGACAATGTACTATGGGAATAGGCTCTCCCCAGTACCTCTGTCTGGAGAATACCCAGTCACGAAGCTTGAAATTAACTGTTTTCTTTCCGAGTCCGTGTTCTTCAAGATATCCGGGTGCGAATTTAATTGCTTCAGCGGATGTCATACCGTTAAACGCGGGAGAATTTATCATTTTTCCGTTGCCTGTGTATGCTTTTTCAAGCTCGCCCTCTTCTTCTCCTTCGGGAGAGATAACGGGAATTATAGGCAGATTGAATTTCTTCGCAAAATCAAAGTCTCTGTCATCGTGCGCAGGTACACACATAATTGCTCCAGTACCGTAATCGGAAAGAACATAATCGGAAACCCATACGGGAGTTTCCTTTCCTGTTAAAGGATTTATGCAGTAAGCGCCTGTAAATACGCCTGTTTTTTCTTTGTCTGTCATTCTGTCAACAGATGATTTGGTTGATGCCGCAAAACAATAATCCTCTACAGCTTTTTTATTTTCAGGAGTAGCGATTTCATTTACCATTTCATGCTCGGGAGCAAGGACCATAAATGTTGCTCCATAAAGCGTATCAGGTCTTGTAGTATATACTTTAAGGGACAAATCGGTGCCTTTTACTGGGAAATCAACTTCTGCGCCATAGCTTTTGCCTATCCAGTCTGTCTGCATTTTTTTAACCTTTTCAGGCCAGTCAAGACCTTCCAGATCTGTAAGAAGCCTGTCTGCGTATTTTGTGATTTTAAGCATCCATTGTCTGAGGTTTCTTTTTGTTACAACAGAACCGCATCTTTCGCAAACGCCGTTTTTAGCCTCTTCATTTGCAAGAACGCATTTACATGAAGGACACCAGTTAAGAGGCATTTCCTTTTCATACGCAAGGCCTTTTTTGAACATCTGAGCGAAAATCCACTGAGTCCATTTGTAGAATTTGGGATCTGTAGTGTTTACTTCCCTATCCCAGTCGTAAATTGCGCTTATTTCATGAAGCTGTCTTTTTACATTTGCAATATTGTTAGCTGTTCCTATTGCTGGATGTATATTCTTTTTGATTGCGTCGTTTTCTGCCGGAAGACCGAAAGCGTCCCAGCCCATAGGATGAAGAATCTGATACCCCTGCAATACCTTATAACGGCTTAAAACATCGCTTAATACATATCCTCTCCAATGACCTACATGAAGTCCGCTTCCTGAAGGATAAGGAAACATATCCAGGCAATAATATTTGGGTTTTTTGTCATCTTCTTTATTGATGGGGTTCTTTTCCCATTCAGCACGCCATTTTTTCTCTATGGCTGCATAATCATAACGGCTGTTCATCTAATAGTCCTCCTCGAAACATTTTATCTGAAAATAAGGTTTTTTAAACCGAAATTTTAATATTTTATTTACTTTACAGCATTATATAATTTTATAACAAACATACCAAAAAATCAAGTATTATACCTATATTATCCAAGGTTTCAAAATAATAAAATAACAGGAATAATAAATTTTAAGTTTAATATATTTACTAATATTAGATTCTGGAGTTGATTTAATGATAAAACACACTAAAGTAGATCTAAAAGGAAAGATTACATACAAAATAGTTATAATAGCTCTTATTATAGTATTTGCCATTATAGTCTCCCCGGCAGGCAAAACTGTACATACCATGGCAACCAGAGCTATATCTAAAAGCGAGAAAAAGCTGCCCATATACTGTGTAGACAATAAAGACATGAAAATAGCCATATCCTTTGACGCTGCATGGGGAGCAGATGACACAGATGAGCTTCTTTCGATATTAAAAGAAAATGATGTAAAAACCACGTTTTTCATGTGCGGATACTGGGTGGAAAAATATCCGGACAAAGTAAAACTTATATATGAAGCGGGACATGACTTAGGAAATCACTCCTCCACTCACCCGCATATGAGCAGGTTTTCAAAAGAACAGATAGCTGATGAGCTCCGCAAATGCCATAATGAAGTAAAAGAATTAACCGGATATGAAATGGATCTTTTCCGTCCGCCTTTTGGAGAATATACAAATTCGGTCATAGAAACCGCCGAAGAATGCGGATATTATACAATTCAATGGGATGTGGACAGTTTAGACTGGAAAGAATATGGTGTTGAATCAGAGATAAATCAGGTGCTGAATCACAAGCATTTGGGCAGCGGCTCCATAATACTGTTCCATAATGATGCAAAATACACACCCCAGGCTCTGGACAGGATAATAAAGGGATTAAAAGAAAAAGGATATGAGATCGTTCCCATATCCGAATTGATAATAAGAGATGATTACCATATGGACCACGAAGGCCGTCAGGTAAAAAATTGATAATTATTATGCCATTGCCAGTAATGCGCATTATTTATTCATGAAACAGAACGTAATAGGGATTTTCAGAGCATTTTTCGCAGTTATGCTCACCCTTTTTATTACAGGATTCACAATACCTTATGCACTCTCTGTGTAAAGCCAGTAAGGCCATAGTACAGGAAACAGAAACATTTGATGTTTCATATGTATATTCGTCTGTTTTTTTAATATATTTTTCAATGCTCTTTTTGAGGAGGTCTATTGTCTGAGCATTTATTAAAACAGGTCTTTTGTTTTGGAAAACTTCAGAAGTATCGGGAGACAATTCATAGCTTTCATTAATTCGGGATAACCCGACAAACTCAGCTTTGCCGGCCTTTTTCAGCCATCGGAAATAGCCGGTAATTCTTGTTTCCATATCTTTCATAAATGTTTCCCGGCTTACATCATGATTTCCGTTAGATTCCTCATAAGCTTCACGCTCCATACCAAAAATAATGGTGTCTCTGAAACCGTCAGGTTTTTTAAAATTATTCCTGCAATCGGTCCAGTCGGCAGAACCACTTCCGGTTGCCACTATCTGACCCTGGTTTGACATGGATTTTATATTCTGAGTCCAAAGCTGTATGTATCCGTTTTCCTGAATACACACAGTAGTGACGCCGGGTTCGTTGGCGGATATGAAATGTTCATATTTCTGCAGATGTTTCTCGTTTAATATATCATCGAAAATATAGGGCATTACATCATCTTCGCTAGCGTCCGCCACAACTTTAAAATCGTTATTTCTTAAAAGCCTGCTGCCAGGTATTATATTGGTCAGGTAAGAATCATAGTAACAGGTTTTGTGAATCCTAACTTTTTTATCGCCCGGATTAAGCTCCTGAGATATACCGAACTTCCGCTCGTTATAAAACAGTTTGCCAAGATACATGGCATCACGGTAGTTTTGCTTCAGAAACGGCATATATAATGATTCCCATTTTGAGTTTATCTTTTTCCGAAGTTTTTTTTCGTAATTTCTGTCTCTTTCGATGCTTATGGGCTCTTCTGACATGAGCCAGTCATTAATTTTGCTGTTATAATATACGGTTTCCGTTGTATTTGCGTTTATTTTAAGAGTACATCTTACCCAGTCATTATTATCAGGTGACGCAGAGTTGGAATATATAACTTCATCATATGCGTCGTCAACGTTTTTCTTTGTGGAATATGTGTCTTCCAGATTGCGGTTATAATCCAGGATCCATAAAATGACGGCAACAACAAAAGGAGCAAAATCTATTGCTCCTTTTAAAACACCTACATAGTATTTACTGCTTATAACAGGATGCACCAGATTTATTACTCCGAAAAATGTAAGTAAGGTAGAAATCATACTGAGATTGTTAAGTACACTTTTTGTATACATTTTTAACCAGTATCTCCAATAAGATCTGAAATTTTTCATGGGAACGCTAATTGGCATATCACCTTTTTTCATCCTATCAAATCCTCCGTATTTTTCCTATAATCGCACTGGAATCATCCCGGAATTTAAACCTTGGCAGCTTGGTCATTTCATAATCCTGCTCTTGAAGAGAAAACAATGTGTCCATTAAACATTCCAGACTTTTCTTTTCTGCAGCCTGGTGTAATTCACGCAAATCATTGAAATAATTGAATCCCACAAGCTGATAAAAGCCATCAGAACATAAAAAAAGAGACTTGCAGTCCTCTGCGGAAAAAACAGCTTGTCTTCCATGAGAAATGCCTGTACTTGAAGGGTCTAAACACCAGTACCCGCCTTCTCTGTTTCTCATGTTTCTGTGCTTTGCAAGGATATCAGATATTTCCTTTCTGGCATCAACCATGGAAATCCCTTTTGTTTTGGATAAATAACACATTTCGGAAAGAGCTTTTTCGTCAAGGATGGTCAAATCTTTCTCGATCCATTTTAAAAATTCACCATTATTAAACACAGCGGACGCATAGCAGTCCCCCAAACCGAAATATTCTATTTTATCTTCATTAATTCTAAATATGGATATTCCGCATGAGGGCATTTCTGTTTCATTGCCTACCCATTCGCTTTTTAAAATACTCATAGCGGAATATAATATATCAGGCAATGATTTTTTGTTATTGCCAAGATCTTTTTCCAATATTTCGGCAGTCCTGCTGGCAAGCCAGTATGCATCTGAGCCTGCTTCCATATTATTATTTCTGCCCAAACCGGTAGCGCCGTCAATTACAGCAATAAACTTTTCGCTTACAACAACCGCATCTTCATTTATGTTGCTTCCGCTTGCGGATATTTTTTCGGTATCAATTACATATTTGATGATTTTAAAAACCTCATTTCCATATAACTAATAAAATTAAATACCGGCAGGTCTGGACATACGGATCTTAAGCATACCTTCGGCTATAATCGCCATTATGCACATAAGACGGAAGTCGGTGTTATATGTTTCAATGTCTATTCTGAAGGCTCCTGTCTTCATGATCATTGTAGCCATTATATTACCTTTTTTATCCATGAATTTATACAAATATCCATGCCTTTCCTCAGATATGGAGGAAATCTCGTCCCAAGTGGTTGAATAGGATTTCATGGTTTGTTTTAAAACAATATCCTCATCATCAAGTTTAATAATATATTTGGGCATAATTGAAAAACCCTTTTTTACGGGGACAGCGGCAATAGTACCGTAATCTCCGAGGAAAACTCTGATATTTTCTTTTGAAAGTGTTTTGAATATTTCTATACCTTCATCATCTTCTATCATGAAGAATGTTCTGCGCATTGCATCAGGCATTAATTTCAAAGTAAAGTAGTATTTTTCACCTACTCCGCATTCGGGACAAACAGTAATTTCATCACCGATTTCGGCTCCGCATTCGGGACAGTTTATCATTTTAATCCTCCTAACCGTAAATATTGTCGATATAATCATTATATCAGCATTTCGTATATATTTAAATAGAAAAAATAATTAATCTTCACCTAATTTAAGATACGGCACGGCATTTAAATCCAGCTTATCGCGTTTGCCGTTTTTGTACTCAAAATATGCCGCGGAACCTATCATTGCCGCATTGTCAGTACAAAGAATCGGATCTGGAATATTAAGCGAAAATCCATTTTTTTCGCATTCTTCTTTAAGTTTCAGGCGCAGATAAGAATTGGCGGCAACTCCGCCTGCAACAGCAACCTTTTGTACGCCCTTTTCCTTTGCGGCACGGATGGTTTTTGTTACAAGCACATCCGCTACCGATTCCTGGAATGCGGCGGCGACATCATTTGCGTTAATTTCTTTTCCCTGCATTCTGTTCTTATTCAGATAATTCAATACAGCAGATTTCAATCCGCTGAAGCTGAAATCATAGGATTCATCCTTCAAAAGAGCGCGCGGAAACTCAATGTTTTCAGGATTTCCAAGCTTTGCCGCTTTATCTATTTCAGGACCTCCGGGATAAGGCATTCCCAAAGCTCTGGCGACTTTGTCATAAGCTTCTCCTGCCGCGTCGTCTCTCGTTTTTCCTAAAATTTCATATTCGGTGTAATCCTTTGCGTAGATTATATTTGTATGGCCTCCGGAAACTACCAAAGCAACATATGGAGGCTCAAAATTTACATCCTGTATATAGTTGGCGGCAATGTGGCCTTTTATGTGGTGTACTCCCACAAGAGGCTTTTTAGCCGCGTACGCGATAGCTTTTGCCTCAGATAATCCAACGAGCAAAGCCCCTACAAGCCCAGGACCATATGTGGCGCCGATTACATCTATATCATTAAGACTCATATTGGCGTCATCAAGAGCCTTCTGTATAACCCAGTCAATATTTTCTATATGCTTTCTTCCGGCGATTTCCGGAACTACTCCGCCATAAATCTTGTGAATATCAATCTGGGATGAAATCACATTGGAAAGCACGTATCTTCCATTTTTGACAACCGCCGCGGCTGTTTCATCACAGGAAGATTCTATTGCCAAAACATAAATATCTTTTTCCATCAAAAAACCTCTTTTAATCTTCATCTATAAAAGAAAGTATTGTTGTAAGCCTGTCTTTTCCCAAATTTGTTCTGCGGAAAATGCTTCTTACATTATCCAGATAATCTTCGGGATTATTCATTGACGGGCTGTAATGAGTAAGCCAGAGCTTTCCTACATCGGCATCTCTTGCCATTCGGGCCGCCTCGGAAAACAGCATATGTTTGTATTCCTTTGCTTTTTTAAGCTTTTCCTCGTCGCCGTACATACCTTCACATATAAAAAGGTCGCTTCCCTGAACAAAGTCTACAATATCTTTACCCGGTCTGGAATCTGTGCAGTATGAAAGAGAAATTCCTCTTCTTTCTTCGCCCATTACCATATCCTGAGTATAAATCCTGCCTTCAAATTCAGCGGAACCGTTTTTCTGTATTTTGGACCATAAATTTATGGGTATATTCAAAGCTTTTGCTTTTTCGGGATTGAATTTTCCCTGACGCTTTATATCAAATCTGTAAGCAAGGCATTTTATTCTGTGATGTACGGGAATAACGCTGATGTTATACTCACCGAAAACGATTCTATCGTTCTGGGGAGAAAACTCAACAAATTCGATTGGGAATCTAAGCTCCGGTACAATTCTTCTCAGGCCTTCTACCACATATTCCAGTCCTTCGGGCCCCATTAAAGTGAGCGGCTCTTCTCTTCCGGCATTGCTTATAGTCAAAAGCATTCCGGGAAGTCCGGATATATGATCTGCATGATAGTGTGTAAAGCAGATCGCGTCTATATTTTTGAATCCCCATCCGAGGATTTTCAAGCTTACCTGCGTACATTCTCCGCAGTCCACAAGAACCATTTTCCCGTTTAATCTGAGAAGCATGGAAGCCAGGAATCTTCCCGGCATAGGCATCATACCGCCTGTTCCAACCAATGAAACTTCCAACATTATCTATCAAACCTTTTTCTAAAATATTTTCAATAAATGAAACATATACTTTTATTAGCTACATAGTAAACCAATAAAAATATATGTCTGACCTATTAAAAGCTATGTATTTTTTCTTAATTTAAAATAAGAGCTATGAAAAGACAGAAGTCTCGTCATAGCCCCTTTGTGTTAATAAACTTTAATAAACAGACATGTTTAAGATGTCAAAATTACATCTCAACTACTACAGCTGTGCCCATGCCGCCGCCGATACAAAGTGTAGCTAATCCGTATTTGGAATTACGTTTCTTCATTTCGTAAAGAAGTGTAACAAGGATTCTAGCACCTGATGCGCCTACGGGATGTCCAAGAGCGATAGCGCCACCGTTTACGTTAACGATATCTGTGTTAAGTCCAAGATCATGAACAACTGCGCATGACTGAGCTGCGAAAGCTTCATTTGCCTCGATGAGGTCAAGATCTTTAACTTCGAGACCAGCAGCTTTAAGAGCTTTTCTTGAAGCTTCGATAGGTCCAACACCCATGATGCTGGGATCTACGCCTGCAGAAGCGTAACCTTTAATAGTAGCCATGTATTTGATTCCGAGTTCTTCAGCTTTTTCTTTAGCCATAACGATGATACAAGCAGCACCGTCGTTGATACCGGAAGCGTTACCAGCTGTTACTGTTCCGTCAGGTTTGAAAGCGCCTTTTAATTTTGCAAGGCCTTCTGCTGATGCGTCATGTTTAATGAATTCGTCCTGATCACAAACTTTTTCGCCTTTTTTGGTTTTTACTACTACGGGAACGATCTCATCTTTGAATTTGCCTGCTTTCTGAGCTGCTGATGCTCTCTGCTGGCTTGTTAATGCGAATGCGTCCTGCATTTCTCTTGTGATGCCCCACTGAGCTGCAACGTTTTCAGCTGTAATACCCATATGGTATTTGTTGAATGCGTCTGTAAGAGCGTCTTTTGTCATTGAGTCATAAATTGTTGCGTCGCCCATTCTATATCCGCCACGTGCTTTGTCAAGAACGTAAGGAGCCATTGTCATGTTTTCTGTACCGCCTGCAACGATAATGTCAGCGTCTCCGCATTTGATAGCCTGAGCTGCCATTTCAACAGAACGTAAACCTGATCCGCAGATCATGTTGATTGTAACAGCGGGTTTTTCTACGGGGATACCTGCGTTAACTGCTGCCTGTCTTGCAACGCCCTGGTATAAACCAGCCTGAAGTACACAACCGAAAATGGTTTCATCAACCATGTCAGGTGTAATTCCTGCACGTTTTAAAGCTTCAACGATAACGATTTCGCCTAATTTTGCAGCGGGTGTATCAGAATACATTCCCTGGAAACTTCCAACAGCTGTTCTAACAGCACTAGCGATTACTACTTCTCTCATAATATAAGTTCCTCCTACTAATTATTTTTCACATAAATTTTAAGTAATTATATTGATAATTATATTTTATAGGTACTTTCGTAGATTGTCAACAAATATTCTGCCATTTTGTTTTTTTTGTTTTATTGAACACCCTATACAGTATTTATATAATATTTTTCCGGAGATGATTGTTTGAGAAATAGAAAAAATGTCTTATTTATAGCGATATTCGCAGTTTTGGCCGCAGCAGTATCGCTTCAAGCTGTATTTAATTACCATAATAGTATTCCTGTTTCTTTTGTGGAAAATGACGGAAATAAGGAAACAGCAGAGCTCCAGAAAAGATGCATAAAAGATATGAACCTTGAAGATGAATATTCTGTGGAAGATATATCGTCTTTTTCGATCTTTTACGGAGATGTAACGGCGGATGAAGCTCCGGATATGGTTGTTGTAATAAAACTCGACAATGCAACCTTTGTATCTGTATATTACAAAGATGGAAATAAATACAAGTACATATGCCGGCTAGGTCCTTTTTGTGATGTGGAAAGCGTAGAATTCAGATATATGGAAAATTTGTCAAAAAACGCAGTTTTTTTCAGAGAAAAGGTAAATCAGTCTCTAGGATGTTTTGAATCCGATGAATTCATACGAGGATATGCATTCATAGATGACATTTTAACTCCAGTTATTTCCATTACCGCAGATATTGAAACATATTGGAATGATAATTTCTCTTCGGAAAGTTCAGAAAATAAATGGGAAAAAATTACTCAGAAAAGTGAAGTAAAATGGATCAGCGGAGATTGTCCGGAAATAATACTCACAAAAGAACAAAATCTTTTCTGCGCAAAGGGAAACAGCTCAGAAAGAATAAATTCTGATGAGGATTTCATAAATGTAGACAGCCGGATAATAACAGAAACTTATACATGGAGCGATAAATGGGAAAAGTTTATTCTTGGAGAAAAAGTATTTATTCCAACAGGAGAAACGGTTGCCGTACTTGAAGATATGAGCAGTTTACCTTATTCTCTTGCGGGACTTGATAGTTCCAGGTCAAGAATTTTATTTGAGAATGGAGATATTTCAGTAGTTAATAATAAAGACTTAAAATAGATAGATATTAATTTAACAATTAATGATTTGCGTCCCTGTGTGGAGTACTCAAAATGACGGTTGTTAAAAAATTATTTATCTGATATAAATCAGAGATGTTTCGACAATGTGTGTTTACTTCTGGTAGAATGATGTTTTTGGCTTTTGTGCATTTTTTCGTATTTTTTTAGATACAAAAAGTGCAGTCTCTTTAAAAGAAACTGCACTTTATAATGCTGTTTTATTCTGTTTCATCAAAATCTTCATCTTCATCTTCCTCATACTCTTCATACACGTCCTGTATGTTTTCTGCAAAATCAGAAGATGCTTCTTTAGATTCATCCTTCGGAAGAAGGAATACACATGCGATATAAAGAATAATTCCCAGAGGGAAATTAATTATAGTAATAACAATCCATATTATTCTTATAATATTGGCATCAATACCGAAATGCTCCCCTATTCCTCCGCATACTCCGCAAAGCTTTCTGTTTTCTGAAGATCTGTAAAGTTTACCGTTCATTACCGTTCACCCTTTCTGTATATATCCAGTATTTGCTTTTTAATATAAAAAAATTCAAAAATATTAATTATTATCGTTATTTATAAGGCCAAGCTCCACAAAGCTTACATAATCGTTATTTGCCACAATTATATGATCCAGTACATTTATCTCAACAAAACGCAAAGCGTGTATTATGGTCTGTGTAAGCCCTACATCCTCAGCTGATGCTATAAGACTGCCTCCGGGATGATTATGCGCGAGTATAACACTTACAGCGTTATTTTTTAAAGCCTTTTCCGTAACACCTCTTACATTTACAAGTACACCGTTTACAACTCCTTCGGATATTAATTCACTCTTTATGAGTTTGTTTCCGGCGTCCAAAAAGATTGCATAAAAGCATTCCTTTGTTTTTGTATTTAAAATTGATTTCGCATATTCGACGGCTGTTTTCGATGAAGATAAATCTATTTTATTATCACTCCATCTTTCAGCATTATACCTGTCCATAAATTCCGGTATAAGTGTTATAAGCACAGCTGTATTTTTTGAAACATTTGTTCTTTTTATAATTGTCGGAATATCCGCTCCCAAAAGATTGCTAAGAGAGCCGAATTCATTTAAAATTCTATGCGCGAGGCCGTTTGTATCTTTCATGGGAACACTATAATAGAGCAAGACCTCAAGCAACTCATGATCCGCAAGATTTTTCGGTCCATGTTCAATGATTCTGTTTTTCATTCTTTCTCTGTGTCCCTTGTGCAGATTATCCGTCATGATGTATATCCTTTATTGTAATATGTATAATTGAATGTTTTTTGACTGTTATATAAATTATACCATTTGATATTTGGTCTGTAAATACATACTGTTTTCACAAAATATAAAAATCCCGAAGATTTTTTAATCATCGGGATAAATTCTTTGTATGTCAGGAAACGTTATATTTTTCCAGATACATTTTATATCTTTCTTTATATTCTTTTGTGGGTTCATTATGCATTTTATCCTGCACATCATGAGAATTGAAATCTGTATTTATATCGGAGTGGTTTTGGATTACATTTAAAGCCACGTTGGAACAGTGATCCGCGATTCTTTCAAGATTGGTAGTTATTTCTATAAAGGAAATACCGGTATTTATACTGCATAAACCTTCTCTCAGTCTTGAGATGTGTTTGCTCTTCAACCTTTCCTGAATATAGTCTATAACCTCTTCCAAAGGCTCCACTTCCAGAGCTTTATCCGGATCATCATTTTTATAGGAATCCAATGTTATTGTTAAGATTTCGCTTACTGCACCGCTCATTATCCTTAATTCGCTGCCTGCGTTTTCAGAGAAGTCCAATGCGTTATCCTTATTGAACTCCGCTACTTCATATATATTTATTGCATAATCGCCAATTCTTTCAATATCACTTATTGTTTTAAGCATTTCATTGGCGCGTATATTGTCTTCGCTGTTAATATCCAGACCGGTAATTTTCAATATGTAGTTACCGATTGAAGTTTCGAATTTATCCAGCATATCTTCGTTGGCATTTATCTTTTCTATTGCCGCATTGTCAAAGTTATCAAAAAGCCCTATGGCTAAATTATAGTTTTCCACTGCTATATCCGCCATGCATAAAACTGTTTTTCTGCACTGCTCAACAGCTAAGTTAGGACTGTTTAAAAGTATGCTGTCAAGCATTTCGAGAGCTTTTTCACCCTCAGATTCATAGGTATCCTTAATTGCCTTTTTAGAAAGATTAATAAGGCCATTAACAAAAGGAAGAAGACACACTGATGTAACTATGTTGAAAAATGAGTGGAAATTCGCTATATCTCCTCTTGAAACAGCTTTTTCCCAGAAGGAAAATCCAACAAAATGCTGGAATAGATATATAACGATAAAGAATGCTATCATTCCCAGAATATTATTGAATACGTTAATAAAAACTGCTCTTTTTGCATCCTTTTTGGAACCTATGCTTGCCAGAATTACGGTAATACACTTACCTACATTTTGTCCTAATATAATAGGAATTGCCGTAGAAAATGTTATTACTCCCGTAGCCGAGAGAGCCTGCAGAATTCCGACTGAAGCAGATGAGCTTTGAAGCAGGGCTGTCAGGCCGGCGCCTAAAAGCATACCTAAAAGCGGATGGCTGAATTTGAGGAAACCTTCAATAAATCCCTGATTATCTCTTAATCCGGCAAATGTTGCTTCCATTGTACTCATTCCGAAGAATATCATACCTAAACCGATAAGAATATATCCTATATCGTTTTTCTTTTTGTTTTTTATAAATACTGTTAATACAGCACCTATACCAATAAGTATGGTTCCGAAAGACGATGGTTTAAGAAGAGTAAGTATAATACTGCCACCGCCGGATATATCACCCAGACGCAGAATCTGAGCTGTTACGGTAGTTCCGACATTAGCGCCCATAATTACAGGCACAGCACGGGCAAGTGTAAATACGCCGGCATTGAGAAGGCCGACTACCATAATGGTTGTAGCCGCAGAACTCTGGATAACAGCCGTGACTCCTGTTCCCAACAGAGCTCCCTTAGCTCTGTTGCTTGTAAGTTTTTCAAGCAGTACCTGCATTTTTGAACCGGCAAGTCTTTCGAGGGATGAACCCAGTATATTCATTCCGAAAAGGAACAGACCGATTCCTGCAATACATGGGAGCAATGAAATTAAATTCATATTAAAAACATTCCTTTCAACTTTAAAGGGACTACTTGTCTTATTTGCTGTTTTTGATAAATATTAAATTAAACTCAGTTTAAACTATTTACGATTTTATTATAAAGGATTTGATTTTGACATTCAATGATTGAGTATAACAAAAATTTCTATATATATCAGCTTTGCTTGTTGAATTTTTAGGAATTTTAAAATACACATGGAAAGTATTCCCAAAAAATAGTAAAAAATGCCCTTAAAATTCTATAACTTATACTTATTGATGATATATGTAATATTTATAGACAACTGTTGAAAAGTTTTTTTACATAAATTAAAATAAAAATACAGGAGGTGCGATATGGATATAATTTATGATAACAGAAAATACACTCTTATTGAAGAACCCCATTTTGAGTATCATGACAGCATAGGATGCATGTCTGCCATAAGTTCTGATGAATGGGTATTGGCCGCGGCAGTTGATGATTCCGGTATAAAATATGAATTATGGTGGAAATGCCCCAAAACCATGAATGTAAATTCTGTGATTGACAGAGAACCTGATGATATTATTGATGAAAACGGTAAATATTTGAAATAAAACCTTTACGGAAAAAATATTAGACACAAAAAAACCACCTGTTAAAAGGTGGTTTTTGTCTATTCATCCTGCCATAAAGGCATTTTTAATATTGCTTTGAAAACGTCTCCGTCGATTTCGATTTCGAAAGCTCCTCCCTGGATTTCCGCAAGGCTTTTTGCTATGGAAAGTCCTAGTCCGGAGCCTTCCGTGCTTCTTGCCTGGTCTCCTCTTACAAACCTTTCGGTAAGATTTTCCGGCTTAACATCAAGAGGATTTATTGAGATGTTCTTCATTGTCAATACACCGTATTCGTCCTCATTTTTCAGCTCAATGTGTATTCTTGTATTTGGCATTGAATACTTCACTGCGTTTGAGAAAAGGTTATCCAGTATTCTCCACATATGCTTTCCGTCAGCGGAAATTTTTATATCTTCGGGAGCAATGTCATATTTAATTGAAAGATTTGCGTCCTCAATGCTGTCCTCGCATTCTCCGGCCGCCTGAAGCAGAAGCATCTTAAAGTCGACCTTTGTTTTATCAACGGAAATATTTCCCGATGAAAGCTTGCTTGCTTCAATAAGATCCTGAATAAGCTGTTTTAATTTATTTGCTTTTTCATCCAGAATATTTATATAGTTTTCCGCATCTGGGGTGCATGGCTTCTCGTTTTTTAGCAAATCTACGTAAGTTATAATTGATGTCAGAGGCGTTTTAAGGTCATGAGAAACATTTGTTATGAGATCCATTCTCATTTTTTCACCCTTCAGCTCATTTTTGACTGCATCCTTGAACCTCTCCTGCATGAGCTCAACATCTCCGGCAAAGCCTTCGAATGTTCCTGACACATTCGAATACTCAGCTTTATAATTCAGGTTTCCTTTGGAGATTTCCCTGACGGTCTTCATGATTTTCGATAAGGTCGTAACCGCTCTGACACAGAAAAGTATAGAAAGTACATTAAATATTATTATAAGTACAATTATAGCTGTTTTTGAGCCTGTTGAATTATAAATCAGTGTTATGAAAAATGTATTTATAAGCCAGTAAAGACACATACAAAGAACGATCCAGCCTTTTAAAGACCTTCTGGTTATGGCTCCGGCAAGCTTCCTTCCGATTTCAGCAACAAGAGATTTTTCCACAAGCTTTCTTGCTTTTACAAGTCTGGAAATGGAAACCGTATAAGACATAAGGATTATCATATCGATTATAACCAGAATATATAAAACCACTTTGGCTGTGAAAGCTATCCATGTGAATCCGCCTGCGTAGTTGCTGTTCAGCTCACCTATCATGAACAGTCCGATGGATACGGACATAACGATCGCAAAAATAACTATCAGAGTCTGCACATCGGCAAAAATATTGTCGATTCTTTTTAATACAACCTCTCCGCCCTTTTCTGTTTGTCCGGCCGTTATGGCAAGATATGCGAAAAGAGCTATTATTACAGCAAATCCGATAATTACTTCAACAAGCACAACAGGCAGATCCGCTTTTTTGGCATCAAAGTTTGCCCAGTTTTCAGAAAGCTCGTCCTCATATTCAAGAGGAAGAATTGCTCCTGCATAAAGGGTATATCCCCTATCCTCAAGTATGGATTCGGCGCTGCCAGCATAATTGTTGAAGGAATATCCTATGGTCTGTATATATATTCCGTTTATATATGATCCGTCAATTACCGTATATTTGTCCTGGGATATTATTTTTTCCAGACTGGTATTGAAATAATCTTTACGTTCAAAATCAGCGCTGTTGCCATTATCGGCACGGCTGTCTGCCTGAAGATAATATCCGATATTTTTATATTTTGCCAGTCTCAGGTTAGCCAGTTTATAGTCGTTAAGCTGAGCATTTATGGCATACATTTTGTAAGAATCATAATCGGAGATATATTTTTCATATTTCTCCATCTCATCATTAATATCCAGTTCGTCATATCCTCTTAAATAGGTATAGACATCTGTGTTATACCTGTCTATAAGCTCTGCCAGCTTCCACTGATCATCATTTGGTATTGAATACTGGGAGAAAAATCCGGATAAAACGATTTCTTTGTCCAAAGCGGCGCCTGAGCGTATGTTGTCTTCATCAATATATAAAAGCTTTGTGTTTACAGTATCATATATATACTGGCTTAATATATTCTTATATTCTCTCGTATCTGTATAGTCGCTGTATTCGTAAGTAAAACCGCCCCAAATGCTGCTGTTTTCTATAATGTTTAACATTCCGCGGCAAATGAGTACAGCGCAAAGAATAATGGCTATGACAGCGAGAGCTTTTAATTTAGTTGAGTACAGGCGCGATTTTTTCAATCTTGTATCCAATACCCCACACCACCTTCAAATATCTGGGTTCTTTGGGATTTATCTCTATTTTTTCTCTTATTCTTCTGATATGTACTGAAACTGTATTTTCAGGCGCGAATGACATCTCATGCCATACCTTTTCGTATATTTCTTCTATGGAAAATACCTTTCCCGCATTCTCCATGAGAAGGCTCAGTATACCGTATTCAGTAGCTGTAAGTTTAACGGGTTTTCCATCGACTGTAACCTCTTTTGTATCCTTGTCCAGTTCAAGAGTGCCTATTTTAATTGAGTTGCTCTTTTCCTCAATGCTTCCAAGACTTGTGTATCTTCTCATCTGGGATTTTACACGGGCAATTAGCTCCAGAGGGTTGAAGGGTTTTGTTATGTAATCGTCCGCGCCGAAATTAAGGCCTATTATCTTATCGGTATCCTCTGATTTTGCTGATAAAATAATTATAGGTATGTTCATCGTTTCGCGGATTTTAAGCGTTGCCGTAAGTCCGTCCATCTTAGGCATCATAATGTCTATGATAATAAGATGTATCTCGTTTCCTTCAAGGATTTTAAGAGCTTCTTCTCCGTTAGACGCCTTTATAACATTATAATTTTCCTGTTTCAGATATATTTCAATAGCATCTACAATAGATTTATCATCGTCACAAACTAAAATATTAAATTTTTCCATTATATCACTCCTTGTAGATTTAAAATTAACCTATAATAAACTTACCACAAATTTCAATTTCATACCTGACATTATTCTTAAGAAGATATTACTTTATATTTAAAATTTTAACTTCTTATTAATAGTATACTGAAAAATAACCTTATTTTCAAATTTTTTAAATAAAGTATCAAAATATAGTAATTGCTTTTTTCCATAATAAATTTTATAATTATCCTATATGAAAAAACAATTAAATAATTATTTAGGAGTTCATAACCATGGATAAAATTTTAATTAATAAATTAGAAGTATTCGGCGTACACGGACTTATGCCCGTTGAAAAGCTTTCTCCCCAGAAGTTTTTAGTATCCTGCGAGTGCTGTCTCGATTCGCAGAAGGCAGGAAAAACAGACAATGTGGATTATACGGAAAATTATCACAAGGTAACGGATATAATTACTAATACTTTAACGGGCACATCATATAATCTTCTGGAAACAATGGCGGAAGACTGCGCCCTGAAAGTTCTTACAGCCTGCCCTCTTCTTACAGGAATAAAATTGAGGATTGAAAAACCCTGGATTCATTCTGCGAAAAACGTAGAGAGCTTCGGAATTGAAATAGAAAGAAAGTGGCACAGCATATATGTTGGATTGAAAGCGGATGAAATAAACGGACAGGAAACCATAAATAACGCTCTGCCCATGTTTAATTCAGAAGATACGTTGGTTGAAAAAGTTTCATCTGTTGTAACTTCCGAAAATTCATCTGAACTGGTCTGCGCCATTAAACTGAAGTCTCTTTTGAATCTTGACGAGTTTAATATTGTACGAATAGGAATTGAAAATTCATTCGGACAAAACGAAGATGCGCAAAAACCTGAATCTCCTGAAGATGAAAACGAAATAATCGACGGAGAAATTATTGACAGCGATGAAGATAATACCGGCGAATATATAAAAACGGAGATTCTTTTATATGACGATCTTATAACATCGGATGAATTTATAAATGTTCCCAGCCCGGAAATTTTTGAAGATCCTGCTTACATCAAGACAATATCGGAAATTTCTCCCTATGCAGTGGAACCTTTAAGCAAAAAGAGATTTATAGATTTATCGGAGATATAAAATCAAGAACATTTATACAGAAATGGAGCAGAATTTATGGCAAAAGGAAAATCAACATCTACTAAAAATACAAAAAAAGCTAGAAAAAAGAAAAGAAGATACAGCAGAATACGAATAGTTGTAAACATTGTTGTTACACTGGCCGTAATTTTTGCTGTTTATAAAGCGGCAACATATACTTATAACTATATGTTTAAGACTGTATCCACAGAGCAAACAGGACCAAATTATTCGGATGTATCAAGAATTACCGTATCGGAAGGTGATTCTACAGCTGACATTGCTAAAAACCTTAAAGACGAAGGCCTTATCAACAGCGAGCTTATGTTCAGATTCAAGAGCCGTTTCGGTGGATACGACGGCACATATAAATTCGGCGTATATAATATTCCGTCCGGTCTCAGTGATGAGGAAATCATGCTCCTTCTTCAAAGAGGAAATTCGGAGAACAGATCCATTACAATTCCCGAAGGCTATACTATAGAACAGATAGCAAATTATCTTGACTCTGAAGGAATATGCACTCACGATGAGTTTATAAATCAGGTACAGAACGGAACATACAATTATGAATTCCTTAACGGCGTACCTGATAATGTAACATATAAACTCGAAGGATTTTTATATCCGGATACTTATTATATAGCTGAAGAAGCAAATGCCGAATATGTTATAAACGTAATGCTTGAACAGTTTGACAATATTTATCAGAATCAGCTTAAGGACAAGCTCAAGGATTCCGGCAAATCTGTTTATGAAGCTGTAACTGTCGCTTCAATTATTGAAAAAGAAGTACTTCTTGATGAAGAAAGGCCTATTGTAGCAAGTGTTATTTACAACAGACTTAATCAGGGAATGCCTCTTCAGATAGACGCTACTGTTATTTATGCAATAGGTATGCACACAGATAATCTTACTGTGAACCAGTTGCAGTATGACTCACCATACAATACATATGTTTATGAAGGTCTGCCCTTAGGACCCATATCTAACCCCAGACTTGCTTCCATTGAGGCCGCAATAGAGCCTGCGGAAACAAATTATCTGTATTATGTACTGGAGTCCGCAAGCGGTTCAAATCATGTATTCTGTGAAGACTATGACTCCTTCATTGCCGCAAAGTCAGCCTATAAAGCAAACTAATTCAGGTGAAAAAATGGATAATCTTTCAGAAAATATAAACGAAACCATAAAATATATAAATGAACTTGAAGACTTTTTCGACGGGAAATTAGGAGAGGTACAGAAAAAAGCCTACGCGGATAATATTCCGGCTATTCCCAAGGAAACCGCAAAGTTTTTATCTGTTATTCTTTCAATAAAGCGTCCCAAAAACGTTCTGGAAATAGGAACGGCGACAGGTTTTTCCGCAAGTTTGATAAGCAGATACCTTGCGGAGGACGGAAGAATAACTACAATCGACAGATATGAGATTATGCTGAATTCGGCAAAGAAAACTTTCGGATTTATGGGTATTGAGGATAAGGTAACAGTCCTTGAGGGCGATGCTGCAGAAATCCTTCCTACCCTTACAGGAAAATATGATTTTATATTTCTTGATGCCGCAAAGGGACAGTATATATATTTTCTGCCATATATAGAAAAGCTTCTTGATGTTGGTGGAATTCTTATTGCGGACGATATATTCCAGGGCGGAAATATTTCCCAGTCAAGATATGAGATTCCAAGAAGACAGCGTACTATCCACAGCAGAATGCGTGCATTTCTCTGGGAAATCTGCCACAGCGATGTGTTCGAAACCGCATTGATTCCCATTGGAGACGGAATTGCATTCTGCCATAAAGTAAAAGAAGCAAAAGAGGAATGATAAAAATGGAAAACAGAAAAAAGGTTGAGCTTCTTGCTCCGGCAGGCGATTTAGAGCGTTTGAAAATAGCTGTTGCCTACGGAGCGGACGCTGTATATATAGGAGGAAAGAGCTTCGGACTGAGAGCGAAGGCTAAAAATTTTGATATTCCGGATATGGAAGAAGGTATAAGATTTGCCCATGAACACGGAGTTAAGGTTTATGTAACAGCAAATATATTTGCGCACAATAAAGACCTTGAGCCTATGAAGGAATACCTTAAAACTCTTGAGGAAATTGGAGCGGACGCTTTTATAATCTCAGACCCGGGAGTTTTTATGCTGGCAAAAGAAGTCGCTCCTGACACTGAAATTCATGTTTCCACTCAGGCAAATAACACAAACTATCAAAGCGCAATTTTCTGGTACAATTTAGGCGCCAGACGAATAGTTGTGGCAAGAGAGCTTTCTCTGGATGAAATTCGCGAAATCCGTTCAAAAATCCCCGAGGATATGGAAATTGAAGCGTTTATTCACGGAGCTATGTGCATTTCGTATTCAGGAAGATGTCTGTTGAGCAATTACCTTACCCAAAGAGATTCCAATCAGGGTGACTGCGCACAGCCATGCAGATGGAAGTATCATCTTGTGGAAGAAACCCGTCCTGATACTTACCTTCCCATCGAGGAAAACGACAGAGGCACATTCATATTCAATTCAAAGGATATGAATCTCATC
The DNA here is from genome assembly GCA_017534115.1 of Bacillota bacterium. Classification (GTDB taxonomy): domain Bacteria; phylum Bacillota; class Clostridia; order Lachnospirales; family Anaerotignaceae; genus RGIG5631. Next base: position 7,285 of record JAFWDD010000071.1, on the reverse strand, counting down.
GGATATATTCCTGAGCTCATAGAAGCCGGAATTTCCAGCTTTAAAATAGAAGGCCGTATGAAAACTCATAATTATGTTGCGGCTCTTGTAAAGGCTTACAGACAGGCAATTGATGATTATTATGAGGATCCTGAGCTTTACAGGAGAAACATTGGCAAATACTATGCCGAAACAGAAAAAGTGAGCCACAGGATATATTCCACCGGCTTTTATTTCGGGAATCCCGACAGTGAAGGCCAGATTTATGAAAACAGTTCATATAAGCGGGATTATGATTTTATCGCCATAGTCCACAAGGATTACAATCCGGAAACAGGACGAGCAGTTATAATGCAGAAAAATAAATTCTGTGTAGGAGACGAAATTGAGGTTCTTCCGGCAAAAGGAGAGGTTTTCACAATGACTGTTACAAAACTCATAAATCAGATTGGCGAAGAGGTTTCCTCAGCTCCTCACCCTCACGAGATATTGGAAATGGAATTTCCGAGGCCTGTACACGAGATGGATATTCTTAGGAAAGTTTCCGATAAGAATTAGATTATTATGATAACAAAACACCTTCTGAAACGAAGGTGCTTTTTTTCTGGATTATTCATAAAAACGGCACAGTTCAAAAGAACCGTGCCGCTTGTACCTTATTTAGTTTTGTATTTCTACATATCTTCCCTCTTGCTCATCCCATGCAAATCCATATTCAGACAGATCCTGATGATCAGATTCGTTTGTATTTGTTTCAGTATTTGTATTTGTATCAGTGCGTGTATCTGTATTGGTATTTGTGTTTGTATCAGTTTCGCCGGGTTCCGGTGTTATAGGATTTCCGTTTTCATCCAAAACTACATCTGTTGGATTCTGGTCAATAACAACCGCGGAACCGCGATTTGACGCATTATGCACAGTACAAACACTTCCAAGGTTAAACTGAACGCCTGAAGAAGACTGGTTCACGACTCTGCCGCTGGAATCAACTGCAAGTACTATATTTGAGGCTGCACAATATTCATTTGCAAGCATTCCCGTTGCCATACATACTCTGTATTCCTTGTGCAGATTACATGTGCCTGATTCTGTAACAAAGTTTTCATCACATAAATCTCCGGACATTCTGTTTCCGAAATAATCTCTGCCGCACAAGCTTGTAGGAGTAAGTCCGGAAATACCGCAAAGGGAAAGAGTTGTAATGCCTTCCGGTCTTTCAAACTCCTTATACTCCAGATTTGCGTGAATTTTTTCCATTATATCACTCCAGAGAAGGAGATGATAACTCTTATCATATTTCATTACCTGAGGGTCATCATATCCAAGCCATATTCCGGCCACATAATAAGGAGTGTATCCTGCGAATGCAAGGTCTTTGTCATCGGTTGTTGTACCTGTTTTTCCTGCAATAGGCATTTTAATGCTTTTGAATCTTGCCAGACGTCCGGTACCGCTTGTGATTACATCCTTCATCATATCCGTAAGAAGATATGCGGATGTTTCTTTAAGAACTCTTGTAGGTTCCACTTTATTTTCAAGGATTACATTTCCGTCATGGTCAAGAACCTTCGTATATGTTATGGGTTTATTATATAAACCGCCATTTGCGATTGTTCCGTATGCCGCCGTAAGCTCAAGTACGCTTACACCGTAGGTTATACCGCCGAGCGCAAGGCTGGGAACTTTATCGCTGACTATTCTTCCATCCGGTGTTACTTCTGAATCAACAAGGCTTGTAAAGCCGAATTTCTTCATATACTCAAACGACTGGTCATAACCTACTCTCATAAGAGCTTTTACGGCAAGGATATTCATTGAGTCTCTTATACCGACTCTGACTGTGGATGCACCTCTGTAACTGTTTCCCCACCAGTTATGGAACTGATGGCCGTCGACGGTTAAGGGTTCGTCTACAATTACACTTCCGGGATAATATATTCCCAAATCGATTCCGGGAGCATATGCAGCAAGGACTTTGAAGCAGGAACCCATCTGTCTGAGAGCCTGTGTAGCTCTGTTAAATACAAGGTCGCCGTTTTTAGCGCCTCTGCCGCCGATTAAAGCTCTTACGGCGCCTGTTCTGTAATCAATAATAACCATTGCGGACTGAAGAGCCTGGTTTACATCCAGTTTGTCGGCAACAAGAGTATTTGAATCATTAACGACCTCGTTTATTACCGACTGCTTGAAGGCTTCCGCTTCATCCCATGAGTTTACAGCCTGCTGTCTGGTAATATGGGTCTGTTCTTCCGTTTCGTTGTCCATTATGGAAATGGTGTATGTGGCATTAAGGTAATTTCCTCTCGGCGGGAAAAGAGAATCATTTCTGTATGACTCATCTACTATATTCTGCATCCACATATCCTGTGTTGAATATATCTGAAGTCCGCCGCTGTATATAAGATTATATGCCTGCTGTTTTGTCATGTTTTTCTGTTCCATAAGGTCATCTGCCACATCAAAGAAAACCTGGTCGACAAAATAGCTGTGGATCGCTCTGTCTTCCCCATCGTTTTTCTTACCAACGATTCTGGAAAGATAATCATCATTAAGAGCTTCCTGGTACTGCTCTTCTGTTATAAAGTTAAGTTCTCTCATTTTATCGAGAACACGTCTCTGTCTTTTTATGTTTTCCTCAGGATGACTGACAGGCGAATATTTGGCGGGGTTCTGGGTTATTCCCGCGATGGACGCGCATTCCGCCAATGTAAGCTCTGACAATTCTTTTCCATAATAGAATTCAGCCGCTGTTTTAACTCCGTTAAGTCCGTGGTTTAAAGCTATTGTATTGAGATAAAGCTCGAGTATATAGCTCTTTGCCGCTTCTTTTGATCCTAAGCTTTTGGTAAGATTCTTTTCAAGATTAACAGCTAAATACTGCTCCTGAATCTTACGTTCAAGCTTTTTCTCGTTTGTAAGAACCTCGTTTTTGATGAGCTGCTGAGTTATTGTACTTGCGCCCTGTGAGAACTCTCCGCTTTTCAGGTTTTCAAAAAGAGCTCTGAACATACCTTTAACATCAACTCCGTTGTGGTCATAGAATCTTTCATCCTCGATAGCAACAACGGCTTTCTGCAAAATGTCAGGAATTTCATCGATTGTAGCATATTCCCTGTTTTCTGTTCCATGGAAGGAATCTATTTCGTTTCCCCATTTATCATAAACAAATGAAGTATAGTTTTTGGGCACAACGTCTATGGTATTAATATCCGGAGCATTTCCTATAATTCCCATATACGCGCCTATGGCTCCGCCCAAAACAGAGAAAATCGCTACGATTATTCCGATTATAATAACTCTCAATATAATTACTCCTACTCTGTTTTTAGTTCTTTTACGTTTTATTTTCTTCTGATACTTATCGTTATCAGGTATTTTAGAATAGTTCATGAGACATCCTCTCCTTATCAGATGTTATTATAACAGATTTATTATATCAATTAAAGAGAAATTAAAGAAAAATAATGTCGATTTGGTATATTTTTTTCTTAAATTTAGTTTACATTTTTTAATTACGTCATATTATATTGAGAAAAAATCTAAGGTAAAATATATGAAAATCAAATGTATAAAACCTCGGTTTTTTAAATATGCGATAATTTTCATATTTTTAGCGGTTTTTCTCTTGGTTCTCTGCGACGGAAAAATCTCACGAACAATTATCGAGATTTCTTCCATAGAGGCCAAAGAACGGGCAAATGAGGCCATAAATGAAGCTATTGCATCAAGCATATCGGAAATGAATTTGGAAGCAGCGGATTTTTTCATATATAATTCCGAAAATACCTATTCTGCAGATATGCTTCTCATAAACAATCTTTCTTCGAAAATAAGCAGGTATATATCTGATTATATGCAGGAAAAATCCAGATTAAAAACAGAAATCCCCATAGGTATGCTTACAGGAATAGATATGCTTTCCAATATGGGACCGAATCTGAATATATACGTAAAGCCTGCCGGAGCGGTAAACATAAATACAAAATCACAGGTAATATCAGCGGGAATAAATCAGGTGAATTACAAAATATATTTTGACGTGGAGATAGAATCAAAAATAGTAATGCCTTTTAAGGAACAATCCGTAATGTTTCAAAAGGAAATCCTTATTGTGGATTCCGTAATAAAAGGCAGCGTTCCAGATGCCTATTTTAATGCTGACCAAAAATAAAAGGATCGAAATCTTTGTGTTTCAACCCTGTTATTGTAACTATTAACCTTTATCAGAAAGCTTTTTGGCAAGAATGAGCATCACCAATATTGCCGCAATAAAAGGAATCGCGTACAAAAATGCAACACTGGGCGGAGCGCTGAATCCCATATGTCTGCCTGCATAATCAAGATAAGCGTAATTATAACCGACTACGGCACACATAGCTCCGAAAAGAACTACGGCAAAAATCAAAAGTATTATCGGAATAGGTTTATCTTTTCCCATTTGGCACTCCTCCTTCATAATATATATAAATCAATGTCAATCTTCTTTATTTTGAAGATACCCGATAATTTCCTTTCTTGTAACAATGCCTATAAATGTCCCCATGTCATCGATTACTGGAATAAAATTTTGATTCATGGACTTTTCCAGAATTTCATCTATGCCTACGGTAATTCGAACAGGCTGAATCTTTTCATTATTGTCGATTTCTTTTACGGTTATATCATTATACTCGTCTTTTCGAATATTGTTGTCAGTAATGTACCAGAGGAAATCTCCTTCGCTTATAGTTCCCACATATTTGCATTTGCGGGTTATTACAGGAATGGATGTATATCCGTAAAGCCTCATTTTCTGCAGGCTTTCTTCCAAAGTGAAATCATCATATAAAAAAGCTACTTCATTTTTAGGTGTAAGGAAAAACGCGATATTTTTCATAACTTAACTCCTCCTTAAGGCGCAAAAGTATTAAGCTCTTGTATTTTTATATTATCATACAACACCTCACGGTAACAATTAAAAAATAATATTTACGTTATTTGTAATCCATTTTTAAGAAATGCAAACTATGGAAATCTTCCGCGCGAAATGCTATTATAATAAATATCAAAGGAGAATGATGGTTATGAAAAAAACTCAGTCCATGTGCGAATACTGCATTAATTACGATTATGACTATGATTGGGAAGAATATATTTGCAACATAAATTTAGATGAAGACGAAATGATAAGATTTATAAGCGACACTTTTTATGACTGTCCATACTTCCGCCAGGGAGATGAATATACAACTGTCAAAAAGCAGATGTAAAAATCAAATTAATGTATACAAAAAAGCGGCACAGTTGTACCGCTTTAATAAGTTTTCGAAATAATATTTTCAGGGCTATTCAGATACTGTTTCTGCAGACTCTTTTCCCGCTGACGGCATAAGACCATTCAAACGCATGAGAATTGAAGCTAATTGAGCTCTTGTGGATATAGCGTCAGGAGCAATTGTACCGTTTCCCATTCCATTTATAATGCCTGCTCCTACTGCCCATTCAACTGCGTTAACGGCCCAGGAGCCAATATCGTCTTTATCTGTAAAAATGTTAATTTTGCCTTTTGCCGTAAGGTCTAAACCCTTAAATTCAGCATATTTATAAATAAACTGCGCCAATTCCTGATGTGAGACAGTCTGGCCGGGTTTAAATGAACCATCTGTATATCCGGAAGCAATACCGTTCTTGCTTGCCCAAATGATTGCATTTGTGTACCATGTGTTTTCCGTAACATCATTAAATTCAACTGCTCCTTCAACCGCAGGTTCGCCTTCCATACGGTAAAGGGTAGTTATCATCATGCCTCTTGTAACAGATAATTCCGGACCGAATTCATTTTCGGAAATACCCGTCATAAGGTTATTGCTTACAGCAAAATCGATTTCATCAGCATACCATTTGCCCGGATCAACATCTTTAAATTTGGAGGAATTATTGTTATTTCCGGAGGAATTATTGTTGTCGGGTGCAGGCACAGATTCAATGCTGTCGGACCATTTGGCATAAACGGTCGTATTTTTGTTCAATGTAACGGATGTAACTTCTGAAGTCAGCTGTTCATCCGAATACCAGCCTTCGAATACGGCTTCGTTTTTAGTTGGTGTATAATCAGAAAGATTAATAACTGTACCGGCTTTATCGGTAATAGATTTCACTTCATTGCCGCCGTTAGTTTCAAATTTAAGCACATAGCTTACAGTTCCCGAACTTCCACCACCGGATGAATTAATTTTAGTCCAGTGAGCATAAATTGTTGTGCTTTCATTAAATTTTGTTTCTGATGTGACCTCATCACCTTCTTCGATCTCGGTAAACCATCCGTCAAATCTGTATCCTGGGCGAACAGGTTTCGGAAGTTTTCCGATGCTGTCTCCTTTGCACACTTTAATGTCTTCAACTGAAACTTTTCCGCCGTTTGTATCTAATTTAATAACATACGGTACTATAAATGTATATTCCGCTGCGACATATTTTCTTAAATAAGGTGCAACTATATTCTCCGTGACATCGTGTCCGTTCATATAGTATTTAACCCTGTCTTCAACAGCAGGAGCTTCTGCGCCTTCTGTATCCTTTACACCGCCTTTGAATATATATCCTGTATCGGCTTCAAGTAACACACGCAGAGTATAATCATAACCTTCCTCAAAAGTACTGTTATCTTCTAAGGGTGTTCCATTATTAAAATAAAAACTTCTTGCGGCTATACTATAGTGTCCGTTCTCGGGTACAATATATTCGTTTTCGTCTACATCCCAAATAAGATCACCGTGTACAGGTACGGTAAATGATACACTAACCTTGTCTATGGTAATAAAAGTTCCCCAAAGCTGTTTGATTATGGTGTCACCGTTTATCTGAACCGCATCCCCTTGTTCATATTTAATACCGTCGACTTCAACACCTAAAAACTCCAGTCCTTCAGGAGGATACGAAAAGTTTTCGCTATCTGACGACGGGTCTGTAACTATAAAGGGAAATCCGGCTGGAATTTGAATGGATTCCTGCCAGTTGGGTCCTGGTTTTCCTCCGTTTATATCAACAGTTAATGTATAAATCTGTTCATAAGTTAAATTACTGTTATTATCGCTGCTGTTTGTATAATCATAATTCCATGTTGCGCCTTTTTCTGTGTCACTATGCCCTAACCCGTCATATATATAGCCTTCTTCTGTGTTGGCCATTGCCGAAGCAGGAAGCAAAACTGCAACAAGAGCCACTGTTGTCAGTAAGCTTATTATGATTTTTATCCTTTGCCTCATAATTATAATCTCCTCTCTTAAAAAATAACTTCAAAAAATAACTTCGGTTGTTTTCAATTATA
>JAFWDD010000070.1 GCA_017534115.1 Bacillota bacterium | reverse complement strand
GAGCAGACAGCCATACCTGCACATACGGCGTTGTGGGAGCATTTTCAACAGGCGTTGGCTCCACAGATATGGCGGCCGGAATGTATTCAGGCGAGGCATGGTTCAAGGTGCCTTCCGCAATAAAATTCGAGCTTACGGGAAAACCTTCAAAATATGTAAGCGGCAAAGACGTTATACTTACAATTATCGGTATGATAGGCGTTGAAGGCGCAAGATATAAATCCATGGAATTCACGGGAGACGGCCTTAAATACCTTTCCATGGACGACAGATTCTGCATGGCCAACATGGCGATCGAGGCCGGCGGAAAGAACGGTATTTTTGAGGTTGACGATAAGACTCTGGAATACGTAAACAGCAGAGTGAACAGACCTTTTACCGTTTATAAGGCGGATGACGATGCGGAATATGACGAAACCTACGTTATAGACCTTTCAAAGATCCAGCCCACAGTGGCATTCCCTCATCTTCCCGAAAACACAAGACCTGTTTCGGAAGCGGGAGATATTTCCATTGACCAGGTTGTTATCGGCTCCTGCACAAACGGCAGACTTGAGGACCTGGAGGCTGCCGCTGAAATCCTCAAGGGCAGACATGTAGCTGACGGACTGCGCTGTATCGTAATTCCGGCTACACCTCTAATTTACAGACAGGCAATGGACGAAGGCCTTTTTGCCATATTCCTTGACGCAGGATGTATTATTTCTCCGCCCACATGCGGACCTTGTCTCGGCGGGCACATGGGAATTTTAGCAGAAGGCGAAAGAGCAGTTGCTACCACCAACAGGAACTTTGTAGGCAGAATGGGCCACACTACCAGCGAGATCTATCTTGCCAGCCCTTATGTTGCCGCCGCAAGCGCTGTGGCAGGCAAAATTGCCGGACCTGATGATTTGAAATAAGGGGGACTGAATATGAAAGCACTGGGAACAGTTTTTAAATACGGAGACAACGTTGACACAGACGTTATAATTCCCGCAAGATACCTTAATGTGACGGACATGAAGGAGCTTGCCGCTCACTGCATGGAGGATATCGACACGGATTTCGCAAAAAATGTGCAGGAAGGCGACATTATTGTGGCAGGAAACAATTTCGGCTGCGGTTCTTCCAGGGAACATGCTCCGGCGTGCATTAAAGCGGCAGGAGTATCCTGCGTTATAGCAAATTCATTCGCAAGGATATTTTACAGAAACGCAATCAACATCGGTCTTGCCATCGTTGAGTGTCCCGAAGCCTGCGAAGCCATCAAAGCGGGCGACAAGGTAAGCGTTGACTTTGTTAAAGGCGAAATTATTGACGAAACAACGGGCAAAACCTTCCAGGCAGAGCCTTTCCCGCCTTTTTTGCAGGATATAATCGATAAAGGCGGACTTCTTAACTCCATAAAATAAAAAGGTGGGATAATTTAAATGAAATACAATATAGCAGTTGTAAAGGGCGATGGAATCGGCCCTGAAATAGTAAACGAAGCAATGAAGGTTCTGGATAAAATAGGCGAGAAATTCGGACACGAATTCGTGTATAACGAGGTCCTTGCGGGCGGCTGCGCCATTGACGCAACGGGAATGCCTCTTCCTCAGGAAACCGTGGACGCGTGTCTTGCTTCCGACAGCGTGCTTTTAGGCGCGGTAGGCGGTCCCAAATGGGATAACCTTCCCGGAGACAAAAGACCGGAGAAAGCGCTTCTCGGCTTAAGATCCGCTCTTGGACTTTTCGCAAATCTCCGTCCTGCAATGATGTTCGGAGAGCTGGCAGACGCCTGTCCTCTTAAAAAAGAAGTAATCGGCGAAGGACTGGATATCCTCATCGTTCGTGAGCTTATAGGCGGAGTTTATTTCGGCGAAAGAGGCAGACGCCAGACAGAGAATATGGGCGAGGAAGCCTACGATATTATGGCATATTCCGAAAAAGAGGTCGAGAGGATCGGAAGAGTTGCGTTTGAAATGGCGAAGAAACGTAATTTCAAGGTCACAAGCGTTGACAAGGCGAACGTTCTGGAGACTTCACGCCTCTGGAGAAGCGTTATGCACAAGCTGAAAGAGGAATATCCCGACGTTGAATACAATGACTTTTTAGTTGATAATACAGCTATGCAGCTGGTAAGCAATCCGGGACAGTTCGACGTTATCGTTACGGAAAATATGTTCGGCGACATCCTTTCCGATGAGGCTTCCATGGTGACAGGCTCCATCGGAATGCTTCCTTCGGCAAGTCTGGGTGAAGGCACAAGAGGACTTTACGAGCCTATCCATGGTTCAGCGCCTGACATCGCTGGCAAAAACATGGCGAACCCTCTTGCGACAATTCTTTCCCTTGGAATGATGCTCAGATACTCTTTCGGTCTTATGGAAGAGGCTGAAGCGGTTGAAAACGCCGTTAAAAGCGTACTTGCTAAGGGATACAGAACAGCCGACATCATGAGCGATGGTAAAACCCTTGTGGGAACAGTGGAAATGGGCGAGCTGGTGAAAAAAGAGCTGAATTGACCGGCTGTCAGCAGCTTTGCTGAGCTTAATGCAAGGCGCGCCTTTGGTATAATGAAGTTTGCTTCGCAAATGAAGGAATGAAGACGCTTCGCTGATGAATAATGAATAATTATTGCCAAAATCCGCCTTCGGCAGATTTAATGAAAGTGCTTCGCACCGAATGCTGTAACTGTTCGGCTGAAGTTGACATCTTTTAAAAAATTGTAAATTAGTCGATAATTTTCCTATGCTTATTACACGGGTTCTTAGGGCGAAGTCCTAAGCGGGTTTTTAGGGCAGAGCCCTAAACGGATTCTTAAGGCAGAGCCTTAAGCCCTCGGAGAGAAAAATAAATACGAAGAGTGTCTGGAATATGGCACTCTTTTTTTGGTATAAAAGGCATAAATCTGAGACATACAGATTATAATAAAGTAAACAAGTCTTTGTGAGGTAACAAATGTTCAAAAAAACGGAAAACGCACTGAAATCCACAGAAAAAATTGCGGCGGTGTTGTTTCTGATATGAATCCGCTGTATATTGTGATGGGCATTGCCGTCCTTTCTGTTGCCATAGGCTCCATAGCCGCGAAAGAACCGGCGGTTTTTCTGAGACTGATCGCAAACGGTCTGGTAGGTGTTTTCGCCATTATGGTACTTAACCGTTTGGGCGCGGAAACCGGATTCTGCATAGGTTTGAACCCTTTTACCCTGGGCATGATCTCCATATTCGGAATCCCGGGCTTTGTGTCTGTGGCGGCATTGGCATATTTCCTGTAACCGAAAATTTTTTTGCGAGAAGTGCATCTCCTTGAAAATTTTAAATTTTTATTTCCAAACGAAAACAAATATTGACAAAATTTTGGTTTAATGTTACTATATACATGAATTACATTTCTACTCTTTAATTTTATATGTGATTTATTCCAAGATAAGATTTATCCCCATTTCTTATCGCATTGTGCTCATCGGAAATCCCCATCCGATGAGTTTCTCTGTTTATGTGAAATTTATTTGCGTAAATATATGGAAAAGAGTATAATCGATTTAATGCCGAATGGGGAGAAATACCAAATGAGAAGAATTTGTTTTACAGGCCACAGAGATATAAAACCTGAGGATATTACATACGTGAAATCCTGCCTGCGCCTGCTTATCAGGAAGGAGATCCGAAACGGCGCCACCAATTTCATGAGCGGTCTGGCAAAAGGCGTTGATACTTACGCGGCGCAGATAGTGTATGACGAAAAGAAGAATTTTCCGCATATCGTACTGGAAGGCGCGGCGCCATACAGAAGCAGGCTGAACTCGAAGGACCCGGAAACCAGAGCGATAATCGGAGCCTGCGACGAGATTTTCGTTGTCTCGGAAAAATATGCAAAAGGCTGTTTTCAAAAGCGTAATGAGTTTATGGTGGATAATTCCGACAAGGTGATCGCCGTTTTCGACAAACGCAAAAAAGGCGGAACCCGCAATACTATTAAGTATGCGGAAAAGTCCGGAAAGGACATTTTTGTGCTGGATCTGGATTTTAAGGATAAAGATAAAGATGCGGCCATTGTCTATAATATAGAAAAGGCTCTGGAGCTTGACAATAAAAAAACCGAACAGAATTGAAGGAACTGCAGAATTTTTTTCTGCGGTTTTTTGTGTTTTCCGGCAATTAAAAAAACCGCTTCGGGAACCTGAGGCGGATACAATTAAAGTGCTTTGTGCGTAAAACAGCATATAAAACGTCTATAAATTCAATTATTGACAAGCATATAAACAGCCAATAGCATTCCCTTGCATATTATATGGGGTCAAGGGGCGAAGTCCCTTGCAGGTTCTCAGGGCAGAGATCACCCTAAAATGATTCCGCTTCACTTTGTTTCGCTCCGGCATTTCAGGGAACCCGAAAGAGCCCTGAGCCCTCGGAGAGAAAATATATTTTTTGGGCAAAAAACCGCTTCGGGAACCCGAGGCGGATAGACTTTTGTTATTCAGAAAACTTTTCCCAGCGCGTAGACAACAACCGCTGCTCCAAACATAAACGCGGAAAAAACTATGGAGTAAATTCCCATGTTGCGGAGCCAGCGAGGCCTTTTCACACCGGTCTTTTTCCTGACTATCTTGCATAATCCCAGCGCAATAGCCGCGGCGATTATGCAGAGTATGGATGTGTGTCCGGCAAGGAAAATCGCCAGATCATACAGTTTTTCGCTGAAGGGTATGGACAGGAAAAACGATAGAATGGTAACCAGTGAAAGGAAAAATGCGGGGATTATTAATATTTTTGCAAATGTGTATTTTGGTGTCATGATGTTTCTCCTTTATGCTGAAAAAATTTTTAAAACGCGGATTCCTCTCCGAAAAGGGAATCGTATTTCTTTCTGATTTCCTTGAAATCCTCCCATGTGGGACGTTTTTTGCTTTCGTCCCGTAAAAGGGCCGAGGGATGGTAAACTGCCGTTATGTAGTAGCCTTTCCGCTCTATCCATATGCCGTGCTGGGATGTTATTTTGAAATCGGGGCTGATAATCCTTTGAGCGGCGATCCTTCCCAGACATACGATTATTTTTGGCTTCACCAGTAAAAGCTGGTGGCGGAGATAATTTATGCAGGCTTCCTGCTCGGAAGGCAGAGGGTCTCTGTTTCCCGGCGGTCTGCATTTGACAATGTTGGCGATGTAGACATCGTTTTCGGAAAAGCCTGCCGCCGAGAGTATCCTGTCAAGAAGCTGTCCCGCAGGTCCTACAAAGGGCTTTCCCTGGATATCCTCCTGTTCGCCGGGTCCTTCGCCTATGAACATGATCCCGGCGCTGCGGCTTCCTCTGTCTATGACCACATTGGTCCGCCTTTCGCAAAGAGAGCATTTTACGCAGTGTTTAGTTACATATTCCAATTGTTCCCAAGTAAGCATAATTATCCTTCCGAATCTTTTGTTTATTCCTTAAAGCTTAAAAGCCAGAGGAATGAGTTCTTTAAGTTTGTAAACCTTTATTCCGCCGTTTTCCTCAAGGAGGATTTCTCCTGTTTCCGGCTCCATGAATTCCGTCATGACCTGAAGGCACATTCCGCAGGGCGGAGCAGGCCGATTGGCTCCGCAGACTACGGCGATTCTGGAAAAGCTTCTTTCGCCTTCCGAAATGCCTTTGAACATGGCGCATCTTTCAGCGCAGACAGTGGCTCCGTAGGAAGCGTTTTCTATGTTCACGCCTGTATAAACCGTACCGCTTTTGCCGAGAGCGGCGGCGCCTACCCTGAATTCGGAGTAGGGAGAGTATGAATTTTCCATTGCCTTTTTCGCCATGGAAATAAGTTCTTCGTTTGTCATAAAATCACCTTTGTTTTATTCGCCGTAGCTTACGTTTGTGCCTGTCTGGACTACCATTACCCATGTCTTTCCGCAGTTGAGCTCAAGAGGCTCGCCGTCTGCAGTATACCATTTTGTGGGCTCGTACTGGCTGTCCTTTTTCCACGTGATGTCAACGGCTTTGCCGTTTGTTATATATTTGCCTGTGCCTCTGGAAACAAGAGAAACGGCCATTCTTCCGGCATCGTCTCCCGCAACGGCCCACATATCCGTAAACTGGATTATAATGTTTTTGACCGTGAGTACCTCATTTGTTTCCTCATCTATCTGATGCACTGAATTCTGGTGTCTTTCGTAGAGCCTGCTTTTAGGCATATAGTAAAATTCCGATGTCTGGTAGTATGAAATGGGAATGATTACGCTTACGGCTTCCGTTCCGTCGGCAAGCTCGATCTGGTCGCCCAAAGGGTCAGCGAATGTGAAGAGAGGTTCCTTTTCCTCGTCTCGCGCTATGCGGTAGCCTCTGTTGTCTATCTGGTCGTAAATTCCGTTTGCGTTTATGTATGAGCTGTGTTCGTACATGGCAGGCACCGAGGACCTGTCGGGATCTCTGTAAAAGCCGATTCCGCCGTTCATACCGTCCAGATTATTGATTCCTCTTTCCCGTATGGCGTTATATCCTGTGGGACTCGCGCCATGATGCACGAATATGGAGTCATTATCCAGAGCGAAGGATGTGAAATATTCGCGGGCGCTTCTGATAGGCCCGATCTTTTCGCTGGTCATATGCTGGAATACGGCAAAAATGCGTGTGATTCCGCCTTCGGCAAGGACTTCGTAATATATGTCCGCCTGAGCCAGACCGCTTTGAGGCAGGCATTTATGATTGTTGTTTATCATAACGCCGATGGGGCGGAGAGAGGCGTATTCTTCCTTAATATAGAGTCCTGTGAGAGGATTCTGGGCAAGACCTGTAAGGTCCGGCTTTTCCTGGTCGATTATAGTCGCCTCGATTTCCTTTGTTTTTTCAACTTCTTCCTCAACGGGTGGTTCTTCGACTGTCTCCGGCTGTCCAAAGGAACAGCCTGCGAAAAACAGCAGGGATGCCAGTATAACAGATGTGATTTTCAATGATTTTTTTCCGGATATCATAAATTTTCTCCTTTTGAGCTCTTAGTTTGTTCTTAATATATTGAGCTTGTCCATGATGACTTTCTGTTTGCTTTCCATGATTTCTCTTTCGCCGTCTTCCATATGGTCATAGCCAAGAAGGTGGAGAAGGCTGTGGACGTAGAGAAAAACAAGCTCTCTTTTGAAGCTGTGCCCGAATTCAAGGGACTGCTCTTTTGCTCTTTTAACGCAGATTATCACGTCGCCCAGAATGATTTCGCCTTTTTCGTTTTTCTCGCCTTCGGCGGAATAATCGTATGCCGCAGGAAATGAAAGCACATCCGTGACAGCGTCTGTTTTTCTGAATCTTTTATTTATGGAGCGGATTTCCTCCGGAGTGACGAAGGAAAGGCTTATTTCCCAGTTGTCGTCAAGCTTTTCCTCCTCAAAAACAGCATGAGCCGCTTTTTTGAGGGTTTCTTCCATTTCTGCGGAAAGCTCGAAATCTTCCCGAATATCCGTTACAAGGGTCATAATTCTTCTCCTTCCGGAATGTCTTCTGCCGCAATCTCTTCTTCCGCGGGAAGAGCCTTATGAGCCTCTATGAGCTCCTTCTTTTCCGCTTCCTTCTGATTCAGGTCGGGATATGCTATCCTCTTGTGGTACATTCCTTTGAAAACCTGCATGAATTCGTGTTTAATTATGTCAATGTCCTTGAAAGTAACAGGAGCGGCCGCTAACTGTCCGTCATCCATTTTCTGTTTAATGAGGCTGGAGATAAGGGCCTCGATTTCGTCAAGGTCGCTGCCTGCGTTCATTGTGGCGCGGACTGCTGCCTCAACCGTATCTGCAAGCATTACGATTGCGGCTTCCTTGGTCTGGGGAATAGGTCCCGGATAGCGGAAATCCGCCTCGGATACATTTTCGATTCCCAGTTGATTTGCGGCTTCCACATAGAAATATTTCGCCAGTGTGGTTCCGTGGTGCTGGCAGATTATGTCGATTATGGCTTTGGGCAGGCCGTTTTTAACGGCAAGCTCTTTTCCGTAGGGTATATGGTCAATGATTATTTTTGCCGATGTATAGGGGTCAAGATACTGGTGAGGGTTGTCCCCGTGCTGATTTTCCGTGAAATATATGGGGAATTTCAGCTTTCCGATATCATGATAGTAGGCGCCTACACGGGTAAGGTTGGGATTTGCCTCCGTTGCGATTGCGGCGTTTTCCGCTAAATTCGCTACTAAAAGGCTGTGGTGGTATGTTCCGGGAGCCTCCAGCATAAGACGTCTCAGAAGCTCGTTTGTGGGGTTTATGAGGTCCAGAAGCCTTAAAGGTGTGTTTACCTCGAAAAGGACTTCCCACAAAGGCATTGAGCCGACTGCAAGAACTGTAAGGATAATTCCCATAACCCCGGCGAAAATCGAATATTTCCACGCGTTTTGTGAAACTGTTGCGTAGAAGAACAGGTTTATGGCCGCCAGACATACGAAATTCAGTATGCCAACTATTATGGCGATAAGCATGATGTAATTCCTTTTATTGGTGTATCTCATGAGCAGAGACGCGATCGTTCCTGTGATTATGAAGAACATGAGGAATTCCAGCGAGCCGTTGTATATGAATATGGCGGCTATGCTTATGAATATGTTCATTACAATGGCTGTTCGGGCGTTTATGAGAGTGGCGATTATCATTGCGAAAACCGTCAGAGGAATCAGGCTGTAATTGGTTATGGGAGCCATAATTCTCGCGCACACAATGGCCAGCACATAAAACAGGAACAGCATTGCCGAGTTTCTGGTGTTTTCGAGGATCTTGTTATTCTGATCCCTGAAATAGAGGAGCGCGGCGATAAACAGCACGAATATGATGATCACACTGCCCCAGAAGGGTTTTGTAACTGTGCTGAAGTTTGCCTTGTTTATGAGATTCAGGTCTGTTAATACGGTGTAAATCTCTTCTGTGATGATTTCGCCTTCGTCAACTATTTTCTGGTCCTTTTTGATTATAACATCGCCTACTTCGGAGGCCTTTTTCTCTCTTGCGAGCTCCAGAGCCTCTTCGTCAACTACCAGGTTGGGAGAGAGTGCGGAATTGGTGATTAAAGCCGCTGTTTCCTTCAAAACATCGGAGAAAGCCGAAGTGTTTATCTTCTCTTCCGCCGCAGCGTAGGTGCTTTCCAGTGTGTCGCTGGTAATACCCTGTTCGAAAAGCTCCGAAACTGTGTTTTTAATCATTGTGCGGTATTCTTCCCGAGGCGTGTCTCCCAGCTGGAAATATGCGTAATACTGGGAATAGGAAAGAGCTACGGGAAGAGAAAGTCCGCTGGATTTAATGGAATTTATCGTATCCGCTATGGATTCGTTCTCGTCATAGACAAGATTCAGCGTATTGAAAAAGCTGTCTATGTTGCTGAGAGCCTTTTCCTGAACTCCACTGTCATGCTTATACAGAGGAGCGACTGAATTTCTTGCTTCTTCCTTCAGTCTTTCCGTTGCGACTCTGTCCACAACGTCCGTGGGAGCAGTGAAACGCGTCGGAGATATGTCGTTTACGGAAAGGTTGTAGGTCGAGTTTACGTATGAACCGGAAAAAATAAAGAATATGGTAAGGACAAATGCCACGATCATATAAAGCATATTTTTTGTCCGTTTTTTCGATGATTTTTTCTTTCTTCTGCTGTTTGCCATTATATCATTTTCCTCCTTTCTGAGAAATTACCGGAAATTGGCGTTTCTCGGAGTATGACGGTTGGGTTTTTTAATGTCTAAAAATTTCTTTGTTTCCACTTTTTCATAAGCGGCGATTATTTTCTGCACAAGAGGATGGCGCACAACATCTTTGTTGGTCAGGTTGATAATGCCGATTCCTTCTATATCGCCGATTATTTTAACCGCGTGGATAAGTCCGGAGGTCTTTTCTTCCGCCAGGTCTATCTGCGTAACGTCTCCAGTGATGACGGCCTTTGAGCCGTATCCGATTCTGGTAAGGAACATTTTCATCTGCTCGGGAGTGGTGTTCTGCGCCTCGTCCAGCACGATAAATGCGTTGTCCAGAGTACGGCCTCTCATGTATGCAAGAGGAGCCACTTCAATGAGGCCCTTTTCCATGTTTTTCTGGAAGTTGTCCGCTCCCATTATCTCATAAAGAGCGTCGTAAAGGGGACGCAGATAAGGGTCTACCTTCTGCTGAAGGTCTCCGGGCAGGAATCCCAGCTTTTCGCCGGCTTCGATTGCCGGACGTGTAAGGATAATGCGGTTTACCTCGTTTTTCTTAAATGCGGTTATGGCCATTGCCATAGCCAGATAGGTTTTTCCTGTGCCGGCAGGACCTATGCCGAATACGATTGTGTTTTTTCTGATTAGATCGGTGTATTTTTTCTGTCCCAGTGTTTTGGGCTTAACGGGCCTTCCGTTCTGGGTAAGACAGATATATTCGTCCGAAAGCTTCTCCACAGCGGTCAGGTCCTCGTTTACGGATTCTATAAGATAGTTTATGGTCTGCTCGGTAATGGGCTCGTTTTTCATTGCCAGAGCCTCTAAAGAGCGGATGACCTTTTCTGTTTTTCTGCAGTTGTCGGTATCTCCCGTGACCTTTACATTATCTCCGCGGTTTACGATTGATGTGCCGAAAGCTGCTTCCAGCTTAAGTATGTTGGAATCATACTCGCCGAACACGGCCTGGAGACAATCTCCGCTTATTTCAAATATAAGTTCGTTTTCTGCCATATATTAAAAGTTCTCCTCTTTTCCTATGCTTTCGGAAACGGTAAGCTCGGTCTTAAGCACGAATGAATCGGGTGTTTCCGAAAAATCAGATGTCAGATTCAGTATTTTTGTTCCGGCGTCCAGTCCGGATAATTTATATAAAAGCCGGTTGTTCAGTATGTTTTCGGCTTCATTTTCGGTGTAGACAAGTGTTTTTTCCTCATAAAAGGATATGGTTTCTTTTTTAAATCCAAAGGGGAATGAATAATCCCCGAAGGAAAGACTTTTTTCTTTGGAACCGGTTATTTCGAAAGGTTTTTCTTCTTTGGCGAATGAGGGAAGAGAAAATTCCTTTCCCGGAAGTATTAATGTATACAGATTTCTGGATTTGCCTGTGAATACCTTTTCCCAACGGGTCTTTGGAAGGGTCAGTGTAATTGAGTATGTGTTTCTTGCGAAAACCTTTCCGGCCGCGGGTACGGGCTCGCCCCGGGCAAATTCTCCGTCTACTGGAGTTAAGGGGATCCCGGAAATCAGGATATCTCCTTCAAAAACCGTGTCGCCTTCGGAAACCGCGGGAGTACCCGAGGATACATATATTCTGTCTATAACTCCGGAGCTGTCCGCCACAATATTGGACGGAGCGGATCTTACAGGCGGCTCCTTTTCCTCCAGAGCCTCCGCAATGGAGATTTCCGCCCTTGTGCCCTGAATATCTATGGATATCCATGAGATCTCCTCAAAGTTCAGAATGAATTTTCGGGCGGCCTCGTCCGTGTCTATATTTTTCCTGCCTGCTCCCGGAAATATTCCGCATTCCGCTGCGAATGAGAGGATGTCCTCTTCCGGTATGCGCAAGGCGCCTTTTACCCGTACTTCCCATATGAATGACGAAAGGATGAAAAGAAAGGTTACAAATACCAGAAGCCCCCACATGAAAAAGCCTTTTTTTCTTAACCTGCGGAAAAGGAACGGAGCTCCGTGTTCTTCCAGTATTTTAACTCTGCATCCGCTTTTTAAGGCGCAGTCCCTGAGCTTTCCGCATTCCTTAAGTGGGATCTTCATTTCCGTACGGTCCGCGAAGCATTTTATGTCCCATATGTTTATACCTGTGGACACAGCTTTATTTACAAATTTTTCCCATGAAAAACCTTTTACAGATATAATAACATATCCGGAAAAATAATTCCATAAACCTGACTGCATAATATCACCTTTGCTATATTTTTTCAAATTAAAAACTCAAGTTTTTCGATGTTTCCGGAAACACGGATTGAGCCGGGTGAGATTTCTCTTATGGAAAGACATTTTCCGGTGATGTTTATGATCCCGCAGGAGGATTTTATTTTCATTAAAGAGCAGTCCGCCCATATAATGCCTTTGTGATTTTCGATCAGGATTTCTTCCTTTCCCGTGAGGGTCAGATAGGGGAGGCCGAACATGACTTCTTTGGGAAGAGAAAGAGCTTCCGTTATAGTTTTTTTGATACGCGGCATATTTTATAATTCCTCCCGGGAAAGGCTTTTATAAAATTTATATGCTGTGCCGGGCGCAAAAATGAAAAGGGACAAAAGGGCGTAAAAAAAGACGGTAAGTATTTATACCGTCTTTAATCATTTTTAATTAGCCAACATTTCCTTAACGAATCCGCTTACTAATTTATTATCAGCTTTGCCCTTGATCTTAGGGGTTAAAGCTTTCATAACTTTACCCATATCCTTCATTGAATGAGCATCAGTTTCGGTTATAGTTTCACGAATGATTTCTCTGAGCTCGTCTTCAGAAAGCTGTTCAGGAAGATATCCAAGGAGAACTTCGATCTCTCTGTTTGTTTCATCGATGAGATCTGTCCGATTTGCTTTTTCAAAATCGGCGAGTGCATCACGACGCTTTTTCAGCTCTTTGACGATTACATCAAAAACTCCGCTGTCATCAAGCTCGGTCTGGCTGTCTTTTTCAATCTGAAGGACACCGGCGCGAATAAGCTGAATTGTGTTTTTTCGGGTAGTATCTTTTGCTTTCATGGCTTCTTTTAAGTCAACAAAAAGTTGTTCCTTTAATGCCATATTTAAATAACACCTCTTTTAAAAATCAAGCTTATCTGAATTTGCGTTTTCTGGCAGCTTCTGATTTCTTTTTGCGTCTTACGCTGGGTTTGTCGTAATGTTCTCTTTTACGTACTTCTCCCATAATACCATCTTTTGCACAGTTTCTTTTAAAACGGCGAAGAGCGCTATCTAAGGATTCATTTTCTTTTACCCTTACTTCTGACATTTAACTTCCCTCCCTCCGGTTTGCAAGATAACTTTTTCGGAAGATAAACTTCCTTAAATAACTCTGAAATAACTCTGAAGAATTTATTACGGTCATATTAGAGTTACATTAATAAATTATACACAAATATTCTGTATACGTCAACGAAATATTTTATTTTTTTGGTATTTGTTTAAATATCGCTATGCCCAGAGGCGGTAATGTGATATTTATGCTATGAGGCTTGAAATTCCAGGGGATTGCCTCCGAGGCGATGTTTTCCGGATTGGTCTTTCCGCTTCCGCCGAAGGCCTCGTTATCAGAATTGAATATTTCCTGATAGATTCCCGCTTCGTCCACGCCTATTTTGAATGAGTCGTAGGTTTCGGGAGTGAAGTTCACGGCGCAGAGAAGCTTTTCTCCGGACGAGCTTCTTCTTGTGTAGGTTATAACGCTTTTTTCAGCGTCATTGCATTCTGTCCAAGAGAAGCCTTCCGGCGAGAAATCCAGCTCCCACAATGCAGGCTCTTCCATATAGAGCTTATTGAGATTTTTTACGTAATCCTGAAGCATTCTGTGGTTGTCATACTGGAGGAGATGCCAGTCCAGACTTCTGGTTTCGTTCCATTCGGCAAACTGGCCGAATTCTCCGCCCATGAAAAGAAGCTTCTTTCCGGGATGAGTCATCATATAGCCCAAAAGCACGCGGAGATTGGCGAATTTCTGCCAGATATCCCCGGGCATTTTCCCTATGAGGGAGCCTTTCATGTGAACGACCTCGTCGTGGGAGAATACCAGCACGAATTTCTCAGAATAAGCGTAAATCATGCTGAATGTAATGTTGTTGTGGTGGTATTTCCTGAAAAGAGGATCCGTTTTTATATATTCAAGAATGTCATTCATCCAGCCCATGTTCCATTTTAGGGTGAATCCCAGTCCGCCGTCTTCCGGAGAAGAGGAGATCTTCGGCCATGAGGTGGATTCCTCGGCGATCATGTGTACACTGTGATATTTTTTGGAAATTATGGAATTGAGGTGCTTAAGAAATTCCACGGCCTCCAGGTTTTCTCTTCCGCCCACATAGTTGGGGACCCAGCCGCCTTCGCTTTTGCCGTAATCCAGATAGAGCATGGATGCCACAGCGTCAACTCTGAGACCGTCCGCATGGTATTTTTCTATCCAGAAAAGAGCGCTGCCTATGAGGAAATTCTGAACCTCTTTTCTTCCGTAATTGTATATATATGTGCCCCAGTCGGGATGCCCTCCCTGACGGGGATCCAGATGCTCATAAAGAGCGGTGCCGTCAAAGCGTCCCAGAGAAAAGGCGTCCTTGGGGAAGTGAGCCGGAACCCAGTCCAGTATAACGCCGATTCCGTTTTTGTGGCATTTATCTATGAAATACATTAAATCCTCGGGTGTTCCGTACCTGCTGGTAGGAGCGTAGTATCCCGTTACCTGATAACCCCAGCTTCCGTCAAAGGGATATTCCGTTATGGGAAGAAGCTCCACATGGGTGTAGGACATTTCTTTTAAATAGGGTATGAGCTTGGATGCCAGTTCCCGGTAGGTCATGGGCCGGGTATATCCGTCCTCAACGATGTGAGCCCAGCTTCCCGCGTGGACCTCGTATATGTTCATGGGTTTGTCCAGTCCGAGACTTCTGTGCTCCATCCATTTCTTGTCGGACCACTGGTATTTGTTAATATCCCAGACAACAGCCGCCGTGTTGGGGCGAAGTTCGAAATAATTTCCGTAAGGGTCTGTTTTTATGAGTGTATCTCCTGTCTGGGTGCGGATCTCAAATTTATAAATGTCTCCCTCCTGAAGATTGGGCATGAATATTTCCCATATTCCGCAGTTGGGCAGAAGCCGCATCTGATGTCTCCGGCCGTCCCAGTCGTTAAAACTGCCTATAAGGCTTACAGACTTGGCGGAAGGCGCCCAGACTGTGAAGGATACGCCCTGCACTCCGTCCTTTTCCATGGGATGAGAGCCCATCATGTCGTAAACATTGTAATGGTTTCCGGCACAGAAAAGGTATCTGTCGTATTCCGAAATGGAAGGCGAAAACTCGTAGGGGTCAGGCGTCTCCCAAACATTTCCGTTTTCGGTTTTTATCTTTAAATAGTATGGAAACCACTCTGTCGCTCCCGGGCAGATGCCTTCAAAGAATCCGTCCTGATGAATCTTGGATAAAGCGGCGACCAGCTTCTTAGTGGAAAGGGAATATACCAGGATTTCGCTGGCTCCGGGAATGAATACCCTTACAGCCATGAAGGATCTTCCGTTTTGCATATCCACCTTGTGCATTCCCAGAATGGAATGAGGGTCGCTGTGGTTTAAATTTATTATTTTATAAATGTCATGAATGCTGACTGTGGTTATCATGATTTGACACTCCTTAATATTTGCCGCGGTTAAGCGGAATTTTTAGAGTCTTTCTGATTTTTTATTTTTTGGCGTTTTTAACAGCCTCGAATGCCTGCTCGAAGTCCGCGATTATGTCCTCGTAATTTTCGATGCCCACAGAAAGTCTGATAAGCTGAGGGCTTACGCCTGCGGAGATGAGCTCTTCATCGGAAAGCTGTCTGTGAGTTGTGCTTGCGGGCTGAAGCACGCAGGTTCTTGTGTCCGCTACGTGGGTCACCAGAGCGGCGAGTTTCAGATTGTCAATGAATGTGGAGGAAGCTTCTCTTCCGCCTTTTACGCCGAATGTGATAACGCCGCTGGCTCCTTTGGGGAGATATTTCTGAGCAAGCTCATAATATTTGTCTCCGGGAAGTCCGGGATAGTGAACATCCTCCGCCATGGGATGGTTTTTCAGATATTCCGCGATTTTGAGAGCGTTTTCGCAGTGGCGCTCCATTCTCAGGTGCATTGTCTCGGCGCCCAGATTGGCAAGATAGCTGTTGAAGGGCGAAGGTGTTGAGCCTATGTTTCTCATAACCTGATAGCGCGCTTTCATAAGAAAGCCGAATTCTCCGAATTTTTCTGAGAAAACGAGTCCGTGATAGCTTTCGTCGGGTTCGGTAAATCCGGGGAATTTGCCGTTTTTCCAGTTGAATGTGCCTTTGTCCACTATAATTCCGCCTACGCAGGAAGCGTGTCCGTCAATATACTTTGTTGTGGAATGAATAACGATATCGGCGCCCAGCTCAAGAGGTCTGCAGAGTACGGGTGTCGCGAATGTATTGTCAACGATGAATGGAATATCAAGTTTTTTTGCTATGGACGCGAATTTATCGAAATCCAGAACGTTTACGGCAGGATTTCCGATGGTCTCGCCGAAAATTGCCTTTGTGTTGTCTTTGGCAAGAGCAAGGATGTTTTCTTCTGTGTCGTCAGGGTCGAAGAATATTACCTCAATGCCTAAATCCTTTAAGGTTGTGGAGCAGAGAGTGAAAGTTCCGCCGTAAATTGTGCTTGCAGCAAGAAGGCTGTCTCCTGTTTTCATAATATTTAAAACGGTAATCAGGAATGCCGCCATACCCGATGATGTCGCCATGGCGCCCACTCCGCCTTCCATAGCGGCGATTTTGTTTTCGAACGCGTCGTTTGTGGGGTTTGCCAGCCGGGTATACATATATTTATTGGCATCCAGGTCGAAAATCTCCGCCAGCTCTGCGCAGGTGTCATATTTGAAGGTCGTACTCTGATAGAGAGGAAGCACTCTGGGTCCTCCGTTTTCCGGTGTATATCCTGCCTGTACAGCCAATGTTTCAATGTGTTGTTTCATCTTTTTATTCCTCCTGATGATGTATATTTAAATGGTTTTTATTTTGGTTTTTTTAAAAAGTCATACTTTCCTATATTAATTATATCCCAAGTAAGAAGATATTTCCATAGAAAAATTAAAAGAAGCTAAATTCGGCTTTCAGCCGAGCGAAATTTGCTAAAGCAAGCTAAATTTCCCTGCGGGAAGCTAAATTCGCCTTTGGCGAGCTTAGGTGAAAATCCGCTTTGCGGATTCGATTATAGTGCTTCGCACTGAAATATTGTGTGTTTCAGTTGGGGTTTCGATTTTCGGAAAGATTGTATTTAGCCGATAACTATCTTATACTTATTACACGGGTCAAGGGACGAAGTCCCTTGCGGATTCTTAAGGCAGAGCCTTAAGCGGGTTATCAGGGCAGAGCCCTGAGCCTTCGGAGAGCGAAAAAACAAATCCAAAAATATTTAATTATTTTGTAAATATGTCGGTCTTGAAGAAAAGGGAAATTTGTGTTAATATTTAATAACCTACCTAATTTTCCAGCAAAAATAAGAAAGGAGATGATAACATGCAGAAATTGCCGGACGGATATATTTGCGATCTTACGCCTCAGGTAGCCAAATATACCAAAGCTTGCCTCGAAAACAGCTATATTTGCGAGGAAATGTACGAGAAATACCACGTATTCAGGGGATTAAGAGATAAAAACGGAAAAGGCGTACTTACAGGTCTTACGGATATATCCGAAATCAACGCTAAAAAAGAAATAAACGGAGAAATGGTTCCCATCGAGGGAGAGCTTTTCTACAGAGGAATACGAGTAGAAGAAATAATAGAAGGGTGCATAAAGGATAAACGGGGATTCGGTTTTGAGGAAACAGCGTACCTTCTTCTTCAGGGAAAGCTTCCCAATAAACAGGAATTCGAGGAATTCAAAAGAGTACTTGCGGGATACAGGTCTCTGCCTCCGTCATTCGTAAGAGACGCCATTATGAAGGCGCCCAGCAAAAATATGATGAATGCCCTGGCAAGAGGCGTTCTGACTCTGTATTCTTATGATAACAGAGCGGATAAGATCGGTATTGCCGATGTTTTCAGACAATGTCTGCAGCTTATCGCGATGTTCCCTCTTATTGGCGTTTACAGTTATCAGGCATATAAACATTATCACTTAGACGGAAGTCTTATTATTCATATTCCCAAACCGGAGTATTCCACAGCGGAAAATATACTGCATATGTTAAGAGACGACAGCTCATTCACGGAGCTTGAGGCAAGGATACTGGACGTTGCCCTTATACTCCACGCGGAGCATGGCGGCGGAAACAACTCCACATTCACTACGAGAGTAGTTTCCTCCTCAGGCACGGACACATATTCCGCGATCGCCGCTTCTCTGGGCTCTCTGAAAGGCCCCAAGCACGGCGGCGCCAACATCAAGGTCATGGAAATGTTCGAGGATATAAAGGCTCATGTTCCCGACTGGACGGACGAGAGAGCCCTCAGGAAATATCTGGACGAGATTCTGAACGGAGAGGTTTTCGACAAAGCCGGACTTATTTACGGACTGGGCCACGCTATCTATACGATTTCCGACCCCAGAGAGCGTGTTTTCAGAGGCTTTGTAAAGGAACTTTCCGAGGCAAAGGGCTGTGTGGACGAGTACAACCTTTATCTTGCGGTTGAGCGTATCGGAATAGAGCTTATCCAGAAGGAAAGAAAGATATATAAAGGCGTATGTACCAATATCGACTTCTTCAGCGGTTTTGTTTACAAGATGCTGGATCTTCCCATTGAGCTTTATACGCCCATTTTCGCCATGGCGAGAATCGCGGGATGGAGCGCTCACAGAATGGAAGAGCTTATTAACGCCAACAAGATCATAAGACCCGCTTATATGGCAGTAGGTCCCAGAAAAGAATATATCCCTATGGATGAAAGAGAATAGAGGTAATAATTCATGGAAAAATTTTATTCGGGATTTGTTACCCTGGCAGGAAAGCCCAATGTGGGCAAATCCACTTTGATGAACTGCCTTATGGGCGAGAAAATAGCCATTACTTCTTATAAGCCGCAGACTACGAGGAATAAGATACACGCAATCCTTACAAGGGATAATTTCCAGATGATTTTCATCGATACGCCCGGAATCCACAAGCCCAAGAGCAAGCTGGGCACATTCATGATGCGGTCTGTGGAAAACGCTTTAAGCCAGGTGGATGTGTGCCTGTTTCTTGTGGAGCCCTATGAGAAGATATCCGAAAGGGACAGATTCGCGCTGAACAAGCTGAAAAAAGTGGACACGCCTGTTTTCCTTGTCATAAACAAGATCGATACGGTGGAAAAATCCAAACTTTTAGCCGTTATTGACGAATACAGCAAGCTTTATGACTTTGCGGAGGTAATCCCTGTTTCGGCTCTTAAAGGTCAGAACACGGACGAGCTTATAAAGAATATACTGAAATACCTTCCCGAAGGTCCTATGTACTTCCCTGAGGATATGGTGACGGACCAGCCGGAAAGACAGATCGTTTCGGAAATCGTCAGAGAAAAAGCCTTGCTTCTTCTGAAGGAGGAGATCCCTCACGGAATCGCCGTCGAGGTCAATTCCATGAAAAAGAGAGAAGGCAGAGACCTGGTTGACGTAGAAGTCACAATCTACTGCGAAAAGGACACCCATAAGGGCATTATAATCGGCAAAAGGGGAGAAATGCTCAAGAAAATCGGAATGCGGGCAAGACAGGACGCGGAGAATCTCCTGGGTTCGCCCATTTACCTGAAAATCTGGGTAAAGGTGAAAAAGGACTGGAGAGACAGCGATTTTCTTCTGAAGAATTTCGGATACGACAAGAAGAATATATAAAGCAGAAAAAATTATCAGGACCTGAGAAATCGGGTCCTTTTTAATGTATTTGCGGGGAAGCGAAATTCGCCTGCAGCGAGTGAAATTGCCTTTCAGGCAGCGAAATTCAGCTTTCAGCCGAGCTAAATTGCGCCTTCGGTGCAGCTGTGGTCAGAATCCGTCTGAAGCCGGATTCAATTAAAGCGCTTCGCACTGAATATCGTAAATTGTTGTAAAACTGCCGATATGGATTTAGCTTTCCCGAATGGCAAATTCAGCTTGCCGCAGGTCTGTTTAGCTCGCCTCAGGCGTATTTTGCTGCACCCAAAGGGTGTCGGGCAGAGCCCCTGAGCCTTTGTGAAAGACCTGTCGTAATATGCAGATAAAAAATATTTCTTATTTGCGGGAAATCTGTTATAATGAACGTAATAAAATATTCTGAAAGAGGTAGAATTATGAAAATAACGAATATAAGAGACTATAAAGAATCCTTCAAGGCGGTGAGCTTCATCCGCTCATACTTCGCAAAGGAAGGCTTTGAACTGGCGGATTTCAGGGACCTTTTGCTCCAGAACACGGAAAAGAAGCTCCCTCAGGCATATATAATCGAGGAAAACGACGAGAAGATCGGGTTTATCATCCTTGCGGCCAACGACGCCGATTCCCTGGACAAGACATTCAAATTCTTAGGCGTCCATAACGGCGACGCTCTGGACGAGGAAAAGCATAAGGAGATTTTGAAATATGCCATCGCCCAGTGCGACGAGTATAACGCGCCCGATTTGAAGGAGATCCTGAGAAACGAGCTGGAAGGCGCGACAAAATTCTGGCAGGACAAGCGTGAAATGGAAGAGATCCTTCCTCAGCCCAAAAAGAAACTTATCGTCCCCGAAAAGAAACTTATACTCCCCGGACAGGAGAAAAAAGGCGGCGGAAAGCTGATAATTTAGGCTGGAAGAATGTTCGCATTCACGGCAGAGGCAGAGCCGGCCGGAGATCGGCATTCATGGTGCTGATGAATAGTGAATAATGAATAATGAAAAATTATTGTCAAAATCTGCCCGAGGCAGATTTAACTGAAACGCCTTCGGCGCGGAAGACGGAAAAAACTTCCCGTATTTATATTTCTTTTTGCGGGAATTATAGATTTATGAGATAAAATCGCGGGTTGCGGCAAAAATGCTTTTATTTTTGCGTATTTTGGGTGATTTTGGTTTGGCTGGATAAATTCCCCTGAAAAACACAGGGTCAAGGGACAAGGCGCCTTCGGCGCAATGAAGACGAGCCTATGGCTCTAATGAAGAAATGAAGACGCTTCGCTAATGAAGCCGTCCCCCTTGGGGACTAATTCAGGTCAGAATCCGCGTTGCGGATTCAATATAAGTGCTTCGCACTGAAATAGTGAGAGTTTTGGCGTGGATTTCGATTTTCGGTAAACATAAGTTTAGCCAATAACTATCTTATACTAATTACACGGGTCAAGGGGCGAAGCGCCCTATGGGCGCAATGAAGTTTGCTTCGCAAATGAAGGAATGAAGACGCTTCGCTAATGAAGCCGTCCCCCTTGGGAACTAATTCAGGTC
>JAFWDD010000069.1 GCA_017534115.1 Bacillota bacterium | reverse complement strand
CTCGTCTTGGGTCTTTTCGCTCCTTCTCTATTTAGAGCTTTTTTCCTTTCGGGAACTCCTTCCTCGCATTCCACCTCTCCCAATTCAATATAATCATCAGCAGATTCAACAAATCCCCGTCTGAAATAGTCCAATCCACCGTCCACACAGACCCGTCCGCAGGAACAACTCTTAAAATCGTGGATATATGTGGATTCTATCACGTCTCCACAGGTCCTGCACTGAATGGCATTCCGCAATATTTTCTGCATAAAATCACCCCTTGGCTATTATACCACACACCGTAATAACATGAAAAAACCTCCCGCAATACCATGCAAGAGGTTTATCTTCTCCTATTATGATTCCGTTTCATGAACAGATGTATAACATAGCTCAGTCCCACTACCATTATAATGGTTATGATGATTGCCGGCGGAGACTTCGCGATAATGATAATGGCCACAAGTCCGCATATAGCGCTGACTCCGTAAAGGATGACCGCCGCCTGTTTCTGGCTGAATCCCTTATCTATGAGCCTGTGATGCATATGCCCTCTGTCGGGCTGCATAATGGGCTTGTGATTCTTAACACGCCTTCCGATGGCGAAAAGCGTATCGAAAATGGGAAGTCCCAGACAAAGTATGGTAACCACAAGGGCAAGGATTGTATATCCCTTGAAAACGCCCATAATACTGGTTACGGCCAGCACGAATCCCAAAAATGTGGACCCGGTGTCACCCATGAATATTTCCGCCGGATTGAAGTTTCTGGGCAGGAAACCGATACATGAGCCTGCCAGCACCGCCGACAGAAATACCGCCATTTCGCTTCCCGTAATAAAGCAGAGGATCATTATGCAAAGGGAAGCTATTGCAGAAACTCCGGATGCCAGACCGTCCATGCCGTCAATCAGGTTTACGGCGTTGGTTACGCCAACAATCCAGATAATCGTTATAGGAATACTGAACACCCGCAGGAATGAATTCATAGGAAGCTGGATTATATGCATTCTCGTGCCGGAAATCACCACTATGATCGCGGCAATTATCTGCACCGCAAGCTTGAATCTTGCAGGAAGATTTCTCGTGTCGTCAATCATGCCCAAAACAGCAATTATAAGGGATCCGACCACCAGTCCTATGAACTGACTGTAATTAACTTCATCCACAAACCGAATCAGCACGAAAACCGTTACCATAAATCCGAAAACAATGGCAACTCCGCCCATTCTGGGCATTGGCTTCTTGTGGATGCCTCTGTCCTTGGGGTAGTCGATGGCGCCGAACTTTATGGATAGTTTTTTTGCCACAGGCGTTGTAAAAAGCGTTATAAAAAGCGACATTGCGAACGCGATTATGTATAAAGGCCAATTATGACTCAACGCTACCGCTCCTTTCACCGACAAACCCGCGCCCGCTTTTCAATTCAGCACGGATCTGGATATTTTAAGGCAAAAGCCTTTTATTCATCGAGGGCTTTCATCATATTGACCCTTCTGATGTGCCTGTCCACGTTTGAAAAAGGCGTTTCAAGAAAGATTTTCGTTATCTCTCTCGCAAGGCCGGGACCGATGACCCTTTCGCCCATGGTAAGAATGTTGGCGTCGTTGTGTTCTCTGCAGGCCCTGGCGGAAAAGCAGTCGCCGCAGAGAGCCGCTCTGATGCCCTTATATTTGTTCGCCGTCATGGATACGCCAATGCCGGTTCCGCAGATTATGATTCCTTTTTCACACTCGCCTTTCTGCACGGCTTGGGCAACCTTTCCGGCGTATACGGGATAGTCACAGGCCTCGTCGGAGTATGTTCCGAAATCCTTGT
This sequence comes from Bacillota bacterium, assembly GCA_017534115.1. Taxonomy (GTDB): domain Bacteria; phylum Bacillota; class Clostridia; order Lachnospirales; family Anaerotignaceae; genus RGIG5631. The sequence continues at coordinate 1,857 of JAFWDD010000069.1, read as the reverse complement.
ACTCGTAATTATTTTCTTCCAAAAAATCTATAATTTCCTTCTTTAAATTAAATCCGCCGTGATCGCATCCGATCGCTATCATTTTAAAGACCTTCTTTCACAATTATCAGACCGTTCTGAAGCCTGCCGCCTTGAAAAGCCTGTTCATAATGGCAAAGCCTTCCCCTTCAGCCGGCACAGTCTCGCAGTAAACTCTGTCAACATTCATATAATCAAATTTCCGAAGCATTTTGAAAAGATTTGCTCCGATTTCCTTAAAATCATTTTCACTGCCCATTCTAAGGATATTTTCGCATTGGTAGTTTCCTGCTCTTTCGTCAAATGTAAGGACGCCGCTTTTAATGCCTTCCTCATTGTCCTTTTCAAGAAGAGCGTTTATTTTTCGGGATATTTCCTCCGAATCCTTTCCGTCCACAAGAATGACCTCCGCCAGCGGAGAATAGTGCTTGTACTTCATTCCGGGAGCCTTGGGCTTTTCGGCGTTTCCGCTGAATACGGCTTCATCCACACGAACCTCTCCCAGAACCTCCGTAAGCATTTCGAAAGTCACCGCACCGGGCCTCAAAAGCACGGGAATGTCCTCCGTAACGTCCACGATTGTGGATTCCAGCCCGAATTCACAGGCTCCGCCGTCGATTATCATATCAATTTTCCCCGAAAGGTCGAATTCCACATGGGAAGCTCTCGTAGGCGACGGTTTTCCCGAAGAATTAGCTGAAGGCGCCGCAACGGGAACATCGCAGAGCGCTAAAAACCGCATAGCGACCGTATTTACGGGAAACCTTACAGCCACCGTATCCAGTCCGCCGCTTACGGAATCGGGAACTATATCCGTCTTTTTAAAAACTATTGTAACGGGTCCCGGCCAGAATTTTTCCATAATGATCTCTCCGGCAGGAGGTATTTCTCTTGCCAGACGGCCGACCCATTTTCTGTCGCTGATATGAAGTATAAGGGGATTATCCGAAGGCCGTCCCTTTGCCTCGTAGATCCGTTTGCAGGCCTCGCCGTCCAGACCGTTTGCTCCCAGACCATAGACCGTTTCAGTGGGAAAGGCCACAAGTCCGCCTGCCCTTATGATTTCAGCGGCCTCTTTCAGGACGCTCTCATCGGGGTTTTCGGCATCCACCTTTTTTATCAAAGTATCCATTTTATCTACCGCAGCAGTTTTTATATTTTTTGCCGCTTCCGCAGGGACAAGGTTCGTTTCTGCCGATTTTTTTGTCCTTTACGATGGTACGGGAGCGTTTCTGCTCTTTATAATAAACCTTTCTGGTCTCTTCGTCGAAAATATTGTCCCACTGAGGAAGATTGTAGAGATGGTCCGCTCTGTACTCAACCATTTTTTTATAAAGCTTTTCAAAGTCGATATTGAGTTCAACAGAAGACTCCTCTGTGAGAGACTTAACGTCTATAAGCTCAGGGAGAACCTCGTTTATTCCGTCGACAAAAGCCACGATCTCATCGGGAGGCATATTGTATTTCTCGGAAAGCTCAGCAATAGTACCCTCGATTTTTGTAATTTTGTTCTCTAAAATCTCTTCATAAATCTTCTGTTCAGCCTGAAGATAGTCTGCCCATACTTTCTGTTTAGCTGCCGTATCTTTCTGGTCATAAGCTCTGAAGAACCATGTATCATAAAGACTTTTCATGTTTGTATACTCCTTTTTGTTTATTTCAAATTTGCCCGAAAGGGTTTTTAAAGATTTTCTGCGTTTATGTAATGTATAGCATTTTTCTGTGATTTTGTTATGAGTTGTTTCCGGAAAATTCGATCCGTAAAACTCAACCTTAATATTTTATCATATTTTGGAGATTAACTCAATAAAAAGAATTCAATCCGGTCAATCTTTCAAT
>JAFWDD010000068.1 GCA_017534115.1 Bacillota bacterium | reverse complement strand
TGGTATACAACGCTCATAACCTTAGCAAAGAGGCGTTCGACTTAACGACAAAGGCAAAAGAATTAATTGCTGAATCTCAATTACAACTTGAATACATCGTTGAAGATATAGAAAGACAAACCAAAAATCGTGAAGAATTTACAGAAAATAAATCTATACTAAAAGAAGCCCTTGAAGAATTTCGTATCAAGGACGATCCAGACAAAAATAACCCCTGATTTCAACCGCAAATAAAATCAGAGGCTATGCGCATCAAACCGCCCGCAGGTTTCGCCGCTTTCCGTATAGTGGAAGGGGTACTTCATGGGGCATAATAATCATATTAATTATAACGATTTATCACGCACTAATCAACTTCGCTATAATTTTAATCACTCAACACAGTTATAAAGAATGCAATTGATAAAAAAACCAAAAATTTACGCATAGCTAATCCATAAAGTAATTTAGCTATTTCAAATCGCTAAATTAAAAGATATTAAAAGAACATTGATAAATAATTCTGCTTTGCAATATTTCATTGATAAAATACTGTGAAAACAGTGTTTATATAGTCGCCTGGCGTCCGGCGTCTCATAAATTGGCGCCTTCAAAATAAAAAATCCCTCTACAGCGCCAACAAATAGAGGGAAAAGAAAAAAGTGGTTTATAGTAAGGTCGCACCTACTATATTATTGATTATATCATTAAACCGCTTTTTTATCCATACATTTTTATAAATTTTATAGAAAAGAGGTTTTAAAATGAAAAGACGTCCAAAAGGCTTTGGCAGTGTATACAAACTTTCAGGCAGCCGCCGCAAACCCTGGGCTGTTCGTATATCGCAAACCAAAGAGGGCAAGTCAGCTTATAAGTATTTGGGATTTTATGCTACAAGTAAGGAGGCTCTGAACGCACTCGATGAATACAACAAAAACCCTTATGATCTGGATTTGTCTCAATTAACCATAGCCGATTTATGGAAGGAATTTAAAAAGCGGAAAGAATATTCTATAACAAAGGGCAGTATGTCCGATTATACCAGCTCTTACAAGCACCTGAAGGCTATTCATGATTCAAAGGTAAAAGATTTGAAAACTTACCACCTTCAGCAGATAATCGATAACATACCCACAAAATGGCAGACAAAGGATAAAACAAAGACTTTACTGCACATGCTTTTAGATATTGCTATAGAGTACGATATAATCAATAGAAATTATGCGTCCTATGTAAAAATAGGCGAAAAGACAGATTCTACCATGCACAAACCATTTACGGAGTTAGAAATAAGAAGGTTATGGGAATGCGCCAAAACAAACGAATTTGCCGAAATACCTATTGTTTTATGCTATACAGGTATGCGGCCTATGGAGCTTTTAGAAATACGCAAAGAAAACGTGTATCTTTCTGAAAACTACATGATCGGCGGAAAGAAAACCAAAGCGGGCAAAAACAGAATAATCCCTATCCATAGCAGCATAAAGCCAATTATAGAAAAATGGTATGGCAGCGCAAAAGAATTTCTCGTAGAACGCAATGGCAGACCTATAAACTATCACCGGCTTAGTTATCACTGGCAGAAACTTATGGAAAAAGAAGGATTAAACCACCTGCCCCATGATTGCCGCCACACATTTGTTACAATGGCAAACAAAAGCCAAATGCAGCAGTTGTTGTTAAAAAGGATCGTGGGACACGCTTCAAAAGACCTCACTGAAGGTGTATACACTCACACTGAAATAGGTGAATTAGTTCGTGCAGTAAACGCTTTATAAGAACCTTGTTTTCTTCATAAGCTCGCAATAAGCTCGCAAATGAAAATAAAAAGCCCGTAAAATCAAGGATACTTGACAAACCCGCCAATAATGATATAATTTATTAGTAATATTTTTTGCACGAGAGGATTATTAAAAGGCTCGATTTTTTCACAGAGAGCGGGCATATGCTGAAAGACCCGTAAAAAACACCTTTGAAGCTGCCTCTTTTTATGCGCACCGCATTTATACGGCGTATTTTCCGCGTTAAGGAAACTAAAGTGACAGCTATTATCAAATTGCTGTAATTAGGGTGGTACCGCGAAGTTTGAGACCTCGTCCCTTTGGGATTCGAAGGCCTTATTTTTTTACACCCCGAATGATAAAACGCACGGTTTCCGCGCTTTACGACAAATTCAAATGTAAATTCAAAACTCAAGGAGGATTTTTTATGAAATACATGGGAGTAAACGAAGTAAGAGAAGCTTTCCTGAAATTTTTTGAGGGCAAAGACCATTTAAGACTGCCTTCCGCTTCCCTTATCCCTCACAACGACAACAGCTTGCTGCTTATAAACTCAGGTATGGCGCCTCTTAAGCCTTTCTTCACAGGCCAGGAGACTCCGCCCAGAAAAAGAGTTACTACCTGCCAGAAATGTATCCGTACGGGAGACATCGAAAACGTCGGCAAAACAGCACGTCACGGCACATTCTTCGAAATGCTCGGTGATTTCTCATTCGGCGACTATTTCAAAAACGAGATCATTCCCTGGTCATGGGAATTTGTTACAAAGGTTATGGAGCTTCCCGAGGACAAGCTTTATGTGACTGTTTATCAGGACGACGATGAGGCCGCTACAATCTGGCACGAAAAAGTCGGCGTTCCCAAAGACAGGATTTTCTACATGGGCAAAGAGGACAATTTCTGGGAACACGGCACCGGTCCCTGCGGTCCCTGCTCCGAGATTTATTACGACAGAGGCGAAGAATACGGCTGCGGAAAGCCTGACTGCACAGTTGGTTGCGACTGCGACAGATACATGGAATTCTGGAACCTTGTATTCACTCAGTTCAACGCTGAGCCCGACGGAACATACACAGAGCTTGAACAGAAGAACATCGATACAGGCATGGGTCTTGAGAGAATGGCTACTATCCTTCAGGGCGTTGACTCCATTTTCGATGTTGACACAATCAAAGCAATCAGAGACGCTGTATGCGGCATCGCAGGCGTAAAATACGGAGAAGACCACAAAACCGACGTTTCTATCCGTGTTATTACTGACCACATCCGTTCCGTGACATTCATGACATCCGACGGTATCCTTCCTTCCAACGAAGGCAGAGGCTATGTTCTCCGCCGTCTCTTAAGACGTGCCGCTCGTCACGGAAAACTTCTTGGAATCAAGGATCTTTTCCTTGCAAAGCTCTCAGAGGTGGTTATTGAAAACTCCAAAGACGCGTACCCTCAGCTTGAGGAGAAAAAGGACTATATATTCAAGCTTTTAACTGTTGAAGAAACAGGATTCTATAAAACGATAGACAAAGGAATGGAAATTCTCAAGGCTGACATTGAGGAAATGAAGGCAAAGGGCAAAAAGGTTATGTCCGGCGAAAAATCCTTCCGTTTATACGACACATACGGATTCCCCACAGACCTCACTCTTGAGATCCTTGAGGAAGAAGGACTTTCCCTGGACGAGGACGCTTTCCAGGCTGAAATGCAGCTTCAGAAAGAAAGAGCGAGAAATGCCCGCGGTACAAGCACATACATGGGCGCTGACGAAACTATTTATCACAGACTTCCCGTTGATATGGAGACAGCTTTCGCCGGCTATGACGTATATGAAAATGATTCCGAGATCATCGCCATCATTGCAAATGACGAGGTAAGCGACATCGCTTTTGAGGGAAATGACGTTTCCGTATTCCTTAAGGAGACTCCTTTCTACGCAGAAAGCGGCGGTCAGATCGGAGATAACGGTATAATATCCACAGATAAAGGCAAGATAGAGATCACAGACTGTATTAAGGTTGTAGGCGGTAAAATTGCGCACATCGGCAAGGTTATCGAAGGCGTTGTTGAGGTTGGGGACAAGGCCCATGCGGCTATTGACGTGCCTCGCAGAATGTCCATCTCCAGAAACCACTCCGCTACTCACCTGCTCCAGAAAGCCCTCAGAACTGTTCTGGGAACTCATGTTGAGCAGGCAGGTTCATACGTTTCCGCTGACAGACTGCGTTTCGACTTCACTCATTTCGCTGCAATGACACCCGAGGAAATCGAGAAGGTCGAAAACATGGTAAATGAGAAGATCCTTGAGGGACTGGACGTAAATATTTCACAATGCTCCATGGACGAGGCAAGACAAAAAGGCGCCATGGCACTCTTCGGCGAGAAATACGGCGATGTTGTGCGTGTAGTTGACATGGGCGGATACAGCATTGAGCTTTGCGGCGGCGCGCATCTTAAGAACACTGCTCAGGCAGGCTCATTCAAGATCATATCCGAGAACGGTGTTGCCGCAGGCGTCAGAAGGATCGAGGCTCTTACGGGCGTTGGCGCGCTGGAGTTCTACAAGAAGGAAGAAGACGAGATAAAAGAAATCTGCAAGATCCTCAAGGCTAAACCCGATCAGCTTCTTACAAGGCTTGAAAATCTTGTTAAAGAGGAAAAGAGCGCTAAGAAAGAGCTTGAGGCGTACAAGGCAAAGGCTGCCGCAGGCGCGGTCGACGCTCTCTGCGAGAACGCTCTTGATGTGAACGGTGTTAAGATCGTGGCGTCCAATGCGGGAGATGCAGACGGAGACAGTCTCAAGACAATGGGTGATAAAATCAAAGACAAACTGGGATGCGGAGTTGTTATTCTTGCTTCCGCAGGCAATGGAAAAGTAAGCTTCGTAGTTATGGCTACTGATGATGCTGTTAAGAAAGGCGCTAATGCCGGCAAGATCGTTAAGGTTGCGGCAGAATGTGCCGGTGGCGGCGGCGGCGGAAAGCCCAACATGGCGCGTGCCGGCGGTAAAGACGCGTCCAAGATCGACGAGGCGCTGAAGGCCGCAGAAGCAGAGGCTAAGGCTCAGCTTGGATAAAGCCGTAAATTAAAGTTCAATTATGATATGATAAAAATAAGCACAGCGGGTAAAAACCTGTTGTGCTTTCTTATTTTTCAATTAAACTTCTATTCGTCCGCTTTTAATGACAGGCCACGTCTTTTAACTTTAACATTATATTTAAGATAATACACGGGAACGCCTTTCGAAATTGCCTTTGAAATCTCCTCCGCTTCTTTTCCTGCATCCTCTTCATTCTTATACCAGCCCAGAAATACGTTATCCCCTCTGGTCTTTGCACTGTTATTGCCGAACAAAGCATATTTGGGACCGTCTTTGCCTGTGCGGAATCTTTTTGAACATATGATTTTAGAACATTTCATTACAATATTTTCCCTTGAGGAAATTATAGTTATTTCTCCTGTGTATCTCCCCTTCTCTTCAGTAATACTTTTGTCTGTCAGTTCATCAAGAGAAACATCCAGCACCTCTGATAATTTAATGAGTTTGTCAAAGTCAGGAAAGCCTGTTCCGGATTCCCATTTTGAAACAGCCTGCCGGCTCACGTCCAGTAATTCCGCCAAAGCCTCCTGTGTCATTTTTTTATCTTTTCTTTTTTGCCGTATATTTTCCGAAAAACTCATAAATGCACCTCCTTTTCAAAAGCATACAATTATGAAGCACCGAAATCCACCAACCTGAAGTTTCTTTTCCGCAACTTCAAATTGCATTGCAGTTAAATCCAACGTATTACTATATTTCCGACACAAAAAACGAAAGCCGATGCAAAATTTCTGCATCGGCTTTTATATGCTTTTTCATTTAGAATACTCTTCTTGCTGTTACATATGTTCTTGTGCTGTAATCATCGCCAAGATTTGTAATTGTAACTCCGTATGCCTTACCGGATGAGGAATGAATATATTTTCCGTTTCCGATATACATACCAACGTGGCTTACGTTGCCGTCATTTACTCCGTCGCTGTCGAAGAATACCAGATCTCCGGGCTGAAGGTCGTCCTTCTTAACGTATGTACCCTGTGTAGACATACCCTTGGATGTTCTGATTACTGAAATTCCGAAGTTTTTCAATACGCAATAGATAAATCCCGAACAGTCAACGCCTGTTTCCAGGTCTGTGCCTGCCCAAACATAAGGTGTTCCGATATACATCTTAGCGTAATTGATGATCTGGTCTACAAGAGAACCAGCTTCGATTCCGGCTTCATTATCGAATTCCCATTCGCCTTCCGCAACGAATTTCTTAGCTTCCATGAGAGGATCTGTTGTTTTTATGTTTTCGTTTACTCCGTCAATCTCAAGGAATTCAGCTGCTACATATCCTTCCGCGCCTGAAACGCATTTAACATACGCCCAGCCGTTTTCATCTATGTTTACAACATAAATTGTAGCTCCTGTGGGGATTAATTTTACAACTCCTGAAGTCGCCGTAGCTTCTTTTCTCAGGTTAAGACCTGCTTCCGCAACAACCAGCGCGCTGCTGTATGCCGCGAAGGGATTATCAGACTCAGCCGCAGGCGCTGCCTCAGCGGGAGCTTCCGCTGCCTCTAATGATACCGAACCTACATTTTCAACATAATCGAGCATATTGCCTTCAACAAAATCCTTTGATACAAAAGCCGATGAACCGTTGAAGTTGATTCTGTACCAGTCATTAGCCTGTCCTGTAACGGTAACTGCGTTTCCGTCATGAAGCTGTCCTACTACGTTATCCGTGATCTCGGCTGTTCTTCTTACATTTACGCTGTCAGATGTTACAGTCGCGTCTGCTGAAGTAACCTTAAAGAAATCACTATGTATATATGCTGTACCGTAATTAGCTGTGGAAAGCGCATACCATGAACCTTCCATGCCTGCTACGGTAATATTTGTACCTTTATATAAAACTTTCGCTACATCTGAATCAGTCGAAGCTGCTGTTCTTAAGTTCACTCCGTCAGTTGTAACGGTGTCCCATACAGCCGCTGAAACCGGTGCGATGTTTACTGCTGTAAGCACGCCGGCCAGTACGCCTGCAAATAGCATTTTTCTCAGACTCATACGTCACCAATCCTTTTTGTTACATAATTGTTACATAATTATTATACGAGATGTAATTTCTTTTGTCAATTTGCATTCTTATAAAAATCGAAGGGTCGTTCACCTGTTTTAGTGTACAATTTCACTATAAGCGCCCAAGGATTCAATTTGTGCATATTCGCCAATTATAACAAACTTTTTTAACATCGAAAATATTTATTTTAAATATGCAAACCGATATTTTTTATAAAATCCCATTTTTTATAATAATTATACTTATAATAACACGACTAATCCCATAAATCAACAAAAAAATTGCTTAACAATCCCATTATCTTCTAAACGATAAACCTGCACAACAAAAAATGCGCCGCGGCAGTTTTTTTACTTGAAAAAACCTGTTCCGGAGTAAAGCCGAAACAGGCTCGTCAAACTTATTATTTCAATTTAAAAGAAGATTTCAGGGATACGATTCTGTTGAATACGGGTCTGCCTTCCGCGGAGTCTTTTGTGTCCACAATGAAGTATCCGTTTCTCATGAACTGGTATCTTTCGCCGGGTTTCGCGTTCGCGGCGCCTTCCTCAAGTACGCAGTCCTTCTTGACGATAAGGGAATCGGGGTTCATAACCTGGCCGTCTTCCGTGTCGATCATCATATCCTCGTAAAGGCGGACTTCCGCTTTGAGATTTCTTGAAGCGTCGACCCAGTGGAGCGTACCTTTTACTTTTCTGCCGTTGAAACCGCTTCCGCTTCTTGTTTCGGGGTCATATGTGCAGTGTACCTCAACCACGTTCCCAGCGTCATCCTTTACGAAGTCCGTGCAGGTCACAAAGTATGCGCCTTTGAGACGGACCTCTTTTCCGGGAGCGAGACGGAAAAATTTCTTTACGGGTTCTTCCATGAAATCGTCTTTCTCCACATAAATCTCACGGGAGAAAGGAACCTGACGCGTGCCCATTTCGGGGTTCGCAGGGTTATTCTCCACGTCAACCATTTCCGTCTGGCCTTCAGGGTAGTTGGTGATTACCACCTTAAGAGGATCCAGAACGCCCATGATTACGGGAGCTTTGGGTTTCAGGTCGTCTCTTATGCAATATTCCAAAAGGCCCTTGTCCACACGGCTGTTTGCTTTGGAAACGCCGATTCTTTCGCAGAAATCACGAATCGCCTCGGGAGTGTAGCCTCTTCTGCGCAGTCCGCAGATAGTAGGCATTCTGGGGTCGTCCCAGCCGTCTACTATGCCTTCTTCCACCCATGCGCGGAGCTTTCTTTTGCTCATGACAGTGTTTGTAAGCTCCAGACGGGCAAACTCTATCTGTCTGGGAAGGTCCTTGAATCCGGAATTTTCCACTACCCAGTCGTAAAGCGGTCTGTGGTCTTCGAATTCCATTGTGCACAGTGAATGGGTTATGCCTTCGATGGCGTCCTCCAGTGGATGAGCGTAGTCGTACATGGGATAGATGCACCATTTATCGCCTGTGTTATGATGAGACGCTTTATTTATTCTGTAAAGAACAGGGTCACGCATATTTATATTAGGCGAGGACATATCTATTTTCGCTCTCAGGGTTTTTGAGCCGTCAGGGAACTCGCCTGCGCGCATTCTTTCGAAAAGGTCAAGGTTTTCCTCCACGGAACGGTTTCTGTAAGGGCTTTCCTTGCCGGGAGCGCTCAGAGTGCCTCTGTACTCGCGCATTTCCTCAGGTGTTAGGTCACAGACGAAGGCTTTTCCTTCTTTGATGAGTTTTACTGCTATTTCGTAGAATTTATCGAAGTAGCTGGATGCGAAGTATTTTCTGTCTTCCCAGTCGAAGCCCAGCCATTTTACGTCCTCTGCGATGGAGTCCACGTATTCCGTTTCCTCTTTGGAAGGGTTGGTATCGTCGAAGCGGAGGTTGCATTTTCCGCCGTAGAGCTTTGCCATTCCGAAGTTGAGGCATATGGATTTGGCGTGGCCTATATGGAGATAACCGTTGGGTTCGGGAGGGAAACGGGTATGGATCTTGTTCAGGTTCTCGCCCAGGTCCTCAACGATGTAATTGTGTATAAAGTTACCGGTGCCTTTTAAGCCGTCGTTTTCTTTTTCCATTATATAAATTCCTCCAAGAATAATAAATTTCAATGCACTTCATAAATTTTACAACAACAACGCCCAAAAATCAATATTTGCCGCGGATAAAAATCTCTCCGAGGGCTCAGGGGTTTTGCCCCTAAGAACCCGTTATGCCTCCGGCGGCTCAGGGCTCTGCCCTAAGAACCCGCAAGGGACTTCGCCCCTTGACCCCGTGTAGTAAGTATAGTAAGGTTATCGAACAAAAAGTACACTTACCGAAAATCGAAATTTAAGACAAAAAAATACGCTGTTTCAGTGCGAAGCACTTTAATTGAATCCGCAAAGCGGATTCCGGCCTGAACTCGCCAAAGGCGAATTTAGCTGTGCGAAGCACAATTTAGCTCCGAAGGAATTTCGCTCGGCTGAAAGCCGAATTTAGCTGCACCTTTACGGTGCCGGTGCAAAGCACTTTAATTGAATCCGACTTCAGGAGGATTCTGACCTAAGCTGCGCTTAAGCGCAATTTCGCTCCGAAGGAATTTAGCTTGCCGCAGGCAAATTTAGCTGACCGCAGGTCAATTTAGCTTATACATTCCTGTTGCATTGTGCAGTTTTGGGATATATAATTAAGGGAGAAATCAGATTTATTTAATAAGGAAGTAATCAGTATGAATATTATTACATTTATTATAGCGGCCGTGGTGGCTTTTGTTGTGCAGATCGTAATTAACAAAATGGCGAACAATCAATTAATAAAATTTATCCCCATGGGTATTATTATGGTAGGTATGATCATCTGTCTCATAATATACATGGGAGTTTTCGGCTCGGTCACTGAAAGCGCTTTAGCGGAAAACCGGGCTTTCGCCATGTTTTTCATGATTAATTTAGCTGGCGCTCTTATTGGTACGGTCATCGGGATTGCGGTTTTCTCGCGAAATGTTGAATAAATATCAATTTAATAATGTTGACCGCGCAAAAAAATCAAGGACGGGGAAATAATGTAAAAAAATCCTCGTCCTTTTTTTATTATTCAAGTATTCCGTAAAAGCTGTAATACACAGTGCCGTTATACTCTGTCTTATTGCCCCACGCGGCTTTTATTTCGTAAACATAATCCCCTTCTTTGAGATTGAACTCATTTCCGTCAATGAGAACTCCCCAGCTTTCTGCGTGCTGAGGGTCGCCCCATTTTGTTTCCCATGCGGTTACATCTATTTCAGTGGGCATTTCTTCCCATTCCAGAGACACAAGCCCTGATTCTTCGGGATCATCGCTCTTCTGAAGAGTTATGGAAGGGATTTCATTTTCCGCGTCCAAAGGGTGTATGCTGTCGGCCTGAACTCCCGTAGACTGGTTTTTGTCGTTTATGTAGTTCCATCCATAAGTGCCTCTCATGGCCGTTATGCTTTCGTCTCCGCCGGAAACAGTAAGCGCCGGCGGCTCTGTCAGGATTTTTATGTTCTGCGCCGTCTCCTCCTCGGCCTTGCCGCAGGCTGTCATCGCGATAGGCAGTATTAAAGGCATGGCCAGTATTCCGATTTTTTTCATATGATCATCTCCTTAGTATATTTGACGAATCAATCAGCGGTTTGTTCCCCGTTATCGATCCGCTCCTGAAAATACCCGTTCTCAACAAGGTAGTCCTTAAACATTCCGTCTATGACCTTGACACCTCTGTCGTTCAGGTGGGCATCGTCACGGAAATACTCGTTTGTGAGTATTTTTTCATTGTAATTCTTCTCGTTGTAGTCTATATAAGGTACATTTAAATTCCGGGCAAGATCCGAAAGCTTGTCATGGACCTCGTCGTAATTTTTGATGTAATCCATGGAGACCTGAGCTATGGGCGCCGTTACGAAAATCAGCTTTATACCCTTTTCCTCGCAGAGTTTGGCGATTTTCTCAAGGTATGCCGCCTTTTCCGGCTTCATCTCCCAGCTGTGACCGTCAAAGTTTTTATACTGATTGGTCTTGTCATACTCGCTTTCGCTCATAACGTAGTCGCAGTACACATAGCCCTTGGAGCGGTAGTATTCCTCGCCTGCGTTTTCCTCTTCCGGAGGATCGTAAACCCCGTATTTTTCCTGAAGGGATTTCTTGATTTCCGAAGCTTTATATGCGAAGAAATCCGCCTGATACCGAATGGGCTTTATCCTGTATTTCACCTTCTCGCCCAGAGGAAAGACCTCCTTTATGTAAGCATTCTGAAGCTCGTCATCCTCAAGGACGGCAAAAAAGTTCTTCGCCTGCTCTATAAGGAAATCGTCATCCAGCATATCCCAGTAGATCTCTATTACAACCACCTTCGGCGACTGGGTCTCCAGCACCCGCAAAAGGGAATAATATGTAGTATCCGTTGTCTGAAGCGGCGTTCCCAGCTGCCAACTTGAAGTACCGAAAGCCTCGTCGAAGTTTTCCGGATCAAATGTGCAGTATGAATGGGATGAGCCCAGAAATACCATATCCACGGAGTTTTGCGGAAGCTCATAAAAGCCGTCATACCTGCTTTTTGTGAAATAGTTTATGGTATTGTGCTGAGTCGCTTCCTCGTAGGATTTGCCCGCAATGCTCATGATCACACATAATATGACTATAAAAGCGATTATGGTGATTACTGCTTTTGCCCGAGTGTATTCAGTTTTAGAATTGGAAATAGATAAATTGTCCGGATGCATAAAATACCCCCGTAAGCATTATTGCGCCGATTACTATCATATAATACGCAAACCTCTCGCCGTAAGTCCTTTTCTCAAGGGCATTGAAAACGCCCTGTCTGCCGGAAAGGCATTCGGAGACTATGAGAAAGGCCACCGCGCCGCCAAGTATATAAATCTCTGTAAAGTTCAGACCCATTCCGGAAAAGGCCGTATAGATGTACTGCCTGCTTCCCCACTGCGGCAGGTCTGAAAACAGTCTTGAAATAACGTAAAAAGCTTCCCGAATCGTGTCCGCCCTGAAGAATATGAAGGCAAACGCCATAAGCGAAAAGCTCCAGATTACTCCAAGGACCTTCAGAAGCGGTTTAACGCCGGAAATATGGAGCACTCTGCAAAGCCATGCTCTGAAAGGCGTCAGAAGCTCATGAAGCACAACGAACGCGCCGTTTACAACGCCCCACATTACATAGGTCCATGAAGCGCCGTGCCAGAGACCGCTTAAGGCGAATGTAATGAGTTTGTTTCTGAATTTCTCGCCCCTGGAACGGCCTCTTCCGCCCAGAGGAATATACACATAATCCGCGAACCAGCTGGAAAGGGTCACGTGCCATCTCCGCCATGTCTCGATTATGGACGCCGATGTGTACGGTGTTTCAAAGTTTCTCGTAAGCCTGAAGCCCAGTATTCTCGCGCAGCCCAGCGCTATATCGGAATAACCGGAGAAATCGCAGTATATCTGGAACGCAAAAAGCACTGCCGCCAATGTAAGAGCGAAGCCGCCGAAGGACACCGGATCTGCGTAGACCCTGTCCACAAGGACCGCTATTCTGTCGGCGATGACTACCTTTTTAAAGTAGCCCAGAGCCAGTATTTTCAACCCGCACATAAGGTTGTCCCATGTGAATATATGCTCCTTCTTGAACTGCGGCATCAGGTTTTTGCTTCTCTCGATAGGGCCCGCTATAAGCTGCGGGAAGAAGGAAATGAACACATAGAATATGCCGTAATGCCTTTCGGGCTTGATCTCTCCCCGATAAACGTCGATTACGTATGCCGCCGCCTGGAACGTAAAGAATGAAATTCCAACCGGCAGGATTATATAAAGATCCGACGTGAACGCAATCTTCCCGAATACGCCTAATAACAGACTCAGGTTATGTCTGATGAATATCAGGTATTTGAACACGAAAAGAAGACCGAAGTCGATTATCATACAGATACGCAGAAGGTTCTTCCGTCTGTTCTTCTCTTTGGTTCGGTAGATCCTGTGGGAGAAAACAAAGTTGACGAATGTGGAGCCCGCCAGAAGGAATACAAGCACGGCTTTGGACTGCATATAGAAGAAGTAGCTTCCGGCCCAAAGCAGTATCCATCTGTATCTGTGGGGTATGACAAAATATAAAATTGTAATTATGGTGAAAAATAATATAAAGCTGAACGAATTAAACAGCATGTCTTATGTCCTCTTTTTCTCTCAGAGGGCTTAGGGGCTCTGCCCTGAAAACCCGCTCTCCGAGGGCTCAGGGGCTGCGCCTCCGGCGGCTTAAGGCTCTGCCTTAAGAATCCGCAAGGCTCGGGGTTCCCAAAATGCTGAAGTGAAACGCAGTGTAATGAAAGCATTTTGGGATAAGACTTCGCCCCTTGACCCCGTGTATGTGCTTCGCACCTGAAATTTCAATTTCTTGGCTAAACACAATCTTTTCGATTTTTTTAATCATACTACAAAAAATTCAAAGTAACAACAAAAAAGCTTCCTTATTTATATGCCAATTAAAATCTCAAGACTTCATAAGACATAAAATTTGACCCACAAACGTTTTTTTCGACAACAAAATCTTCTTAAACTGAAAACCTACATCTTTGCCAGTAACTTCCTCCCCACAAAAAATACGGGTCAAGGGACGAAGTTCCTTGCGGGGCCTTGGGGCAGAGCTCAACCCCAAAATGCTTCCGCTGCACTTTGTTCCGCTCCAGCATTTCGGGGACCCCGGAAAAGAGCAGGGTTCGGGGCACTACCCTGAGCCGCCGGAGGAACAAAATAACGTATTGCAAAATAACCTCTTCTGCTTTAAAATTATGTTCAAGAGGTGTTTTACATTGAGGCTTTTCGAGATAGACAACATTAAAAACTTCATGCGCGGACTTTTCATATCCGCCTTATTTGACGAGCTGGAGATCCGCCAGGCGCTGTTCCGCACCAAGCTCACCCTTTCCATAGAGGGCAAAATAAACCGTGACTGGCTGTCCACCGACGAAAACGAGATAGTTTCCTCCGAGTATGTAAAATGGAAGGAAATAAAACCCACTGCAGCTAATTTCATAAAGGGCGGCCGCGCCCCGTCGGCTATTAAGCTGGTGTTTTCCGTGTCCCCTGAGAAAACAGAAAAAATACTCCCCGAGGCAAAGGCTCTGTTCCTGAATATACTCTACTCCGACAAAAAGCTTACCTGCACCACCGGTCTGGCCCTGAAAACATTCTCCACAGACAAAAAATATGAACTGATATGGGACGAATACATCGAAAATTTCCTGAAAAAGAATAACCTGATATAAAATTTCAACTGAAAAATCGTGTGTTTTTCACAAAACCAAAAATTATTAGCACTCACTTTAAAAGAGTGCTAATTTTTTCTTGACATTTGACCTCTTTAGTCCTAAAATAAGTATGTACATTAAAACCAACGGGGATAATTCCCCTTAAATACAGTTTCAAGGAGGTAAATATTTATGGCACAGGAAGTACAGGAAAAAGGCAATTTATCCATAAACAGCGAAAATTTCCTTCCTATTATAAAAAAATGGCTCTATACAGATAAGGATATATTCGTAAGAGAGCTGGTATCCAATGGCTGCGATGCCGTTACAAAACTGAAAAAGCTCATGGTCATGGGAAGCGCTGACAACGTTCCCGAGGACGAAAAATTCGAGATCCACGTTGTTATCGATAAAAAAAATAACGTTCTCAGATTCGAGGACAACGGCATCGGCATGACAGCCGACGAAATCAGAAAATACATCAACCAGATCGCCTTCTCCGGCGCTCAGGATTTCATGGAAAAATACAAAAATATCGAAGAAAACGGCGGAGACATAATCGGACACTTCGGTCTGGGCTTCTATTCGGCGTTCATGGTCGCTGACAGAGTTGAGATCGACTCTCTTTCATACATGGAAGGCGCCGAGGCCGCTCACTGGACCTGCGACGGCGGAATCGAGTACGAAATATCCGAAGGCGAAAGGACCGAAAGAGGTACAACGGTCATCCTTCATCTTATGGACGAGGAAAAATCTTTCATGAACCAGTACCCTATTCTTATGGCCATTAAGAAATACGCTTCATTCATGCCTGTTGAGATCTATCTGGACGTTATTGAGGAAGAGGATGTTCTGGATGAGAAAAAGGAAGGCGAAGAGGCCGAAAAACCCGAACCCATCAACGATATCCATCCTCTCTGGCTCAAGAATCCCAACGAGTGCACAGATGAGGAGTACAAGGCGTTTTACCACAAGGTATTCCCCGATGTAAACGATCCTCTTTTCTGGATACATCTGAACATGGACTATCCTTACAGACTTAAGGGAATACTCTATTTCCCCAAATATATTTCAAACCTGCAGACTATTGAGGGAACAGTTAAGCTTTTCTCAAATCAGGTATTCATCGCCAACAACATCAAAGAGGTAATTCCCGAATTCCTGCTTCTTCTGAAAGGCGTAATCGACTGCGACGACCTGCCTCTCAATGTTTCAAGAAGCCAGCTCCAGAACGACGGATACGCAAAGAGAATGTCCGAATACATCACCAAAAAGGTTGCGGACAAGCTCAATCAGCTTTTCAAAAACGACAGAGAAAATTACCAGACATTCTGGAAGGATATTCAGCTTTTCGTAAAATACGGCTGCATGAAAGAGTCAAAATTCTACAAGAGAGTTAAAAATTCCATTATTTATGAGCTGACGGAAGGCGGATTTGTTACTGTGCCCGAATATCTGGAACAGAACAAGGAAAAAACGGGAGACAAAATATTCTTCGTTTCCGACAAGAAACAGCAGGTGCAGTACCTGAACCTTTTCGAGGCTGAGGGAATTACAACCATGCTCATGGAAGACCCTATCGACAAGCCCTTTATCAACTTCATTGAAAACGAAGGTCAGGGCGAATACAGATTCCTCAGAGTCGACGCCGATATTTCCGACGCTCTGAAGGTTGAAGGCAAGGAAGAGACCGAAGAGGAAAAAGAGGCTCAGAAGAAGCTGGATTCCGAATATGAAGTGCTTTTCCGCACGATTTTAGGCGACAAGGCTCTTGCCGTTAAGGCGGAAAACCTTAAAACAAAGGACATCGCGGCAGTGCTTCTGCTTTCCGAGGAATCACGCCGTGTTGACGAAATCAGACAGAGCTTTGAGAACAACGACCCTATTCTGGAAATGCTGAAAGGCTCCAATCCCGAAAGAACACTGGTTCTCAACAAAACTCACCATCTGGTAGAGCTTCTGGAAAAAATCAAGGGCAATCCCGACAGATTCGAGGAAACAAAGCTCATATGCCTCCAGCTTTACGATCTGGCGCTCATGGCTCACACTCCCCTTACATCGGAGCAGATGTCATCATTCATCGAAAGAAGCACCAAGGTTCTTGAAAAAATGGCGTCATTCCTCTAATATTTCTTTAATAAATCCTTTTATATTTCTTAAAAACAAGGCTATCCGGTTGACATCGGATAGCTTTAAATTATAAAATGTATATAGGAAAATTTATGCTTCATGGATCGCATATTAATATAAGGAGGCTTTTATGGATAACGACAACAACACAAACAAACGTACCGAGTTTTATTCCGATCTTCCCAGAGAGGTCGTGGAAATGCTCATGAACGATAACGGGTCCAGACCCGCCATAGAAAAACCTGCTGCCGAAAGCTCTGCCGCGGAAAAACCTGCCGCAGAGAAACCCGTTGCCCAAAGACCGATAATGAATGCGGAAAAGGACTTATCAAAGAATATTGACGAGAGCTCGACCCGTGTGAACAACACAAGACAGAGAGTGAAAACTCCTTCATTCATGGGATTTGAGGATACGGCAGAGGTAGACCTTGGAGACAAAGAGGAAAACATCCGTTCCGCAAAAGAAGCCGTACAGAAAAGCAAAGCCGAGCTGGGCGGATATGTGTCCGAGAAAAAAAGAGCGGCCGCTTCCCGCAAAAAGGATTATTCGGACATTGAAGAAGACCCTGACAGAATCAGCAAAAGCGCGGAGCTGGAAGATATGTTCGGAGACGAAAACCGAGGCCGAAGAAGAGGCTCCGGCGGAGCGGGTCTTATCATCGCTCTTATAATATTCATTCTCCTGACAGGATATTTCGGATATCATTATCTGCTCAACAAGACGGATCTTTTGAAATCCCAGGCAGTTGTTACGGAGTCTGCCGATCTTCAGGCTAAATATGACGAGCTGAAGCTGGAGAACATGGCTCTTCAGGAGGAAATCGGCGTACTTAAAGGCGAAATCGTTCTTCCGGAAAAACCCGCTGAAGAAGCTCCCGCAGAGGCTACCACAGAGACTGCGCCCGCAGAGGCTCCCGCGGAAACCGCGCCTACGGATTCACAGACATACACAGTTGAAAAAGGCGACACGTTCTGGAAAATCGCCCAGAAATTCTATGGCAACGGCGCTGAGTTCCAGAAGATTCTGGATGCCAACGGACTTACCGAAAACAGCCGAATTAATGTTGGCGACACACTTATAATCCCCAATTAAAAATCTGAAACGGAGGAATTATGAATATAAATCTGGAAGAAAAAAATTTAAGCGATTTACGGCAAATCGCAAAGGAGCTCAACATAAAAAGCATTAGTTCATACAAAAAACAGGCTCTTATAGAAAAAATCCGGGAGATGCAAAAATCCCCGGATGATGAACCGGAAAACAATAAACCGGCCGAAAAAAGCGCTTATGAGGAGAAGGAAGTTCATTACGAAATTCCTTCTTCTGCTGAAGAGCCGGAAAGCGGAAAGGAAAGCCCTAAAAACCGCGAGAATCAGGTCGTTAAAGAAGGTATTTTAGAGGTAATGCCCGATGGATTCGGATTCCTCAGGGCGGAGAATTTCCTTCCCGGAACCAATGACATATATCTTTCGCCTACCCAGATAAGGCGGTTCAATCTCAAGACGGGCGACTGCATTAAAGGCATTGTGCGGCCCGCAAGAGAAGGCGAGAAATTCGACGCTATTTTATATGTAAACACCGTTAATGACGACTCCCCCATATCTGCCGCGAGACGACCGGCATTTGAAAGTCTTACACCCATCTATCCCACGGAAATGCTCAGGCTGGAGACAACACCCGGCTCCGTTTCCGCAAGAATAACAGACCTCATCGCACCCATTGGAAAGGGTCAGAGAGGTATGATCGTATCTCCTCCCAAAGCAGGAAAAACCACCCTTCTTAAAGCTTTGGCAAACGCTGTTGCGAAAAATCACCCCGATGTATATTTAATAGTGCTCCTCATTGACGAGAGACCCGAAGAAGTGACTGATATTCAGCGCTCAATAGAAAGCGACAAGGCTGAGATCGTGTTCTCCACCTTTGACGAACAGCCCGAGCATCACAAACGTGTTGCGGAAATGGTTCTGGAGCGCGCTAAACGTCTTGTTGAACAGGGCAAGGACTGTGTGATTTTACTGGACAGCATTACAAGGCTTGCAAGGGCATACAATCTTATAATACCCAACAGCGGACGAACTCTTTCCGGAGGTCTGGATCCTGCGTCCCTTTATATGCCCAAGAAGTTTTTCGGCGCGGCGCGGAATATTGAAAACGGCGGAAGCCTTACTATTCTGGGCACTGCTCTGGTGGAGACGGGAAGCAAGATGGACGATGTTATTTTTGAGGAGTTCAAAGGCACCGGAAACATGGAGCTGGTTCTGGACAGGAAGATAGCGGAGCGGAGGACGTTCCCTGCTATTGACATTAACAAATCAGGCACGAGGCATGACGAGATGCTGCTCACCAAGCCGGAGCTGGAGGCAAGCTATGCCATTAGGCGCATGGGTGCCAAAATGCCCAGCGCGGAGCTGACGGAAAAACTCATAGACCTTACCCGGCGGAGCAAGAGCAATTCCGAGCTGGTGGATATCATAAGAAAAATGTATCTCGCCAGAAAATAAGACTGTTCTTGGGGCTTCGCCCCAAACCCCATTTAGGGCTCTGCCCTGAAAACCCGCTCTCCGAGGGCTCAGGGGCGCTGCCCCTAAGAACCCCGTTTAGGGCTCTGCCCTAAAAACCCGCTTAAGGCTCTGCCTTAAGAATCCGCAAGGGACTTCGCCCCTTGACCCCGTGTAATATGCAAGGGAAAATTACCGGCTAAATATTATTTCTTCATAAAACTCCATGTTTTCGAATTATTTAAGCGAAGCTGGCTTCATTAGTGACCGAAGGGAACGGCTTCATTCATTCATTTGCGAAGCAAACTTCATTGCACCCGCAGGGTGCCTTGCCCCTTGACCCTGTGTAATATGCAAAGGAAAATTACCGGCTAAATATTATTTCTTCATAAAACTCCATGTTTTCGAATCATTTAAGCGAAGCTGGCTTCATTAGTGACCGAAGGGAACGGCTTCATTCCTTCATTTGCGAAGCAAACTTCATTGCACCCACAGGGTGCCTTGCCCCTTGACCCTGTGTAATATGCAAGGGAAAGCAATCGGCTATATTTAAGTTTTTTACAAAGCTTTACGTTTCGAAAAAATATATACCTGCTTTCAGGCACAGAATGAAGGCAGGTTTTTTTATTCTTCTTTTTCCTCTTCTTTCTCGCTTTTCAGCCGTTCTATTTCTGCTTCCAGCTCTTTTATCCTTTTGTTCAAGTTTTTTGTTTTGGTTCGCATGGAGCCGTTGATCGCAAAGACTTCGCTGCTTCTTTCTTCCAGAAGTCTTGACAGACGGAGGATTTCTTCGTCTTTTTTATATTCCTCTTTTCGGATTTTTTCCTTTTCCGATTCGGGTTCTTCGGCTCTTACAAAAATATCGGGAATCCTGCCTCTCCCGTATAGTATTTCATCGGCTTCAAAGTCGAAATCTCCGGATAAATCAGTGAAATACGCTTTTTCCGCTCGTCCGCCGAATACGGCTTTACCGCTTCCGCCTTCCCTGAACTCATGCCTTTCTTCATCATATTCAGAGAACATATAAATATCTCCCATGGTCCAGAGCACATATATGGTTTCCTTTCTCCTCAAGACTAAGACCTTATCGGCGTAAACGCCTTCCCAGACGAATATTTCCTTTGCGTTTCCGCCCTGGATCCTGAACCAGATACGCATGGAAAACATGGATTTCATTATGTAGGCGCAGTACAGTCCGTCTTCACAGTTCAGGAAGGAAATATCAACGATTTTATCCGCATTTTTAAGAAAAAGCACTCTCTCCTTTCCCTGCCTGCTCACTTCCTTAAGGTATATATTTCCGACCTTATCCCTGAGAGCAATGGAAAAGCTTCCTTCCGACACTCCGCACAGATGAAAACATTCACCCTCGCCTGTATTGACCGGTTTTCCCCAGATTCCGTCCCTGAATTCGGACATCATAACGTTTTTACCGTTTCCCAGAAGCATTATCAGTCTGCCGCCTGCGAAAAACACTTTGAACTGCGCGTCCGGCGGAAAGCCTCTTTCGATTAACGTCTGCTTCTTCCACAAACCTCCCGTTTTTCTGAAGAAATCCAGACTGCCGTCCGTTTCCTCGGCGAATACAAAAATCTCATCACCCGCGCACACGCAGAATCTGCCGGAGGAATTTATGCTTATGGCGTTTTTCTCGAATGTTTTTCCTCTTATCTCTTCATAGAGAACGCCCTTTTCCGAATGAAAAAAACTCACTCTCCCATACTCCGCTGTAAACGCCGAATAAAAGTCTTTCATAGCCTCACTCCTTCTTTTTATGAAACTATTCGGCTTCCAAAAAAATTATTACCACTATATCGGTATTTATGATATACTTTAAAAGTAAAACATTGAGGGAGGTAAATTATTATGAAAGGCATTTTTATTACTGTGGAAGGCGGCGACGGAGCCGGAAAAAGCACACAGGTAAGTCTTATCGAAAAGTATCTGAAGGATAAAGGCCTTTCTCCTCTCATGATAAGGGAGCCGGGAGGCACTTCCATAAGCGAACAAATACGCAGTATCATTCTGGACAAGAAAAATATTGAAATGGCCAACATGACAGAAGTGCTTCTTTACGCCGCGTCCCGGGCTCAGCTTGTGGATGAGGTCATTGTGCCTGCACTTCAAAGAGGCCGGATCGTTGTCTGCGACAGATTTCTGGATTCTTCCATCGCATACCAGGGCTTCGGACGAGGAATTTCCGTTAAGGCCATTGAGGATATAAACAGCTACGCCACTGCGGGCGTTTCTCCGGACCTTACCATTTATCTGGACATAACTCCCGAAAGAAGCTTCAGGCGGAAAAGCCTTATGAATGAGGAGCCCGACATGATCGAGGCAGAAAAGCTGGAATTCCACCAGAATGTTTACAACGGATATAAATATGTAGCAGAAAAATATCCGGAAAGAGTATTCTGCGTAGACGCCGCACAGGATGTTGACAAAGTTTTTGAGGACATAAAAAATAGATTGGATCTGATTTTCAATGTATAGCCTCTCGGACATTTTCGGGAACAGAAACACTATTGAAAAAATGAGTTCCGCTGTTAAAAGCGGACAGATTTCCCATTCATATATAATCACCGGTTCTCCAGGAACCGGCAAGACCCTGCTGGCGAACATATTCGCCAAAATGATTCAGTGCGAGGACAAAAGCGGATCGATTCCATGCCTTCACTGCTCATCCTGCAATGTATTCGATTCGGGAAACCATCCCGACGTGATTTATGTTGTGCCCACCAAAAGGAAAGCTGTCGGCATAGATGACATAAGGACGCAGGTCCTTGTGAAGGCTGCTACAAAGCCATATAAATACAGCCGAAAGGTGTTCATTATCGAAAACGCGGATACCCTTACGGCTGAGGCTCAGAACTCCCTTTTGAAAACACTGGAAGAGCCTCCGGAATACGTGGTTTTCATTATGACCGCTGTTTCAGCGAGAGCCCTGCTGCCTACGGTTTTATCCCGTTCGGTCATTTTGAAAACGGAAGAGCTTCCCGCAAAGGAGATTTCAAAATACCTTGCGGAAAAGCTGGGAATACCGGAGGACAAAGCATCCTTTTACGGGGAATACGCCAGAGGAAGCATCGGCGAGGCGGTCAAGCTTTCATCATCGGAAGAGTTTTCCGAAATGCACCAGCTTGTTTTTGATATTCTGGCCTCAGCGAGGACCTCGGACATCACAACCTTCACGAGCAATGTGTCATTACTGGAAAAATACAAGCAGAATCCCGAATTTCTGGATATATTTACATTGTTTTACAGGGATCTTATGATAATAAAGCTGATTGGCAATACTGACTATATAATACAGAAGGATAAAGCGGATTTCCTTACAGCGGAAGCCAGAAAGGAGACATCCCAGAACATATCCGACAAGCTTGAAGCTGTCTTAAAAGCAAAAAAGGAGCTTGCCTCAAACGTGAATTTCAATCTTTGCGTTGAGCTTATGCTCATGAAAATAAAGGAGAAAACAACATGACAGAAGTTGTAGGAGTAAGATTCAAAAAAGCCGGAAAGATATATTATTTCGACCCCGGCAAGGAAAAAATTGAATCCGGCGCTCATGTAATAGTCGAAACAGTAAGAGGAATAGAATACGGCACAGTGGTCCACGGGAACAAGGCTGTGAACGAAAACAACCTTGTGTCTCCCCTGAAAACCGTCATAAGGGTAGCTACACCCAAGGACGACGACATCTATGCCAGCAACAAAATAAAGGAAAAAGAGGCATTCGAGATATGCCTTAAGAAAATAGCGGAAAAGAATATGGACATGAAGCTTATTGACACAGAGATGACCTTCGACAGAAACAAGCTCATATTCTATTTCACATCCGACGGAAGAGTGGATTTCCGCGAGCTTGTAAAAGACCTCGCCGCCATATTCAAAACCAGAATCGAGCTGCGCCAGATCGGCGTCCGCGACGAGGCAAAAATGCTCAACTGCATCGGTATATGCGGACGGAGCCTCTGCTGTTCCACATTTTTAGGGGATTTCCATCCCGTTTCGATCAAAATGGCGAAGGAACAGAATCTTTCCCTGAATCCCACAAAAATATCGGGAGTCTGCGGAAGGCTCATGTGCTGTCTCAAATACGAGGAAGACGTATACGAGGAGCTGAACAAAAATATGCCCAATGTGGGAGACACCATCAAATCCGAGGACGGAACAGGAGAAATCCTTTCCACAAACGTTCTCATGCAGCAGGTAAAGGCCGCAGTCAAGAAAAATCCCAACGACGCGCCTACCATAAAGGTGTATCCCATTTCAGAAATAAAAGTTATTAAGCGCAAAAAAGGCAAAAAGGCAAAAGATATTCCCGAGCCTGACCTTAGTTATGAAGATGATTATTAATAATGTTGAAATAAAAGATAATGAAAGGCTGGAAGACCTTAACCGGAAAGGCTATAAGCTCATACAGAATCCGGAAGAGTTCTGCTTCGGCATAGACGCTGTTCTGCTTTCAGCCTTCGCCAAGGGGAAGAGAAACGAGACCGTGCTGGATCTCTGCACAGGAAGCGGAGTTATTCCCATACTTATGGAAGCCAAAACAAAGGCTTCCCTGTTTTACGGTGTGGAAATACAGCCCGATGCCGCCGAAAGAGCCGCTCGTTCCGTTAAGCTCAACGGGCTTGAGGACAAAATCACCATTTATGAGGGCGACATCAAAGACCTTTCAAAGTTTTTCCTTCCCGACTCCATAAGCGTTATAACCTGCAATCCGCCATATGCGGATCCTGACAGCGGACTTCATAACCAGTCCTATAAAATGGCTGTGGCAAAGCACGAGATACTCTGCACCCTTGAGGATGTCATAAAGTGCGCAGAAATGTATCTGAAGCCCTGCGGAAGATTTTACATGATACACAGACCGGGACGGATCACCGATATTTTATGCCTTATGAGGCAGTACGGTATCGAGCCCAAGGTCCTCAGATTTGTCCAGCCATACGCCAACAAGGCCCCTACCATGCTTTTAGTCGAGGGCAAAAAAGGCGGACACCCTGGAATCAAGGTTCCCGAACCCCTCGTAGTATACAATAAGGACCAGTCCTACACAGAGGAGATCCTCAGGCTTTACAATGAATAAGGAGGAAAAGTCAATGGCCGGAACATTATATTTATGCGGTACGCCCATAGGGAATCTGAACGACCTTTCCCCAAGAGCCGTGGAGATTTTAAGCTCTGCTGACCTTATTGCCGCCGAGGACACAAGGCACAGCCTGAACATTCTGAACCATTTCGGAATAAAAACCCCTATGACCAGCTATCACGAGCACAACAGGAAGTCCAAGGGCGAATACCTTATATCCCTTCTGGAGGAAGGCAAAAACATTGCTCTTGTGACAGACGCCGGAATGCCGGGAATTTCCGACCCCGGAGAGGATCTGGCCGCTCTGTGCATAGAAAAAGGAATTCCCGTTACCACGGTTCCCGGACCTACGGCTTTTGTGTCGGCTCTGGTGCTTTCGGGATTTTCCGGACGGAGATTTATATTCGAGGGTTTTCTGCCCTCAAACAAAAAAGAAAAAAACCAGGTGCTGGAGTCTTTAAAACGAGAGCTTCGCACCGTTATATTTTATGAAGCGCCCCACAGGCTTACCCAGACACTTTCGGAGCTTCAGAAGGCTTTGGGTGACAGAAATGCGGCCTGTGTGCGGGAAATAACCAAGATCCACGAGGAAGTAAAACGCGGAACCTTGGGCAAACTTTACGAATTTTACAGCGAAAACGCTCCCAGAGGAGAATTCGTTATCGTAATCGAAGGCTTTTCCGCCGAGGCTCTCAAGGAAGAGGAAACGAAAAAATTCGAAGCCATGTCATTGGAAGAACACATGGAAATGTATACCTCTCAGGGAATGAGCGAGAAGGAAGCCATGAAGCTTGTGGCAAAGGACAGAGGACTTACCAAAAGAGATATTTATTCGGAGCTGAAAAAATGAAGCATCTTTTTGAAATTTTACAGAACTATTCAAAAGAAGACATATATCCATTCCATATGCCCGGGCACAAGAGAAATTTCTCACAAGTGCCCTTTTTAAATATGGATATTACGGAGATTGACGGATTCGACAATCTGAACAACCCAACAGGAATATTGAAGGAGCTGAATCAGCGGTTGGCAGGATTATTCGGAGCGAAGGAAAGCTTTCTTTCCGTAAACGGAGCCACCTCATGCGTTCACGCGGCTTTATTCGCCCTCTGCGGCAGCGGCGGAAAAATCGCCGTCAGCGCCAACTGCCACAAAAGCGTGTATTCGGCGCTTCTGATTTCCGGAGCGGAGCCTGTTTTCATGGAGCCGGAATATATGGCTCCACTGTCCGTTTTCGGATCTGTAAAGCCTGAGACCGTGCGGAAAACCATTGCCGAAAACCCCGATTTAAAGGGAGTTTTTATCGTCAGTCCCACATATGAGGGAATCACTTCGGACATAAGGACCATTGCGGAAATATGCCATGAAAAAGCCATTCCGCTCGTTGTAGACGAGGCTCACGGGGCCCATTTTTTCCTGTCTGATATTTTCCCCGAAACCGCTTTGTCCCAGGGCGCGGACATTGTTATCCACGGACTGCACAAAACACTGCCGTTTCCTACCCAGACAGGACTTCTCAGCATTCAGGGCGATTTGATAAACCGTGATATTATAGCGTCTCTCATGACAATGACCCAGAGCTCCAGTCCTTCTTACATCCTTATGGGAGCTGCGGAAAAAGGACTTTCGTTTATGGAGGAAGAATCCGGGGAGCAATGGAAAAAATACATTGAAAACCTTATATCCTTCAGAAAAGGATGTAAAGATTTTATAAATATAAAACTTCTGGAAAAAGAAGATTACCCTGACGAAATTTTTGATTACGACATGGGCAAACTTATAATTTGCGGAAAGAAAACTTCCCTTTCCGGCAAAAAAACAGGAGAAATTCTCACAAAAAACAAAATACAGGCGGAAGCAGTCTGCTTTAACCACGCCATACTTATGACTTCCCTTCTGGATACGGCCGAAGGCTTCGAAAGGCTTTTCCGCGCGCTTAAGGAAGCTGATGTATCGGATATTTCTGACGCGGAACTCAAAATAAGTCCCATAAAGCGGAATGAAAAAATCTCAATGAGGGAAGCTTTCTTCTCCAAAAGCGAATTTATTTTGCCGGAGAAATGTCAAGGCAGGATTTCCGCCGATTTTGTCAGCATTTATCCTCCCGGAATACCTGTTCTCATCCCGGGAACAGTAATAGAAATTGAGCATATTGAGATCCTGAAAGAGGCTCTGCGCCGCAATCTGGAGATAACGGGCTTTGACTTTTCAAAGGGTATAAAGGTTATCACCGAATAATTTTTCTTAATTTATTAAAAAGTCCTTAAAGTTTCTATTTCCTATATTAAATTGTTGTAAATATAAACTTTTTGTAATATAATTTATTGCGGACCGAATAGGTTTTTGTTTTTGTGTAAAAAAATTTCCTTCGATTATTAATCGAAATAAAAAAAGGATGGAAATAAAAATATGTCAGATAAATTAACTACCATCAGATTAGGCATCGACATAGGCTCCACCACAATAAAGCTGGTGGCTCTGGATGCTGAAAATAAACTTCTGTTCAGCAGATATGAAAGACATCTTTCTATCATAAAGGAAAAACTCTTAAACCTCCTGAAAGAGGCAAAGGAATCCCTGGGAGACCCTTTGGTTTCCTGCAGGATCACAGGAAGCGGCGGCGTTGCCATAAGCGAGATTCTTGAAGTGGATTTCATTCAGGAAGTTGTGGCTACGGCCGAAGCTATTGAAGCGGTAGCTCCCCAGACCGACGTTGCCATCGAGCTGGGCGGAGAAGACGCTAAAATCATATATTTCGACAACGGAATCGAGCAGAGAATGAACGGCGTATGCGCCGGCGGCACAGGCTCTTTCATCGACCAGATGGCCACACTCCTTCAGACGGACGCAGCCGGTCTTGACGAGTACGCCAAGGATTTCAAAGAGATATATCCCATCGCATCAAGGTGCGGTGTATTCGCAAAAACGGACATTCAGCCTCTTATTAATGAAGGCGCGGCAAAGTCCGACCTGGCGGCATCTGTATTCCAGTCCGTTGTAACCCAGACAATAAGCGGTCTTGCCTGCGGCAAACCTATCAGAGGAAACGTGGCTTTCCTGGGAGGTCCTCTGCACTTCCTCCCCAACCTCAGGCAAAGATTTATAGATACGCTTCATCTGACCGAGGAATCTACCATTATCCCCGAAAACTCAAATCTTTTCGCGGCTTTCGGAGCGGCTGTTTCCATGAAGGAAGATGAAAGATGCGTTAATATTTCCACATTGTGGGAAAGACTTGACTCCTCCGAAGGAATCCGCGCAGAGGTTCACAGGCTTCCTCCTCTTTTTGAGTCCGAGGAAGACTACCTTGAATTCAAGGAAAGACAGCTGGATAATTACGTGGATCGTTTCCCTCTGGAAAAATACGAAGGCAATGCTTTCTTAGGCATTGACGCAGGAAGCACCACCACCAAATTCGCACTTATATCAGACAAGGGAGACCTTCTCTATTCCTTTTACGCAGGCAATGAGGGAAGCCCTTTGAATGTTGTTATAAATGCTCTTCAGGACCTTTACAAAGTGCTTCCCGAAAAGGTTAAAATCGCAAGCTCATGCGTAACGGGATACGGCGAAGGTCTTATTAAGGCGGCTCTTCTCATTGACCACGGACAGGTCGAAACGGTAGCCCATTACAGAGCGGCAAGCTTTTTCAAGCCTGATGTGGACTTTATTCTGGACATCGGCGGACAGGACATGAAATGTATACGTATCGCCGACGGAGCTATCGACAGCGTACTCCTCAACGAGGCCTGTTCTTCGGGATGCGGCTCATTCATTGAGACATTCGCAAAATCTCTGAATTATAATGTGGCGGACTTCGCGAAGGTTGCCCTTTCGGCAAAACATCCTATCGATTTAGGCTCAAGATGTACCGTTTTCATGAACTCAAGAGTTAAGCAGGCGCAGAAGGAAGGCGCTGACGTGGGGGATATTTCCGCGGGTCTGGCCTACTCCGTTATCAAAAACGCTCTGCTGAAGGTTATTAAGATCTCCGACCCCAAGGCTTTAGGCAAAAGCATTGTGGTTCAGGGCGGAACATTCTATAATGACGCGGTATTGAAGGCTTTCGAGGACATCTCCGGAAGAGAAGCCGTTCGTCCCGACATCGCCGGAATCATGGGCGCGTTCGGCGCGGCTTTGATCGCTCTTGACAAGTACGAAGAGGGATATGAATCCACAATGATCTCTCCCGAGGCAATGAAAAATCTCAAGATCGAGACCACTCTGGCAAGATGCGGAAGATGCACCAACAACTGTCTGCTTACCATAAACAAATTTGACGGAAACAGAAGGTTCATCACAGGAAACCGCTGTGAGAGAGCAGGCGGAAACTCTGACCACAAGAAAGATGTTCCAAATCTTTTTGATTATAAAAACAACCGACTTTTCAACTATTACGAATCCCTCTCCGAGGAAGAAGCCACCATGGGAACTATCGGAATTCCCCGTGTTCTCAATATGTGGGAGAATTATCCCTTCTGGCACACATTCTTCACGGAGCTGAAATTCAGGGTAGTACTTTCACAGCCTTCATCCAAGAAGGTTTACGAAATGGGAATCGAGTCCATACCCAGCGAATCAGTCTGCTATCCCGCTAAGCTGGTTCACGGACACTTCATCGACCTTATAAACAAGGGATGCAAGTATATTTTCTATCCCGGCATACCTATGGAAAGGAAGGAAATAGAAGACTCGGACTATAACTACAACTGCCCTATCGTTACTTCATACAATGAAAACATCAAAAACAACATGGAAGACCTGAGGGCTAATGACATTGTGCTCATGAATCCTTTCCTTTCATTCGGAAACAAGGAATTCCTTCCCCAGAGACTTTACGAAGTGCTTAGGGGTTACGGATTCAAGGTAAAGAAAAGCGACGTTAGACGGGCCGTTGACAAAGGCTGGGACGAATGGGATAAATTCCATGACGATATGCGCAGCAAAGGCGAGGAAACCCTTGAATATATCAAGGAACACAATATGCTGGGAATGGTTGTGGCAGGAAGACCTTATCATGTTGACCCTGAGGTAAACCACGGACTTCCCGAGCTTATTACAGGCTATAACATTGCCGTTCTCACGGAAGACAGCGTGTCTCACTTAGGCCATGTAGAACGTCCTTTATACGTTCGTGACCAGTGGACCTTCCACTCACGCCTTTACGAGGCCGCAGGCTTTGTAAAAACTCAGGAAAACCTTGAACTTATACAGCTTAACTCATTCGGCTGCGGTCTTGACGCTCTGACAACCGATGAGGTAAGGGATATTCTCCACGCTGCCGGAAAGCTTTATACTCTTCTGAAAATCGACGAGGTAAACAATCTGGGAGCGGCAAGGATCAGAATTCGTTCACTTATTGCCGCGGTTGAGGATAGAAAGACCAAAGGCTTTAAAATACACAAAGGCGACGCATCCCTCAAAAGAGTTATTTTCACGGAGAAAATGCGCGAGGATTATACCCTTATTCTTCCTCAGATGTCGCCCATTCACTTCGACTTTGTCGAGGTCGCATTCCGTCTGTGCGGATACCACATGGAAATCATGGACGCCATAGACAAGGACTGCATAAATACCGGTCTCAAATACGTTAATAACGACGCCTGCTACCCTGCTCTTATCGTTACAGGCCAGATCATAAACGCCATCCAGTCCGGAAAATACGATGTAAACAAGCTGGGAGTGCTGTATACCCAGACAGGCGGAGGATGCCGTGCGTCAAACTACATAGCTTTGATAAGAAAAGCTCTCAAGAACGCAGGCTACGAACACATCCCCGTTATTTCCATGAGCCCTATGGGCATTGAGAAAAATCCCGGAATGAGATACAATTTCAAATTCGGATTCCGTGTGCTTCAGGCTATTTTATACGGCGACCTGCTCATGAGAGTGCTTTACGCAACACGGCCTTACGAGAAGGAGCCCGGCTCCGCCAATGCTCTTTACGAGAAATGGCGTAAAATCATAAAAGAATCACTTACCGAAAGCAAAAAGAGAACTTTCGACAAAAACTGCAAGCAGATCGTTAAGGATTTCGATAATCTGCCTCTTATAGAAGGCCTCAAAAAGCCCAAAGTAGGTATTGTAGGCGAGATCCTCGTAAAATACCATCCCACGGCAAACAACCAGCTGGTTAAGCTTCTGGAAGAAGAAGGCGCGGAAGCAGTAGTCCCCGACCTTCTGGGCTTCGGACTTTACGCCTGCTACAACGCAAGGATTAAGGTTAAATATCTTGGATTCCCCAAGAAAACCAGGAAATACAACAATCTGGCCATATTTATGCTGGAGAAATACAGAGGAAAGATGAAGAGTTATCTGAGACACAGCAAACGTTTCTCTGCTCCCGACCCTATCAAGAATCTGGGCGATTACGCTTCCAAGGTCGTTTCTCTCTGCAACCAGACCGGCGAAGGCTGGTTCCTTACAGGCGAGATGCTGGAGCTTATTCACACAGGCGTAAACAATATCATCTGCGCTCAGCCTTTCGCGTGTCTGCCCAACCATGTTGTGGGAAAAGGCGTTATTAAGGAGATCAAGAGACAGTATCCTCTGGCAAATATTGTGGCGGTTGACTATGACCCCGGCGCTTCCGAGGTAAATCAGCTCAACAGAATAAGACTTATGCTTGCTACGGCGGTTAAGAATCTGGACAAGGATCTGACGCCGAAGGACTAAAAAGAAAAACAGGTTCATCTGAAAATGAGGAACCTGTTTTAATTGTGCCTTTAAGAATAAAAAATTCCCCGTAAAACCAGCTTTACGGGGATTATCTTTTTCTTATTTATTAATATATTCCGACAGCATCTTTTCTCTCATGGACTTCTTCTTCTTGTCGGCAAGATTGATTCCAACAACGGAAATGATATAAAGTCCGGCAGCCATTACCTTCACGTTCTTTCTGACGGGGATAACGTTGTACACGTCCTTGCTGCACATGAAGGAGTAAACCTTGGGTCCTACCTTGCCTCTGATAATACCGATTTTTCTTCTTTTGTTGAGGCCCTTTATCCTTTCATAAACAGCCGCCGAAGTGTTGGCTGGCGTAGGTCTTTCGAACTTCTTATCTATTACATAAACAGTCAGCTCCTGTTTGGTTTTTTCCATGAGCTCTTTTGTTTCGTCAGATCTGCGTCCGACGAATTTCTGATAGAGAATGTAAACCACGGCTATGGCTATCAACACGATGATGATGAGCATAAACACATCGCTGAAATTTAATCCTTCTCCCATATTTTTAAAACCTCCTAACGCCATAAATATTTTGCGCTATTTTATTTTAACATTTTATCGCCAATAATGAAATAGGAAAAACAAATTTTTTTCGCATAACGGAAATTTTTTATCTTTTTCAAATAGCATTATACCGAAAAATATAGTATAATTCTTTCTGTAACAACTTAAGATTAGAGGTAATACAATGAACTCACAGGAACAGCAGTACCCTCCGGAGGTCTATTCACTCACCCGGGAGTACACAGTTACATATACTGACATCGATTTTAACGGGAACCTGAAATTCTCTCAGCTTCTCAATATATTTCAGAATATATCCATTGCCCACGGAAATATGCTGGGAATTTTTATATTCCCATTAAAAGCTCTTGACCTGGCATTCGTAATAACAAACTGGCGCATCGTTTTCCACAAACCCGTTAAAGTGGAGCAGAAGGTAAATATCACCACATGGATCCGAAAGCACAAAGGCTCATGGCTTTTCAGAAATTACAAGGTCGTTGATGAAAACGGGGAAATCCTCATTGACGCGGCGGCCCAGTTCCTTTTCATGGATCTGATAACCAAAAAACCCGCCGAATTCATCGAAGGTATCATAAACCCTGTGGACAGGACCATTGACAGCATTCTTCTGAAGGAAAAATTCCGCATTCCAAAGCCCAGAAAGGAAAATCTTTATTCCGAGGGAAAATTCGTTACGGGAAAAAGCGAGATCGACTTCAGTATGCACATAAACAATTCCGTTTACACCGACTGGGCCATAAATCAGGTGCCCATGGAGATTTATGAGAACAAATTCCTTGCGGACACCCGTATCTCCTACCGAAAGGAATGCAAATATGACGAGGAGATAAGCGTAAAGACATATATTAACGAGACCGATGAGGGTACGGAGATCATTTCTGTTTTCTCCAAATTCAACGGGGAAAAACAGATAATGGTCGCGCAGATAAACACCCTCTGGATCGATGGGGAGAGCTACACATGTTTACCGACGGACGAAGAAGACGAGTGATTTTTGCCGCACACTGCTTTTTGAACCAAAACTCCATATCCGACGGCACCGCCGTTTATCCCGCGTCCTTCAAAGGACTTATAAGTCTCATGACCGAAAATGAAATAGGCATTGTTCAGATGCCCTGTCCGGAGCTCATGTGTCTCGGACTGGACAGAGGAAACCCAAACGGAGCGGATTCTCCTGTAACCGTTGAAAACACAAGAATCCGGCGCGCTATGCTGGAAAAAGATAAATACGCCCGTTTGGAGCAGTTAGCCGATTCCGTAATCTTCCAGATTCTGGAATACCGGAAACACGGATTTGAGATCCTCGGCATAGTCGGCGCCAACCGCTCGCCAAACTGCGGTGTGGAGACCACATCAGACAATAACGAGGAAGTTGCGGGAAAGGGACTTTTCATGGCTCTCCTGGCGAAAAAGCTTTCGGCTCACGGCATAACGATTCCCATGACGGGAATAAAAAGCGATGAGGATATACCTAAAATAAAAGATTTGTTCAAATAAAAAATATAAGCGCAAATGCAAAACATATGAATGTCAGGCATTTACGCTTTTTTTCATAAGAAGGACAGCTTGAAACCGAACTTCCGCCGCCCAAAAAAAGTTTTCGCACGGGAACGGATCAGAAAACTGGCGATCGATTCCGCAAACAATAAACATCAACCGTGAACCTTTACATAAACCATGAAATCAAAAAAAATAACATAATAACGATTAACCTTGAACAATTAATGGATTTCATTATAATGAAAGTTGTTCTCTGATACCGCTCACCGCACCGGAAAATTATTCTTTTTTTAAAGCTCGACTTCGAATTTCACACTGTTATTCACCTTGTCAAGGGCAAGCTGAGCATTTGCCCGCTCATTGCAAACCTTTGTATAGTCGGCCTCTACTTCTTCAAGGTCGTAATTAATATAGGTATAGTCAATAATATTGGTGCTGGTCCTGAACTGGTTCTCAACCCTTGCTTTGGGCAGCTTAAGGCGCATATTCCCAAGCTTCGTCTGAGCCTTCGAAAGCTGAGGTATATACACGAGCATTTCATCTATAGTCATGTCAAAGCCCGGCACCACCTGAGTTGTATTGAACAGGTTTATGGCATGTTTCAGTTTCCTTATCTTCAGAGCGAGCTCTTCCAGCTGCGACTGCACTTTTCTGTAATCGTATTCGGGACGCACCGATTCCGGATCCTCTCCCACAGCGGCGCAAAACTCACAGCTTTTCTGCTCCTTTTCCAGCAAAGCCGAATAGTCATCATTTAATTTTCTCAAAACCTTGGCGGCCTCGGCAGATGTTAAAGTCATGGTATTACCTCCTCATTTCAAAATATATATTCAGATTTTTATTCTTCCGTAATTTCAGGCTCCTCAGCTTCTTCCTCTATTTTCTCGGAAAGTCTTCCGTAAAGCTCCGTTACGTATCTCAATCCGTCCTCAAAAGGCTTCAGATCCTCTGCCGAGCTTACTCTGAAAGCCCAGTTTCCGTCTGCCAGACCGGGAATGTTCATTCTGGAATCTGTCCCCAGATTCATAACGTCCTGCACGGGGAAGATGGCCATTTCCGCAACCGATGCCGAAGCCAGCTTGATAAGGCTCCATGAAGGGTCGCTGCCGTCCGTACCTGCGTATCTCCTGAAATGGTCTTTCACCTTCTCATCGGCGGAAGCATACCAGCCCATGGACGTGTCGTTGTCGTGGGTTCCGGTGTAAATTACGGAATTACGCTCCACATTATAAGGAAGATAAGGATTTTCGGCGTTGTCTCCGAATGCGAACTGAAGCACCTTCATTCCCGGGAATCCAAGGGTTTCCTTGAGAGCCTTGACCTCTTCCGTGATTATGCCAAGATCCTCCGCGATGAAAGGCTTTTTGCCCAGAGCTTTCGCAGCTTTCTCGAAAAGATCCTTTCCGGGTCCTTTTATCCATTTGCCTTCCCTTGCGTCTTTGGTAAGAGCGGAAACTTCCCAGTAGCTTTCGAATCCTCTGAAATGGTCAATTCTCAGAATATCCACCAGCCTGAATGTATGGTTTATCCTGTTTATCCACCATTTGTAGCCTGTCTGTTTATGGTATTTCCAGTTGTAAATAGGGTTGCCCCAGTATTGTCCCATTTCCGAGAAATAATCGGGAGGCACACCTGCTCCTATCCTCTGTTTTCCGTCTGAATCCAGTATGAAAAGGGATTTTTTCGCCCACACGTCCGCGCTGTCGTAGGATACGAAAATGGGCATATCGCCGATTATGCGGATGCCTTTTTTGTTGGCGTATTCCTTCAGGGCTGTCCATTGTTTTAAGAAAATGTACTGGCAGAATTTATGGAACCGAACCTCGTCCGCAAGGTTTGCTTTCCACTGGTCCACAGCCTTTTTCATGTGGTTTCTGATGGGTCTTTCCCATGTATTCCAGAATCCGGCCATGTATTCCTTGTCCTCGCTGTCCTCATCCTTCCGCTGGTTTATATAGTAGTCTTTGACAGCCGAAAATACGGCAAAATCATCCAGCCAGAAATCATTTTCCTTACAGAAAGCCTCAAAATCGGACTTATCCTCTTTCAGCTTGAAGTTTTCGTATGCTTCCTTCAGCATATTTTCTTTGAATTCCTTAACCTCGTGATAAAAGACCCTGTCTCCGGGAAACGCAGGAATATCCCTGATTTCATAAAGACCTTCATCATCTAAAAGCTCCGGACTTATAAGGTAAATGTTTCCCGCAAAAGCCGAAGGGCTTGTGTATGGCGAATTGCCGCCGCCGGGTATGGTCAAGGGAAGGATCTGCCAGAGACTCTGTCCGGCTCTTTCCAGAAAATCCACGAATTCGTAAGCGCTTTTTCCTAAATCTCCAATGCCGAAATCTCCCCAGAGGCTTGTAGGATGCATAAGAATTCCGCTTTCTCTTTTATTTGTCATATTGATACCTCCAAAAATTTAATATGGACGAAGAGTTTTTTCTTTTGTAGGTCTTCGTCCGTATTTTGCGTTTTTATTCGATTTTAAAGAGCCCTGAAATACTCGGGCTTGAATGCGGAATTCTTTTCCGCCCATTTTATTTTCTCCAGCATTTCGGCTTTGTCTCTGTTGAATGTGCCTGCCAAAGAAACATAGTTCGACGCGTGGTTGGACCGGAAAACCGTGCCCTCGGCGTCTGTATTTTCAATGAATATTTTTGTCTCTTCCAGAATCTCGGCAGGACCGAGCATCTGAAATGTACCGTTTTTGATCTCCTGATAAAGAGGGACTGTCCTTTCCACCAAAAGTGTCAGAAGGCCGACATACTCAGGCTTTGCCTCGCTTACAAGCCTTGCGGACTCAAGAGCGTGCTCCTTGTATCTTTCCTTTCCGCCCAGTCCGGAAATAAGGGTGAGAGAGGTTACCATTCCGGCTTTTTTCAGCTTCAGGCAGGCCTCAACAATTTCATCGTGGGTGGCGTTTTTCTTAACTCTTCTCAAAACCTCGTCGTCTCCCGACTCGGCTCCTATATATACCATTTCAAGTCCGGCTTCCCTGAGAGTCTTCAGCTCTTCATCCGTCTTCATAAGCACGTCCTTGGGCGCGCCGTATATGGAAATACGCTCGACCTCGGGATAAAGCCGCTTTGTCTCCTCTAAAATATAGAGCAGGTCTTTTGTCTTAACGATAAGGGCGTCTCCGTCGGCAAAAAAGATCCTGCGGATGTAATAATCCCTGTAATATCTTCTTACCTCTTCAAGGTCACGGACAACATCGTCCAGTTTCCTTACTCTGAATTTCTTATCCTTAAACATGGAACAGAAAGTACAGGCATTCCTCGCGCAGCCGATCGTAAGCTGTATTATAAGACTTCCCGCTTCACTGGGCGGTCTGTAAACGCTGCCTTCATATCTCATATTTTATTGCTCCTTTTTTATGTTTTTTTATATTATACTTTGATTTTCCAAAACTTACAAGTCCACAGGAAAACTCCGCGTTTTACAGGCATTTTCGCAAATATAAAAGGCGGTACAATAAATATTACCACACCGCCGTTAATATCTCAATCTTTTTTTCTGGGAAAGAGGCTCATGCCTACCAAAAGACAGCCTTCCATGTAGTCTATGTTTTCGTCCTTCAGATACTGAATAAGCTCATCGCTTTCGGCGCCCGGCTGGATCACTACGCATTTAACGGGCTTTTTGTTCTCCTTCATGTATTCCAGACCTTTTCTGGGGTTAATGCAAAGGTCGATTATGTCTATATCCCCATCTACATCGTTTATTGAGCTCAGTTCCTTATGCACACCGTATGTTGTATATCCGCTGGCGTCAAGCCTGTTCTTTATCTTGCAGGCGTATTTTTCTCCCCTTAA
Source organism: Bacillota bacterium (assembly GCA_017534115.1). GTDB lineage: Bacteria > Bacillota > Clostridia > Lachnospirales > Anaerotignaceae > RGIG5631. The sequence continues at coordinate 25,944 of JAFWDD010000068.1, read as the reverse complement.
CGTATTCCCAACAACAACAAAGGTTTCCTGCTCCATTACTTCTTTAAGATCCATTAAATTCACTCCTTCGCATAATTTCACATGGCAAGAGGCCTGCCCATAAAGAATTCCAGCGCGTTCATAATAATTATGCCGTCTCTTGTCATTCTGCTTTTTGCGTTAAAGGCAATGACCGCTTTAAGGTGGTTGTCCCGAACTTTTCTGAGAGGACTTAAGAGCTTCTTCTCGTTCTCCTCCGTCAGCTCATAGACCGTCTGAACATATACCTTCTTTTCTCCGTTCACTGCAATGAAATTTATCTTCTCACTGCCGATCTTTCCGTTAAGTATCTTATAATCCCTGCGTTTCAGCTCGAAATACACCTGATTTTCCAGAATCCTTCCCGCGTCGTCCGTGATTCCTACCAGATAATTGTGTATCCCGGCGTCCGCAACGTAATATTTGGCAAGAGTCTTCAGAATCTTGTCCACACGTATGTCATAACGCTCCGCCGTATAGAAAAGATGAGCGTTTTTGAATGAGCGCATATACTGGTCCACAGTTTTAGTAGCGGCCTTTTTATCCATTTGCTCCGCCAGATATTTTTTGATTCCCGTAGCGGAGATATTTCTGCCTATGCTGTTTGAAAGTATCCTGATTATATCTCTTGCCAGCACGGGATCGGTTATGCCGGCTTCGTTTCCTTTTTTGTCGATTTTCATTATATCCCTGACTACTATTGCCGAATATGTTCCGTCCAGAATGACCCTGGCTCTTTCTCTGCACATGAATTCCGCCGGCATTATGGGAAGTCCGCCGTATGTAACGTATATCCCGTATATTTCCGCAAGGGAATATTCCCTGCCGTTTATCCACAAATACCGCTTCTTTTCAATTTCCTCGCCGGGTGTTATATCCTTAAAATTATGGAATAAAATATATTCTACCAAGGAAAGCGGAAGTATGTCGATTACATCGTAATTACCATTGCGAACAGCGTCCAGCTCATCGGAAATAACTCCGGAATTAGAGGAAAATATGAATATTTTGCAGTTTGAAAAGCCGTACATATGATTTACAGCGGCCTGCCATCCGGTCACATTGGATATCTCGTCCAGCAGAAAGTAGATCTTTCCGTCTTCGGTATAGTTTTTGTCAAAAAACTCAATCAGGCCTTCGCACGTGAAATTCATATTGTCCGTAGTCTCAAAGTTTATTCTGAAAACCTTTCCGCCGCTTCCGCAGAAATCCGCAAGCTCTTCCTCAAGTTGTATCCCAATGCTTGTCTTTCCGCATCTTCTCGTGCCTGTCAGGAAAACGATATTTTTATTATCCCTTACTTTAGATATTTTATCACTGTATAAATTTCTTTTGGTTACTATAAAATCTATCATGACCGCTCCGTTATTTTTGCCGTTTATTTATAATTTCAATATTTGTTTCCACAGAGTGACAAATTATGTATTATTATACAGCATCCGCGGATTTTTTTGAAGTATCTTTCCGGCATAAAACACTCCCCCAAAAACAATACTCTTTCCGAAAATAAAATTCAAAAGGCGGAAATAGTCATAAACCTGTCTTTAATTCCCGCTTATTTATAGGGATTTTGAAACCCTACCAAACTCAAAGGTTATATGCGTTTTAAGCATGGAAATACACACTAAAACAAATATTTGTTTCATTATAGTTTTTTAAGTATGTGGGTGCACTTGTTTTTGCATTGCAAAATATGCCGCCCGGTTTTTCGGCTTATTTTCAGATATTTTCAAGCTTTCATAGGCATCGGTATTGCCAATTTTTTTAATATCTCTTTTATATTTGAGCCGCCGATTCCTATTATCGGTTTTTTCCATAAGCTAAAATACCCGCCAAGGCTCTTTAAAACGGTATATCTTCCACTTCAAAACCTATGCGTCTTCTTTTGTTCCGCTCCTTCAGATCCCTTTTATTGACGGCGCACAAAACACCTCTGTCAAGAACGTAAAGCACCGTCCCCGAGGCTTTATCCCCTATTCTGTCATAAATTCTGCCTGCGCTCATACTCTCCCCAAGAACTGTGTAGGGGCTGTTTGCGACATACCCCACTTTGCCCAGTCCCTGCATTTCCACCTTTATAGCCTCGCCGTCCACAGGGTTATCGGGCTCCTTTACAAGCCTCACCTGCATATTGGGCTTGAAAAACTCTTTTCCGTGATAATACTGCGTTCCCGCAATCGTAAAATATATTCTGTTCATAACAAACCCTCCTTTCAGTTTCCTTGCTTTTATCCTAACAAATGATGTATCCAAAAAAACGGACTCGATTTATCTGATTTATTGTCCTTTCAAGAGTTTAAAGCAGCAAAAATCACGTTTCCGGATTCCTATGATTTAAGTATATCAGGTAATATGTCCAAAAAAACTCCCTCAATCGATTACGGGCAAACAAAAAACGCCCCAAAGCTCCTTTTCAGGCTCTGAAGCGCGCAGATTAATCATTTTCATTTGTAATTTTCGAGAATTCTTTCGATTTTCTCCTTCATTTCATCGGCAACCTCTTTCGGCTTGATTATTTTCACATTCTCGCCAAGGCCGAAGACCCAGCCGAAAAACTGGGTGCTAACGGCTACGTTTACTCTTGTGCGGAAACGGGTTCCGTCAGCGGGCATTACGGGTATATCCTTGCCGAAACGTTCTATGAAAATGCCGATCATATCGTTATCGGCCTCCAGTGTTACCGTTTTTTCCTCTCCGCCGTACATTCCGAAATGGCGGTTGGTGTATTCGGGAAGTCTGAACTCCCTGAAGCTTTCCTCGCCTTCACGAGGCAGATCCGTCACGGATATGGAAAGCATTTTATCCACACGGAAATGCTTGATTTTCTCTTCTTTGGAATCATATGCCACAAGGTAATAATTCTCGTCCTCCCACACCAGAGCCCATGGACTTGCCACATAAAACTGTCCGTCCTTTTTAAGCTCAGTGTTCTTTTTTATGTTCCAACGGAAATATCTGAATTTGATCTGGCGTTTCCTGCCGATTGCCTCATGGATCTTATCCACATTATAATAAATGCTCTCGTTCATGGCCTTAACGCGGCCTGATATGAAAACCTGTCTGTCCAGAAGCTTTGCCTGAGGACTGCTCAGGAGAGATTCCAGTTTGCCGATAAGCTCATCGGATTTTCTGTTGGAGATGAACTTCGCAGACTGCACCGAATCCACTAAAAGCTTCAGCTCCGGCAGCTCAAAATCCCGTTTGCCAAGATAATAATACCAGTTCCTGCCGTCTCTTTCCTTGACGATGTCCATTCCGAAGTGCATAAGCTCCTCCAGATCGGAATAAATAGTCTTTCTATCGCTGTTTATGCCGTAAGCGCCCAGCTTTGAGATGATGTCGTTCACCGTAAGTCTGTGGGTATCGTCCGTTTCTCTTGTAAAAATCTGAGCCAGATAAAGCATTTTCAATTTCTGATTTCCGCTTTTTGCCATTCCAATCTCCTCCTGATTAAAATATAGCATATTGAGGGAAAAAATCAACCCTCAATAAAAAAACTTCCTACGCCGCCGGCATAAGAAGTCGCATAAAAATCAATAATCAAAATTCCAGTCTGTATACATAATCGTCCATTACAAATCCGCCTCCGATATCGTTTACCTCTGCACGGATACGTTTGAAACCCATTTTCTCATAGGCGGATATGGAAGGATTATGCTTATTTACATTCAGCTCTAAGGCGTGAAAATTTTCCGCACGCGCGTTCTCCTTCACAAACTTAAGAACCTCTTTGCCGAGGCCTTTTTGCCGTTCGTCCTTATGAAGGTAGAACTTATCTATATACATGGCAGTTTCTTTGGGATAAAACGCAAGAAAGCCGATTCCCCTGCCGTCACGTTCAATGGTGTATACGCTGTGATTCGCGTCGATCTGGCGCTTCAGACCTTCCGGAGACTGAAACATCTCTATCATATAGTCGTTCTGGTCCGGACCGATTATCGGGTCGTAATAATCCTTGATGATTTCCGCCGCCATTGCGGAAAGTTTTTGTATTCCCTTTTCGTCATCACTACTGGCTTTTATAAATCTAAGCATGATTTTCCTCTCTTTCAGAAATTTTCCGTTACGCGCTTTCTTCCGCCTTTATTGACGTCATTTCTCCGGCTATGGCTGAGCCGATTACCAGAATCGCGCCGATAACTCCGGCTATGCCCAGAGGCTCATGCAGAAATACTGCCGAACAGATAACGGAAACTACGGGTTCTATGTATCCCAGAAGGGCAAAGCTCTGCACCGGCAGGTTCGCCATAGGTATAAGATACAGGCAGTATGCAAAGCCTGTATGAACAATACCCAGCATGATTGTAAAGCCGATGGAAAGGGCGTCAACCTCTATATGGGCGCCTCTGTTCACAATAATAGTGTACGGCAGAATCGTCAGAGCCGACACCAGAAGCTGAACGAAAACCCTGTCCAGAGCCGGCACATCCTTCATGCTTCTGTTGCAGATTACCAGTCCCACAAATCCAGCAGCCGCGCCAAGGCCAAGGAATATGCCCTTTGTATTGACGTTTTCCGCGGACATTACATTGGATACCAGAATTATGCCGATTACGGCGCCGATAACGCACAAAACCCTTTTAACGCTCCAGTTGTCGCCGTACAGAGCAGGCGCGAGAGCGATAATTACTATGGGAGCCATATAGTTGCAAAGGCTTGCTACTGCAACCGAGGTCTGTTTGTATGCCGCAAAGAGAAATATCCAGTTGATGCCAAGCATGACACCTGACAAAACAAGGTATTTGCCGTTTTCTCTGAGGGATTTTCTGTCCATGCGCTTTCCTTTGGCAAGGTAGAGCACCGCTATAAACGCGCTTCCCAGAAAGCCTCTGCACATTGCCACCAGATCCGACGGCAGGCCGATATACCGCAAAAACATACCTATGGTACCGAAAAGGACCATTGCCACTATATACATTAATTTCATTGATGTCATGATTTTTTCTCCTGTTGTAAATTTTATTCCTGAAAATACATTTATAATTTATTTTTTCTTTTGTCATTTTTTGGAAACCAGCCTTTGGCCACACGTTTTTCCTGTTCATAAAGCTCTTTTATGCACCAAAACAGCGTCGCCGACAAAACAGCCAGCACACAGCTTACAAAATCGGAAGACATCCGAAAGGATATTACCAGAAAAACCAGTCCGGCGGCAAAAAACACAGGCCAGATCTTTTTGGAAAATCTGTATTCCGCCCAGACAACAATGGGATGAAAAACGCCTATTATCACTAATGTGATTCCCGCCAAAATTATTCCGATGTAATTCATTCTGTCCTCCTTAAGCTGTGTAAAAATTCATACAATTAATAATAATCCTTTTCACAGCCTTTTTCAATACAAATCACTCCAATCCGGCATATCTATTCCGACCAAAAAGTCAAAAAATGTCCTCGTCCTGTTTCCCCATATAAAAAAAGCCCGCAACGGGGCTTTTTTCATTTATGCGATTTATTTCTGAGGCGGCTGCCACAAAAACAGTCCTTCCGAACGGGCAAGGGCCTCCGTAAGCCTTAAAACCCTTTCAGAAGGGTCATAAAACGTCATATAAAGGGAATCTCCCATAAGAGAAATCAGGGTTCCCTCAGCCTCTATAAAAATATAAATATACTCGCCTGCCATATAACCGCCTGCCGTATAATCATACATCATTTCCGCCAATGCATCCGGTTTGGGATTCTTCTCCCAATCGCCGCCGCTCAATGAAACGGAAAAATCGAAATAGCAGTTCAGCTTTAGCAATATATCCGTGAATTTGGAAAAAATCCTGTCCACATGAGGATACTGCAGGTAATACTTTTCCACCTCGAAATACTGCCCGGGACTGTTTTCCGGCACCTGCTCCGGGAGTATGTCCACTACCCAGTATTCTTTTTCAATAAGCTCGTCAATTATATCAAGTTTGTTCTCCATATCCATCTTCCGCAATCATCCACTTTCTGCTCCAGATCTCATCAATTTCAGCTCTTTTAGCTTTGCGCACAAGATAAAGGCCTACTATTCCCATAGCGACGCAAAGTCCAAGGTCAAAATAGGTATGCCACGTTGTCTGGCCGACAATCACGCCTTTGTCCGTAATATTGCTTACATCCAGCATAGCAATAATATCATGAGCCGTATGGATCACAATAACGGGCCAGAGATTTCCCGAGCGCAGATAAATGGCTCCCAGCAAAAGTCCCATGAATCCGGCGCCGATCATTTGTATTCCCGTTCTGCCGATATTGGCTCCGACAAAAACATTCAGACCATGAATCAGTCCGAAAACAACAGAGGTAATTATAAGCGCCGCATAAATTCTGTTTCCCTTCGCAAATTTTCGCATAAGCATAGAAAGGGGCAGTCCTCTGAACGCAGTTTCTTCTGTGAATCCGGCGGCAACAGAAACCGATACCGTTGAAAGCGTAGGCAGACCCAGTTCAAAATCCGAGAAAAACACCTGAACGATCAATGATATTACCCAGAACACAACAAAAATCCGAAGCATGCCAAATCCTTCCGCCGGCCTTCCGCCGCGCAGATTTCCCTCAAACTCAGGCCGGAACCAGCACTTATGTATTAAAAGCACAACTAAAGAGGCCACCACTGCGCCGATCAGATTATTCACATCTTCGACCGGTATCGCTTTATCAACAAAAAATACAATGACCTGTACTAAAAACATTCCGTATATAGCCAGCAAAACAGCTCCGGCCACAGGATTTTTGTCAAAAAACTTATGTGTTTTCGCTTTCTTTTCCATATTCATTTCCCGCCTCTTTCGTATCTATTTTATATAAAATCTTAACTGTCTGTTTCTCCCAAAATCAATTCTCTTATACCTTCAAGAGCCGCATACTGCTCATCGGAAATGGCCGTATCGGAATAGATATATTCGCAGTTTTCCCCGAACATAAGATACAGACTGTAGTGTCTGTCCCCTTCACGTCTGGGATAAGTCTGAATACTTGCAAAATCCTGCTCTTCATAGATACCCTGTATTTTCTGAAGGAGTTCCGGAGATACAGTTCCTTCCTTTGAAGGTACCCAATTCCCTTTTCCGTCAGCATTTTCCATTACTTTGTAATGTACCTCTCCATTGGGATCCTCGAAAATATAAGCATAAAAACCGTAAACATCCCTCTCGTAAATTGAATAGTATACGTTCTGAAGACGGTTCGTGTTATGATATTCCTTTGCGCCGCTGCGGTCATAGAAAAGCGCGTTTAAAGCCTCCATGGTCTCTTCGTTGTAATAGTTGGCCGCATTGTCGGAGCAGTATAATCTTTCGCCGCTTGCGTACTTTGCGTCAATGGCAAATCCGTAATCCTCCGGGATACCGTTGGTATGTCCGTAATATCCGTTCCACGCAGCAATTTTGCTTTCCTTAACGATTTCGTTTATTTCCTTCATAATGGATGCGTCCGTTTCAAAGAGAAACTCCAGAGGCGTAAAATCGCCGTTCTTGTCCATATAATAATATGAGCCTGTGACTTTGCCGTCCTCACCAAGCTCTGCCTTCAGGAAGTATTTTCCCCATTCCAGCTCCTGAGATTCATTATTCGCAAACCATGAATCAAAATATGTCAGGTCCTCGGATTTTATCTCCTTGGGTGCACTTTCATCAACGTTTTCATCCCGGCCTCCGGCAACAGGTATTTCTATTGGTTCTATTATTTCAGGTTTCAGAATCGTTATATCCTTTTTTATTGGTCCGTCGCAGCCGCACAGGCACACTATGGACACCGTTATGGCCGCCAGCTTGCAGAAATGTATCATATCAATACCCCCTTAAACCCTTAACTGTATTAAAAAGATTATGGATTTTTCCTCGAAATACGTCTCCTTCCCGACGAAATGGCGTTGTTGGGGCAAACCAGCACACAGAGATGACAGCCTACGCATTTTTTGCCGTTGAGCCTGGGGTGTCTGTCCTCGCTCAGGGTGATCGCCTGATGTCCGCCGTCAGCGCAGGATATCATACATCTGCCGCAGCCTATGCACAGATCCTTTTGGAACATGGGGAATACCACCGTATCCCTTTCCAGAATATCCGTAGTTTCGCTGACATAGTCCAGAGCAAGCCCGCAGGCGTCCTTTACCCTGTTAATGCCTTTGTCCGCAAGGTATCTGTTGAGTCCGGATTTCAAGTCATCGATTATTCGGTATCCGTACTGCATAACAGCCGTGGTCACCTGTACGCTTCCGGCGCCCAGAAGTATGAATTCCAGTGCGTCCTGCCATGTCTCGATTCCGCCCATTCCGCTTATATGCATTCCGTCAAGCTCGGGATCCCGGCCCATTTCCGCAATAAACCTGAGGGCTATTGGCTTGACCGCGCTTCCGCTGTATCCGCCTACCGCTGACATTTTCCGCACCGCCGGAGCCGAAACAAGGGTATCCGGGTCAACTTTAACTATGCTTTTTATGGTATTAATGGCCGAAATGCCGTTGGCTCCGCCTCTTTTTGCCGCTTCTGCCGCGGGACTCATTTTCGCCACATTTGGCGTCAGCTTGGCAAGAATAGGTATATTGGCTCCTCGTCTCGCCGCCGCCGTGAACTGTTCCACAAGCTCCGGGCTCTGGCCTATATCCGACCCCAGCCCTTCTTCCGCCATGTTGGGACAGGAAAAGTTCAGCTCTATGGCGTCCGCTCCGTTTTCCTCGCAAAGACGCGCCAGAGTCTCCCATTCGTCTTCATCTCTTCCCATAATGGAGGCAAGTATGAATTTTTCAGGGTAATTCTCCTTCAGCCGGCGGAATATTTCCATATTTTCCTCAACGCTGTGGTCCGAAAGCTGTTCTATATTCTTAAAGCCTATTATGCTTCCCGTATCTCCAGTAATCGCCGAGAATCTGGGAGACGCCTCGTGAATGTCAAACATACATATGGTTTTGAAGGAAACTCCTGCCCAGCCGGCGTCAAAAGCTCTGGAGCACATATCGTATGTACTGCCCACAACGGAAGATGAGAGCATGAAGGGATTTTCCAGCTTAATTCCGCAGATTTCCGATTCAAGACGGCTCTCGTCCTCATAATCCTCATATCCCAGTTCGGGTTTTACCTCTTTTTCCAGCTTCAGTATAAGGTCGCGAACAGGCACCTGATGAGGACGCACACAGGCGGCTTCGCAGTCAGCAGAACAGTTTTTGCAGGGATTTCCCTCGGGAATCTTCGCCGCCGCTGTATTTTCGTTTCCAAACCAGATGCTTCTCAAAAGTCCTGCAGGGTCCATTTTCCCGCAGGCTTTGGTACATGGCGCGTCATAGCATAACGCGCATCTGAGCATATCTGAACGGTACAATATTTTCTTATGCATAATTTCCCTCCTCATATTCTGTCTTTTTCACCGCATGATTTATATCCGCACATTTTTTCTAATCGATCTTCACGATAATTATTTCATCGGAGCCGTCCTCAAGAGAATTGTATTCATCCAGATGGATATGGTCTCCCGCACACTCATCCGCAAGAGATGTCATGATCCCAGCCAAAGATAAAAGTCCTTCTCTGTTTGCTGAAAGAACAGCTGCATCGCCCTGAATCTCAACTTTTATTTTAAATCCGTCTTTCCAGTGAATATCCATGTCCGCACCTCATTTTCAAAAAAGAGAATCCAGATATTCCGTAAGCTCGTCAAGTATGGGCTTCATGGCGTCAATCTCGCTGGCCTTGGATGTTTCGATGTTTAATCTGTTTCCGCTTTCGAATTCCACATAAATATCCAACTTGCGGTCCTGGGCATCCTCTTCGCCGTCCGCCGTGGTCTTGTCTCCCCAACCGAAATATCCGGCGTCGTGGTTGCCGTAATTATTTTCCTGACGGTCATAACGGCTGAACTCATATTTGCGGACTACATTATATTTATCAAGGATCTCCGTGATTTTTTCATAGTAGCCTTCGGGGAACACAATGTAATCCTCCGATATGGTTTTTTGGGCATTCTCATCATATATATCCCTGCTGAGAAGATATTTCTCGCCGTTTATGGCCATCCCGTCCTGCACGTTTACTCCGCCATAATCGTACCACACGCCCTTTTCGTTCATTCTCATGTCAAATCTTGTAACAGCGGATGTTTCCTTTTCGGGATAGAGAGAATCATCGCCCTTTTCGGCAAAATACTCAGCGAATACATCATAAAAAGCCTCTGCCCACTGGGAATAGGGCTCGTTGATTATGGTAAACTTGAATGCTTCGCCCGAAGCGTAATTTACATTCATCTCACAGCCCTGACATTCCGGAGGAAGACTGTAATTCACCTCGTATACTCCGTTTTTGGAAACCAGATCATACTTATCAATTATTTCCTGAATCTTTATAAGGAGCTCTTCATCCGCGGTAACACTGATTCCCGAATTGGTCTCATACGCCGTAAGCGCTCCGTTTTCATCGGGCTTCACCTGAAAATTAAATTCATGCTCCTCTTCGCCTCTCCAGCGGGTGCTGATGAAGAAGGAAGCCTGAAAATCCGTAATATCCTTGGATTTAATCTCTTTGGGCGCGTCGTAATCAGTCAAATTGGTCGTTTCTCCGTCCTTCGGCTCTTCCTCTACGGGCACATAATTATTTATGGTTATGTCTTTCTTGTCCGCGCCTCCGCATCCGGACAGGCACACTATGGAAACCGTTATAGCCACAAGCTTGCAAAAAGTTATCATATGAATACCTCCTTAATTCAAATATCAGGGTTTTTATTATTTTACTATATCATTCATATATTTATCAAGAAAAAGCATTGCCCGTTATGCGGAGCACGCCGCCTGTTCCGCCGCTTCTGACACAGCCTCTGTCATCAATACGACTGATCTTTTTCATAAAAGGTTCCTTTATGTATTTACAGATTCAGCTCAAACAAACTGAAAACCGGTATGTCCTCCAATCCTCTCTCCAGATCCGCGTCTCCTGCATATGTGAACCCGTTTTTTGTAAAAATCCCCTTCGCCGGATAATTGTCGGGCACCACATCGGCCCGAAGGGCTTTGTATCCCTCGTTTTTAGCCTTTTCGGCGCAGAACCTGATTATCTCCGAGCCCAGACCCTGTCCGTTAAGCTCAGGGGCCACCGCCATTGCGTGCAGAACCATGTATTCTCCGTCAGGCAGGCTTTCACTCCAATTTCCGTTTTGGTAATTGCCCTGAGGGTCTGCGTTGAGCACAAAGGCTCCCATAATCCTTCCATCATCCAGACATATATACTGGCTTCCCGATGCCGTCATTTCCCGCACAGATGTTTCCGACGGGTAAACACCGTATATCCACTTAGGGTAATTTATATGATTATCCAGCCAGATTACAACCCTGTCGTAAAAGGCTCCGGATGAAGCTATTTCTTTTTTACCGCATTTATGTATCTCCATTTTCAAACTCTCCTGTCTCTTTCGCTTTTTCCGCAATAACCGAGCCTTTCTGCCATCTTCCGCTCAGATAATAAGCCCATGTAATTGTGCATCCCATTCCGAATCCGAAAATTCCGTTCCACCATATAACCGTATGCCCAAGGAATGTACTGTACCTGAACATATATGTTACAAACACTCTCATACCCAGAGCCGCGGACGCAACGATCATGGGAAAAGCGCTGTGGTTCGCACCCTGGAAAACTCCGAAAAGCGGAAGATAAACGGAAAGCACTATATTTATCATGGCGATTGTCCTGAGATGGGACAAACAATACACCATTGCTTCATCGCTCAGCCCGAAAAGCTTAATAATATTTCCGGCAAATATCCATACCAGAGCAGATATAACAAGGGTCATCGCAACAGATATGCCGATGGTCTGACGGGCTCCGAGCTTTACTCTTTCTATCTTTCCCGCGCCAATATTCTGTCCCGTATAGGTTGCCAGAGTTGTCTGAAACGCGCTGCACGGAAGATTCAGGTACATTTCGATTCTCTGTCCTACCGTAAAGGATGCGGTCATGGTCTGACCGAAACCGTTAACGGCTCTTTGTATGAATGTAAGCCCGAAGGACACTATAATAAGCTGAAGGGATATGGGAAAACCTACCTCAACCGTCTTCCGCACCGCTTCGGAATCCCATTTGTATTCACTGCGCCTGAAACGGAAAATAGGATATTTCCTTCTCATATAGAAATATGCCGCTATAAAGGACGCCGCCTGGGAAATAACCGTGGCCTCAGCCGCGCCCGCGACTCCCCAGTGAAAACCGGCCACAAAAAGCAGATCCAGCCCGATATTCAGAACAGAGGATATAAGCAGAAAATAAAGGGTCGCCATACTGTCTCCCACAGCGCGGAGAATTGCCGCAATAATATTATATCCAAACTGGAATATAAGCCCTGCCGCGTATATCCTGAAATACACAAGAGTCATATCAAGAAAATCTTCGGGAACATTAACAAGATGGGTATAAGCCGGTCTTGCCACAAAAATTCCTGCCGCCGCGGCTATTGCTCCTAAAATCATCATAAAAAGGATCCCTGCCGAAGCGTTTATCCGAACACGTTTTTCGTCTCCGGCACCGTAGTGCTGAGCTACAACAACGCCGTTTCCCGCGGAAAATCCCATTGCCAGCGCAAGAAACAGAAATCTGAAGCTGGCCGTAGTTCCAACCGCCGAAAGAGAAGCCTCGCCGGCAAATCTGCCTACAATAATCGTATCCACCGTATTATATAACTGCTGCAAAAGAGAACCTGCCAGCACCGGCAGTGAAAACCGCAATATATGCCGCCACGGTTTGCCCTCTGTCATCATTTTCATTTGTATTTCCATAATCTTGTCACCTATACAATCCGTTTTTTAAGATTACTTCACGGATATCCCGATCATCACCGTTTCCTCGTCCTGACTGCTCCAGACCGAATGAGGAATATTTCCCTTAACCAGAAAAGCCTCGTCCTTATATATAATGACCTCTTCATTATCGAGGAGCACCTTTGCCTCTCCTTTGACAACAATGAACAGGTGATTATGCTCATGGGTATGCTTTTCCAGCGGTCCGCCGCCTTTCAGGGTGATATAGGCTATGGATCCGTCTATGATCTCTCCAACGCCGTCAAACAGCTTTTTTGACTCAAAGTTCACATGGTCCGGCGGTTTCATAAATCCTTCTCTCATCTTAAAAATCCTTTCCTGCGCATTAAATCATTTCTTCTTTTTGGGCTTTTTGGACTTCGGCGCCGGAAGCTCCGGATACATGGCGTCCAGCAGATCTTTCAGAAACTCCCTGTCATCGGTGTTGTCCACAAGAAGCATTTCCTTCGCGCATTCATAAGGCAGCTCATACTCCGCATCTGGCATCATGGCAACAGCCGGTTTAACGGGCTTCACAAGAAAGCGGTCATCATAGATCCCGCCGATAATTCTGCCTTTATAATATATGATATACTCTCCCATCATCGTCCTGTATGTAATGTCCTCAAGTCCGGACAGCTGTTCGAGTATATAATCCAGATATTCTTTTGATGATGCCATAATTCTGCCTCCTTATTTCAGTTTTGCGGTTCGAATCCCGTCCCAGTTTCTGTTTTCGCACCAGTGTACCGTTTTTTCGCCCACATCATACACCATGGACACGACCGTGGGACAGACCTCCTGTGAAACAGCCTTCAGAATCTCGAAACAGTCCTTAACGTCAAAATCCTCCGCCGCGCCTTCAAGCATGGACTCTGCCTTTTTATATCTGTCCCATCCCATCCATGGGTGAAGCTCCGAATCCTGCTTAAACGGCGAAAAATTAGTAAGGATCTTATATTCAGGCTTTTCGAAATACAGACTTCCCTGCCCGGGAATAATGTGGAGCACATTTCCGTCCTTGTCCGACAGAGCAGACATGAATGTAACTCCCGGAATGCTGTAAACCGGATTATTTCCCGCGATTTCCCTGATTTCCTTCATAGTTTTTTTCTGAAGCAGAAGGTCTATATCCAGCATGATTATGTTTTCGCCTTCTCCCGCGGGATCGCTCCTCTCGTCAAAGGGCCAGCATGTGGGCATGCCCACAAAATCCCCTCTGGAATTAGCTCCGAAAAGGGGCAGCCAGCCTTCTTTGGGATCGTTAATCTCAATGAAAACGCCGTCATCCGCCGGACGAACTCTGTATTCCATATCCAATATATCCAGATTCCACCCGACAATGGTCTTTTTCTTATTCACAACAATACTTGTACACATAATAATCCTCTTTTTCAGAAAATAGTGGGTATATCCCCGTGAAGATAAATCCGGAGAAATCCGATTACAAAAAGGTGCGCCGGATAATAGATGTAAAACAGCCATTTCATGCCCTTGGCCTTCCCCCGACTGCCGTTATATTGAGCAAGTATGGGGATCGTGAGGAATGTGAACATCTGAATGGCTCCGTAGATCCTGTCTATGGCAAGAAAATATACTATGGCGTACATAGCCGTCCAGATAACGATATCCTTTGCCTGAAGCCTGAAATTTTTCCTGTGCACATACATATAAAAGGGACACATAACAGCGATGCAGGACCAGTCCGAAGGGAATGTTATAAGGCATATGCCGATGACCGCAAGGATCTTCATCCTTTGGGAAATCCGTTCGCTTTTGCTGATCTGGATGACCACGACTGCCCAGGCCAGAGACCACAAAACGCTTGTCTGGTTGAATACGCCTGAGGAAAGAGGCCTGAAGGGTATTCCGAACGCGAAATTGTACGCGAAATGGGATATTGCCGCGAATATGAAAAGCCTGAGCCCATAGCCTTTGGCGTCACGGGTATGCTGACAGCCTTCCGCTATGAAAAACCACATTATCGGCGCAGTCAGCCTGCCTATAATGTGCAGTATGACCACATACCAAACGGCCTGTGTGCCCGGGAAAAAGGTCCATGTGAGATGGTCTATCGTCATTGCCGTTATAGCTATGAGCTTTATTTGATTCGCATTCAGTCGTTTTGTCATTTGTCCCTGTCCTCGTTATCGGTATTTTTCACATTCATCTGTATTTCAATGTTTTTATGGTTTTATTCGGCTTCTTCCAAAGGAACCGTCTCGAATTTATCCGTAATATCAAAATGCGCCTCGGCCTCTTTGATTCCCGCATTCAAAACGCGTCCGCCTCTGGCTCCGTCTCCCGTTATGAAATGGAATTGCCAGCCCTGTTCGCTTCCGTCTCCCCGGTTGCCGGGATCGTAAATGCCCACCATAGTACCGTACATTTCGCCGAAATCTATCTCGACTCTGTCCTCCGCAAGGACTTCTTCCAGAGTTTTATACGGCTTTTCCTGCTTATTCTGGCTGCATACATTAACATATTTAAACTGGCCGATGATTTTTACCGCGTAAAACATATCGCTTCCTTTTTCCTCCACCACTTTGTTCAGCTCCTTAAGCAGGGCTTCCATATCCTTTATTTCTTCCAGCCCGATGCGTGTGTCTTCCTCGAAAAATGTGGACTGGGCAAAGGAAATCTTCTCGTCATTCTGAACAACACGGGTGAACCCTTTGCTGTCCGCCTTGTATACCATAGTATTTATAAAAATCAACTCTCCGTCTAATCCTTCAAATGCGCCTATGCCCGTGTTTCCGTAATTATTCATCTCGCCCGCGGTTATAATGCCGTCAAAACCGCCTTCCTCCAGCGCCGCCATGGTCGAAACCTGATACATTGTGTCTCTGTCCTGTTTTTCCTTTTTTTCCGGCAGCAGATCCACTTTGATTTTTTCTTTGGGCGCCTCTGTCCGTCCGCAGGCAGTAATACACAGGCTGACAAGTATACATAATATAATAAAAATCCTTTTTTTCATGATTTTTTCTCCTTCAATACAAAATTACTCCGTCAGTCCGAATCCTCTCTTGTAGAGATACTCGCTTCCATAACTTAATGAGCCGTCAGCGTTTTCCTCAATCACGGGAATGTTCACGGGAAGAACGCCTGCTGGACTATTCCCGCCGAATGCGGTTTCCAGAGCCGCGATAACATTGGCGTTAAAAGCAGGTCTCGCGGATGAATCCATAAGATCAGTCGGGTCAAGGCCAAGACCGGAATCCATATAGGCAATAAGTATGGCGTCCGCGTCCTGAAAACGAGCCGCATCGTAAGGAAGATTGTCGCTTATGATTACAAACTTTCCGCCATTGGCGTGAACTCTTTCCATTGCTTCAAAAAGAGCCGTATATCTGTATGATGATTTTGTAAGTATGCTCTGTCCCGTAGAATTTACAAGAGCTATAACAGCGTCCGCTCCGCCTATTGCGTTATTTGTTTCCCATGTAACATGGATCTGATTGGCGCCTTCCGCGGAAGAATCGTAATAGTAATCGATTGTAATAAGAGCGTCCTGATTTATGAGGCCATCCTCCTTCATTTTCTCAACAGCATATCCGATGCCTACGCAGTCCGATTCATTAACTCCAAGAAATACCAGATTGGTCATTTCCTTTGAAAGAGGAACGGTTTTATCCTCATTTCTGACCATGGTCACAGCCTGACGGGCAATATCCGCTTCCGTCTCGTGATGAGCGTCGGAGCCCACTGCTTCCGCGGCCTTCTGAAGTTTAGCTTCCAGATCCTCTTCTCCGAAATTCTCGTCAAGTATGCCGTATTTTTCCTTCAGTCTTATTATACGGGTCACGCTTTCGTCTATCCGCTCTTCGGGAATCGTTCCGTCTTCAACCAAAGCAATAAGTCCGTCTATATATTCGTCATAGAGGTTTGCCGCATAGTCTCCGTTCAAATCCAATGGAAGAAGAAGAATATCCACACCGGAGTTTATTACCTTTTCGGCGATATTCACCCTGTATTCCGTTGAATCTTCTTCGCCCGGCACAAGACCGGCCGTACGGATCGCGTCCATTTCCAGAGCGTCGGTTACAACAACTCCGTCAAAGCCCAGATCTCCCCTGAGGATCTCCGTAATCATTTTTTTGGACATGGTAGCCGGATAATAGCCTTCCGTCACGCCGTCTCCGTAAATAACCTTGTCGTCAATCAGAGGGTATGTAATATGGGCCGTCATAATCATTTCCGCACCCTTATCTATGGCATACCTGAAGGGAACCAGCTCCGTCCCCTTGATCTCTTCATAGGTCTTTTCAACGGAAGGCATTCCTATGTGGCTGTCCACATCCGTATCACCGTGTCCCGGGAAATGCTTCAGAGTGGGAATTATATCAAAAGCCTTAAGTCCGCCGGAATAAGCAGCTCCAAGCCGGGCAACAGTCTCAGGGTCATCGGAAAACGAACGGATCCCGATTACCGGGTTTGAGGGATTATTATTCACATCCACAACCGGAGCGTAATCCACGTTAAATCCAAGAGCCGAAAGCTCCTCACCTATGATCTGCCCTGTTTTTTCCGCGTTTTCTTCAGACTTCGCTCCCGTTGCTCCGATCGCCATATTTCCGGTCATTCGGGTGCCGCTGACAAGACGGATCACTAGTCCTCCTTCCTGGTCCAAAGGCATAAAATATGGAATATGCGCCGAAACATCTGGAATCAGGAAATTGTTCAGCTGAAGCTCATGGACAAGCTTTGCCGTCTGCGCCGTACCCGTTATATTCTTGCCGAAAAGAATTATTCCGCCGTACTGATGAGCCTGCAATGCGTTCTTAAGCTCAGGAAACGCATCCAGATCCGTAACATTTTCGCCGTTCCACGTACGTATTGCGGGAATTATCATCTGGGATATTTTCTCGTCCGTTGTCATTTGCGAAACAATCTTTTCCGCACGGTCGTTTTTCAAAATCTCCGCCTCAATATTTCCGGCGCTTTCCGAACCTGCAGATGCAGTGTTTTTCACGTTATCGGACACCTTTTTGTCTGATATAGGCCCGCATCCGGCAAACAGAACCGCCGCAATAACCATGCACAAAACTGCCATTATCTTTTTCATCTTATTTCCTCCGTATATTATAAATCAATTTTGTCTCAACTATTTTCCGCGCTCAGTCCGCCGGCTCCAGAGTAATCAGCTCCCATTCGCATCGGGCTTCAGTCCGCAGAGGCATACTCCAGCCGCTTTCACCCGCGGACACATAAAGCCGTGTGCCCGGCTCCTCATATTCACCGTAAGCCGGAAGTCCAAAAACATTGTATATAAACCGCAGCGGCCACAGCTGTCCCGCGTGGGTATGTCCTGAAAGCTGAAGAGCGGAAACCTCAACTGCAAGCTGAGCTTTGTCATAGGGCTGATGGTCGGCGACTATCAACGCTCCGCCATCATATGGATTTTTAAGCTCCGGCCAGTCCTTTCTGTCTCCGCTTCGGCTGGCGTCCTCTCTGCCCAGAAGGATCAGGTCATGGGAAACCTGCGCAAATTCGTCCGAAAGAATCTGAATTCCAGCGCCTTCAACGGCGTCCGCAAGCTCTTCGTCGCTGTATGTGCGTCCTCCGACCAAATCACACTTCAACTGTCTGTCGTGGTTACCGTAAATAAAATACACGGGAGCTTTAAGCTCCGATAAAATTCCGTAAGCCGCTGTCATTTCATCGTAGGACGTAAGCTCGTCCGTAATATCTCCGCCTAAAATCACAAATTCCGGATTCTCGGAATTGACCTGAC
Organism: Bacillota bacterium; assembly: GCA_017534115.1. Taxonomy (GTDB): domain Bacteria; phylum Bacillota; class Clostridia; order Lachnospirales; family Anaerotignaceae; genus RGIG5631. The sequence continues at coordinate 7,454 of JAFWDD010000068.1, read as the reverse complement.
GGCAGAATTCCCGAAGCGTGTCCATAGACTGGGCGTTGCCGGCGTGGATATCCGCCGCGAATGCGAATGTATGGGATTGTGTCAAGCCTTCCGCTTTCCAAGTATGCTTTTTCACAGTCACACTTCCTGCGTTTGCAGTCCCGTAAAGGAAAATGCAAAGACAGAAAACCGCGCTCAGAATGGCCGCCGCCGGCAAAACACAATGTCTTAACGTCCTGTCCTTTCCTCTTCCGCAGGATATTCTCCTTATTATGTATTCCACAATATCAGCCGCCGCATCTCCCATAAGCACGATGTATACAGCCATAACTGCGTCATCATACCGTAAAGAAAGGATGCTGGGGAACGAAACCGCCGCAAGAGCCGCAACCGGAATCAGAATTATCTTTAGAATGAAAACCTGCCTGCGGCGAGAGGCTTCTCCTTTTTTCCTGAGAGGGATCTGAATGGCAAAAAGAACCGTCCAAGCCACGATTATTTTCACTATCCAGACCATGAAATCTCTTTGATGCATAACCCGCTCTCCCTGTTGTATTAAAACTTAGCTTATACAAGCCGGATATCAATGATTAACCAGAGAAAAGGGACACCTCTTTCCTATACACTGGTTATTGTATTCAGAATATCTGCATACAGTCTCCGTTTTCTCCATTTCTATGCCAAAATGCTCTTTTACAAAATCCACGGCCTCAAGTACAGATAAGAATGAATCCCTCTTACAGCATCTGGGACCGCCGGTCTCCCCGATTTTTTCCAGCGATCTTGCCGTCATTTTGTGCGACAAGGCAAATGGCTCGTTTTTCAGCGGTGTTGATTTAGTTATGATGGAAATAAACATACCCGTGCTGATTCCCGCTCCGCAGGCGCCCCAGAAGCCGCAGGCTCCGCCGGGAACGCTTTGCCCTCTGTTCATCATTTCAATCAGCGCGCTGTGAAGATCAATATCGCCTCCCGCATTTTTGTACGCAGTCAGCAGAGCCGCGCCTGTCATGACATGATGCTCCGGCCCGTGCATATGGCAAAAGGGCATATCCATCATTTTTTCTATTATGAAAACAGGGTCCTTAGATGTTTCCGCCATACACAGCGCGATAATCTCATCCAGTCCCCGTGTGTGGCACTCATTGCACACATAGTGGCCATTTACACATCGGGTCTTGCTTCTTTCCTTTTTATGACATATGGCGCACTCCATAACCGTATCCGTTTCCAGATACTCCAGGGGAGCCCTGCATATCAAACATTCTTCTCTCATTATTCTTCCCTCACGCAGGATCTGAGGCTTTTCAGGTTTCGGAGAGCCTCCTCATTGTTTTCTGTTTCAACTCTAACCTTTTCACAGGTCTCCATTTCACCGCATTCTGCGCAGGTCTCATATCCTCTGCCCACGGCGCAAGGCCTTATGGGACAAAGGGTGTCGCAGTAATAGGTTTTGACGCCGTCCATTTTGCAGCCTTCGCAGTTTATCATTTCAGGTGTTATTTCAGCATTGTTAAGCTCCGACCAGAGCTTCGCCGTTTTTGCCCGCAGTTCGTTGTCATTGTTTTTAGTCGCTGTGTAGGCATCGCAGGTCTCACAGTTGAGCCCGCAGTACGCGATAAATCTATTCATCTGATTCACCTCTGTTTTTAAGCCGGTTTTCCTTTATTCAATTTCAAACTCGAAATTTCCGTTTGCGCTCGCCTCGTTTGTTTCCACAATTACATATACTCTTCCGTCCCCGAAAGGTCCGCTGGTTGAGGAAACCTTTTCTCCGCCGTTTATAGTGAACATTTCCCTCTTTGTTCCGTCGTTGTCATAATACACGGTGATGCTTCCGGATTCCAGACTGGCGGAATAGGTAATCATGCCTTCCGAGTCTTTTTTCGCGTTCAGACCGAAAACCTTTGTGCCGTCAAATTGTTCAAAACTCATAGTGGCCAGATCGGATGTATTGTTCGTATACTTCAATCCTTCCGCGCTGTATTTTGCCGCGTAACCGCCGCCGCATCCCGTAAGACAAGCGGATAACAAAACCGCCGCCGTCAGCAAAATCGCAAATTTCTTTTTCATAGATAAAACTCCTTTCTTTATGCAAGCTTTTGTATTTTTATTTACTAATACGTTTAAAAACATATATAATTTTTAATCTATACCAAATATCCCCATTCATATGCTTTACGATAAACCTCCGTGTCATAGACCAGACCCGCATCCATTACATTTGGCGCGAATATTTTTCCGGACACATGAGAGTCTTCTATGCTCAACAAAACCGTCCAGATCTCCCAGAGACCTTTCAATTATATCCAGACCAAGTCCCGCGGAAACAATATAATATACTTCCTTTTTCCCAAGATTCTGCCATATGGGATAGGTCCTGTCTATGAACGCTTTCATCTGGGCGCTGATTCCGTAAAAATATACGGGCGTCGCCAGAACAAGAACATCCGCCTTTTTAAACAACTCCAGAACCATCGCCATATCATCCTTCAAAACGCATGCACCTCCGTTTTTCATGCAGGCGTCGCAGGCGCGGCAGAAACCTATATTCATATCCATAATCCGAACAATTTCCGCATTATGCCCCTTTGCCTCGGCTCCCTTTTTAAACTGCTCGCAAAGCATCTGGGAATTCCCGTTTTTCCTCGGGCTAGAGGAAATAATCAATATATTTTTCATAACTCTCTTCCTCACATTGTTTTTAATTCTAATTATCGGTCTGTTTTATTTCGTATTCAAAGAGCTCAAAGTCCACCCAGCCTGTGTTTTCATAGAACATCTCCAAAGTATGAAGCTTTCGGAAACCCAGACTTTTATAAAGACCTTCCGCCGGAAAATTGCCTTTCAAAACATCCAGCCTGATTGCTTTCTGCTTGTTCCGACGCGCTGTATCAATGGCAAACAGCACCATCTGCCTTCCTATTCCTTTCCTTCCGTACGAAGGAAGTACGCCCAGCGCATGGATGACCGTAACCTCATCCGGCTGAGCCTGCGTGGGCCACTGAAAATCCCGATAACTGTCGTTGCCCTCATGGTTAATGACCATGGACGCAATAATCTCGCCCGCATCCATCACAATGTAAAGCTGACCATTGCGGACGGAATCCAATAGAAAATCAGGCGCCGGATAAATGTCCTTTTTCCAGCCCAAATCGTAGTCGCTTGTTTTCAGAGCGTCAATCATAGAGTGATAAAACGCTCTCACATCAGGATACTGTTTTTTCGAAGCTTTTATTATTTCCATGCCTGCCTCCCGCTGTTCATTCATTATGTCCGTTAAGCAGCCTATTCGTTACAAATTCCGTTTCATTCGGTTCAATCAAGCTTATTCCGACGGCGCAGAAGACACACGGTCTCAATATGCCGTGTCCTCGGAAACTGGTTCACGCATTTTATTTTTTCGGCCTTATAGCCTTTTTCCGCCAAAAGGCTCAGATCTCTTGCCAGAGATGTGGGCTTGCAGGAAATGTATATGATCTCGGGAGCGTCAAACTCAACAAGCTTTTCCAGAGCGTTGGGACGCAGGCCTTCCCTCGGCGGATCCACGATTATGACATCGGGCTTCTCTTCAAGGGTTTCAATGACCCTGCCCACGTCTCCCGCTATGAACTCGCAGTTTTCAATGCCGTTTCTGCGGGCGTTTTCCTTCGCCGCTTCCACAGCCTCTTCCACCAGCTCAACTCCGATTACCTTTTTCGCTTTGGACGACATAATCTGGGCGATGGTGCCTGTTCCGCAGTACAGGTCGAAGATCACGTTCCGTTCGCTGTCTCCGGCGTAGTCCTTCGCCACGGAATACAGGACCTCGGCGCCTTTTGAATTGGTCTGGAAGAACGAGAAAGGCGTTACCTTGAACTCAAGACCCATTATTGTCTCCGTGAAGAACTCCTTTCCGTATAAAATCCGCATTTCGTCAGCCGCCACAACATCGGCAATATTGTCATTGACCGTGTGAAGGATTCCGGTTATCTTTCCGGCAAGCTCAAGGCCAAGAAGAGCGTTCACAAACTCTTCTTCAGCAAGAGATGACTGGGAAGATGTAACCAGATTGACCAGAATCTCGCCTGTCACCCGGCCTTTCCTTACAACAAGATGCCTGAGAAAGCCTTCATGGAGCTTTTTATGGAAAAACGTCTCGTTCCGGCTCCGGAAAAACTCCAGAACAGTCCCGGCTATTTCCCTGTAATCCGAATCTATTATATTGCAGTCCGCCAGAGAAGCTACCTCGTACATGGAGCGCGTTTTTCGCATTCCCAGCTGAAGGATTCCGCCTTTTTCGCTGTCGCCGAATGAAAACTCGCATTTATTTCTGTAACCTTCCAGATCGGGAGAGCTTAAGATACCCTCAAACTCAAAGTCTTTTATGCCCGCGGTTTCAAGAAGCTTTAAAACCTGGTTTTTCTTTATTACGTTTTCCTTTTCACAGGATATATTCTGGTAGGCGCAGCCTCCGCAGATGCCGAACTGGCCGCATTTCGGCTCGATCTCGTAAGGCGCTTTTTCCAGGACTTCCCGAAGAGCGGCCTCAATTCTGCCGTGCTTCGCTTTGGTAACGCAGGCCAGAACCTTCTCGCCGGGCAGGGTATTCTTCACCATAACCCTTTCACCCTCAAAAAGGCCTCTGCCTTTATTGGGAAACGCCAGTTCGTCTATATAAAGCTCTATTAATTCTTTCTTCTTAGGCATAAAAACTCACCTTTCCGATTGTATGATAAAAGTCTCCAATAGCTTAGGGGCTTTGCCCCTAAGAACCCCATTTAGGGCTCCGCCCTAAAAACCCGCTTAAGGCTCTTTCGGGTTCCCTGAAATGCTGGAGCGCAACATAGTGAAGCGTAAGCATTTTAGGGTGATCTCTGCCTTAAGAATCCGCAAGGGATTTCATCCCTTGACCCTGTGTAATAAGCAAGAGAAGGTTATCAGCTGATATCAATCTGTCCAAAAATCTGTTTTTTCAAAAATTTCATTTGCCAGTGCGAAGCACTTTTATTGAATCCGCAAAGGGAATTCTAACCTAAGCTCGCCGAAGGCGAATTTAGCTTCCCGCAGGGAAATTTCGCTTGCTTTAGCAAATTTCGCTCGGCTGAAAGCCGAATTTAGCTTGCCACAGGCCAACTTCATTGGCCGAAGGCGCTCTTTCGTTCCGAAAAATTACAAAAAAGGCAGGCTGGAAAAACCAAGCCGCCTTCTGATTACGTTCGTGTTAATTTTCATTTTTCTGTTTGGAAATGTCCTCTGCATCGCTCCAGACTTTTTCCAGATTATAGAATTTGCGGTTTTCCTTGTTGAAAAGATGCACAATAATATCGCCGTAATCCAGAAGGATCCAGACTCCTGCCTGATAGCCTTCGGAATGGTGCAGAGTGTATCCTGCCTTGAACATTTTCTCCTCAACCTCGTCCGCCATAGCTCTTATCTGGTTGATATTGTTTCCGCTTGCAATAACGAAACAGTCGGCAATATTGGACATTCCCTTCAAATCAAGTACTTTTATATCTTCCGCTTTTTTGTCTTCAAGAGCTTCTTTTGCGATTTCCGCGCCTTTTGTGATTTCTTCGTTCATAGTTTTGCCTCCTTTTTATGCTTTTCTATAATAATTCAAGGCTTCCTCCGAAAGAGAATGCAGTGTGAAATTGTTTTCCTTAATGTATTCCACAGTGTGGCGGAGTATATGCTCCACAGCCTTATCCAGATCTTCGTTTACTAATTGTCTCGCTTCCGCAAGTCCATCGTGGTCCTTTCTTCCGGCCTCGGTGTAGTCCGCGCAGAACACTATTTTTTCCGTCAGGGACATTCCCGCTCTGCCCGTAGTATGGTATCTGATTGCGTTCAGAACATCCTCATCGGAAATCCCGTATTCGGCCTTCGCCAGAGCGGCGCCCAGAAACTGGTGTATTACGGGGAAGTTATTGAGTGTATCCTCGTCCAGCTCCACGCCGTACTGTCTGCACATATCCAGCATTATATCCTTTGGCACACCCTTGGCGCAGTCATGGAGAAACGCCGCGATCTCGACCTTTTGGGCATCTCCGTTCCAGAGAGCGCAAAGCCTTTTCGCCTCATCGACAACACCTAATGTATGCTTGTACCTTTTAGGCGAAACTGCCGATATAAGTTTCATTTTCGCTTTTTCCCAGTCGAAGTCCGAGAGGGAGTTTTTATTGTAAATCTGATTTTTCAGTATATAATTCTCCACTTCCTCGGGCAGGAGATATTTTATGGATTTTCCTGCCGCGGCTCTTTTCCTTAGTTCAGTGGATGAAACGTCAACTCCGGGGATCATAAGTCTCAGGAATCTGTCCTCATACTGTTTATAAAGCTCGGTTTTCCGGAATTCCTCCCATTCATCATCGGAACCGGGTCTGGAGACCACTATGACCGAGCAAAGCTGAAGCAGGCGTTCCGGCTCATGCCATTTTTCCAGTCCGGCGGCCGCGTCGGAACCGGTTATGAGGAAAAGTTCTCCGCCGATTGTCCTTGAAAGCTCGTCCATTGTGTCAACGGTGTAAGTTTCGCCCTGACGTTTTATTTCCATGTCGGAAACGGTGAACAGAGAGTTGCCCTTAACGGCAAGCTTAGTCATTACAAGGCGGATATCGCCCGGCGTTACCTGGGATTTTTCCTTGAAGTACGGGAATCCTGCCGGCATGAAGATGACCTCGTCTATATTAAATTCCTCCGCCGCGAACTGGGCAGCGGACAGATGGCCGTAATGGATAGGGTCGAATGTGCCGCCCATAAGGGCCGTTCTTTTTTCTTTCTTTTTCTGAAGCACGGTATTACCTCTCAAAAATCAAACTCGATTATCTGTTTTTTCTTTGATCTTCTGTAAAAGACGATTTTATTGCCGATCACCTGGACTACATCGGATTTTGTTCTGGCCGAAACTGTCTCCGCTATGCCTTTCACGTCCAGGCCGCAGTTATCCAAAACGCTTATCTTAACAAGCTCTCTTGCCTCCAGCGCGTCGCTTATGGAGTTGGTCAGCTCCGGTGTGATTCCGCCTTTGCCCACGCGGAATATGGCCGGAAGGCCGTTGGCAAGCCTACGAAGATAAGCTCTTTCCTTACTGTTTATCATTCATACCCTCCTCGGTATTTTTATTAATAATGCTATATTTTAATTTTACCATTTAGCAATGTTTTTTTCAACAATATTAAAGGTAAGAAAAAGATTTTTCTCTACACTGTGCCTCGCGGCGGCTCAGGGCTCTGCCCCATATGCCTCCGGCGGCTCAGGGCTCTGCCCTGAGAACCCGCTTAAGGCTCTGCCTTAAGAATCCGCAAGGGACTTCGCCCCTTGACCCGTGTATTATGCAAGGGAAGGTTATTGTCTCAAATCGGATTTATCTGCAATTTATATTATAGCCAACAAATTCCGCCTTCCGGTGCGAAGCACTTTACCTGAATCCGCTTGTCGGATTCTAACCGAAATTAGTCCCCATAGGGGACGGCTTCATTAGGGCTGAAAGCCCG
>JAFWDD010000067.1 GCA_017534115.1 Bacillota bacterium | reverse complement strand
GATTAAATATTATAGCACAAAACATTTTTGTCTGCAACGGCAAATACATTGTGAATTCGAACATTTTTCTTAATTTTTGACAATTATTTTTTTGCAGAATCAAAATGCGCATTTTTATTTTTGCCTGACTTTACGCGGAATTCTCCCCATGAAAAAATAAATGTTATGTTTGGAAATAAGGTTAATCAGGGTTATGTTAAGTTTATGTTACATTTTTAAGAGGATTGAGCAAAGAAATAATCTGCTTGTTTTAACATAAAAAACTTGGAAAAATCATCTCCCAAGTCTTTAGAAACCGTTTATTTAAAGCTATTTATTTCCCATAAGATTCACTGCACCGCAATAAATCGATACCAAACCTGCACTCAGCACTGCTCCGCCGATAATATCCGTAATCCAGTGCACACCGGAAATCAGCCTGCCGAATACCATAAAAACAGTGAAAACTATTATTACACAAGCAATAATATTATTAAGTTTTGGATCTTTAATTCTCGTCCTGAGCTCTAAAACGGCTGTTGGCATTACGCACAGCACGAGGAGTGTTGTGGATGAAGGGTATGATGCTTCAAGAATACCGTTAATCAATACAGGTCTGTAGTTTACCGCGTAAGCTTCAAATAAAAGATATGCGGCCAGTACAATGATGTAAAATCCGCCAAGGACCAGCAGACTTAAATCCACTTTAAAAAGGCTCTTTCTTTTAATTAACTGTTTAAATCCCAGTATCGCAAATCCAAACACAAATCCCATAGGCACCAGACCCAGCCAATCCGTAATAGTGTACAGCTTCATATGAACGCCCGTGAGGTTATGAAAAAATCCATTCAATGCCGCAAAACCCACCGAAGATCCTTCCGGCCCTATTGCCTGTACATCGTATTTACTGACAGCAACTGTCCATAATACAAAAACCGCCGTCACTGCCATTCCTGCCAGCAGTATTTTTTTGCCTTTAACCATTTTCATCCATCCTTTGCGATAATATTGCCGGCTTTCGCCTGATTACAATATATCCGGACAGGACAAAAACGAAAAGAATCTGTGCGTCACACAGACGACACGCTTCGTGTCACCGCCATTTTATCAGCATTAACGCCTTTATGGCGAGAAAAACAAATGTAATGAAAGCGGCATAAGGCTGAAGCGTAATTATAAATAAAACCGCTCCCGCCGCGCTCAATCCAATGGACAGTTTATACTTGCTCCTTGCCCATAAATCCCACCGGCTTTTCTGCAGGGCAAGAGTTAAAACTCCAGCAGCTATTATTGCAAACACAATAATAAGATAAGGTATTTTTATGTATGACGCCGCGCCGGTCAGATTTAGAAGCGTAACTGCCTTTATGTTCTCTCCCGCACTTTGGCCGAAAAAGGGTATAACCAGAAACATTATCATGCCGCAGTCAAGCACACCGAAAACCAGATTCCGAATATAAGTTTCTTTCCGCTTGTAATCTTCATCCGCTATTGTAAGCAGCTCTTCTCCGGAAAGCAGGTCGTCTATGGAAACCGAAAAGTATTTGGAAATTGCCTTAAGAGACTCTATATTGGGAACTCCTCTGCCCGATTCCCATTTTGAAACAGCTGTTCGGGATACATATAAGGTATTGGCCAGTTCTTCCTGTGTCAGCCCTTTCTGTTTTCTCAGAGCAGAGAGTTTTTCATTGAATTCCATAATTTCACTCCTTCCGGGTATAGTTTTGTATGCTTATCGTATTAAATGAGAAACCGCATTAAAAGACAGCCCGTTGGCTCTGTAAAATATCTTAATTTTAATCCTTTAGCTAAGATAGTAAATCCATCAAGCTCTTCATTCAAATTATTTTAATCTTACCATTCTCATAGGTACAGGTCAAATACTCGCAGTTGCCAATATTATAGTCAAAAAAACCGCATTTCGGTTCGGCAAACACTGCCAGCACCGCCATTATGGTGCCGCCATGGACTACAAACGAAACGCCCGTGTTATCAGGCACGGAATTCATCAGCTTTCTGAAAGCTCCGCCGCACCGTTTTTTCATTTTTTCCATGCCTTCACCTTCCGGAATTGGCAAAGTACACATGGAGTCCACCCAAATCCTATAATCATCGTTTCCGGAAAGCTCAGGGGCAGTTTTGCCCTCAAAAACACCGAAATCCATTTCTCTAAAGTCATCTTCAACAATATATCCTCTGTCGGGAAAAATCAGCTCCGCAGTCTGCCTCGCTCTCAGCATGGGACTTACAAAAATGTAATCATGGGGAAGATTTTTATCCCGCAGATTCCGCGCCTGGCTGATTCCTTCCTCGCAAAGAGGCTCGTCCGTCCTGCCTATATATTTTCGCTCAAGATTGCCCTGAGTCGCTCCGTGTCGTATAAATACTATGGAAATCATATTATCGCTCCTATCCACGCACCCGCTATGCAGAATAATTCAAACATCTGGAGGAAAAATCCCGCCGTATCGCCTGTAACACCTCCGAACTGCCTCTTTGTTATCCGGCAGTACATGAAAGTCCAAAGCAGTCCCAGTCCGATGGCAAAAGCGCTGGGAATCGGTGAAATACGGGCCATTAACCCTGCTGAGACAAATGCCGCTACAATCATCCAGATGTTGACGGTTTTCCGTTCAGCGTTTTTCGTATAAGCGGAAAGCATACCCGATTTTCTAGCGTTGGGAAGATTCACCGCGCAGAGAGAAGAAATGCTTCTGGAAAGAACATAAATAGGGCAGATCACAAAAAGATTTCCCACAGAGTGTATTTCATACAAGAATGCCAGATTCAGAATCAGATACACGGCGCAGTAAATTACGGCAAAGGCTCCGCAATGAGGATCGCTCAGTATTTCAAGCTTTTTCTCTCTGGTCTGGTGTGAAGATATGGCATCCACCGTATCCATAAAACCATCCATATGTATTCCGCCCGTGATCAGCAGAGGAATGCAGACTGCCGCCGCTGCTGTGAAAAAGCCGCTCAGATTCAGAACCGTCCCGAATCTGAAAAAAAGCCACATAAGCACACCGCAAACGATTCCCACAACAGGGAAAAAGCAGAGCGCATATCTCATGTTTTTCTCGCTCCATTCAAAATTCGGCACCGGAATTATACTATATGTTGATATTGCCACCATAAGGGATTTTATAAACATCGTCTTCAACCTTTTCGTAAATCATATTTCCGTCAGACATTTTTATCACGACACAGGCCGATTGGGCCAGCCTGGCGTTAAGTTCGTTGAGATTGTCAATGTAATTTGCCGTTTCCCCGTCATATCCATCGCTTTTCAGACCTGAAATCGTAACAGCGATAACGATACTGCACTTTTCCACAAGCTTTTCTATATCATCGCAAACATTTTCCATGGTATTGTTTTTCTCAAATATGTTATTTGCCAGCAGATTCGAAATATCTTCAATAAGGACAACTCCGCCGGGTTCAACGGGAACGTCAGCTACGCTGTATGGAAGCTCCAGTGTGGTGAAATCAAGGGTTTCCCTGCGTTTTCTGTGTTTTTCAATCCGTATGTAATTATCCTCAATTTTGGGAATCATCGTGGCGATATAATAGCGTCTGCCTTCAATTTTTACGGCGATTTTTTCCGCCGCGAGACTTTTTCCGCTTTCGTTTTCTCCCGTAATAAGAATCAGTTTACCCATGAGCTCCTCCAGATTCACCGCATATTTTTTCTGATTTCCGCCAGATAGTCGTCATTAATGCCGGCTTCCTCAAATGTGGCCATATTATTCATAACCGCGCAGGCGGCCTCAGCAATCTGAAAAGCCAGAACGCAGCCGCTGCCTTCTCCCAGCCTCATATTCAGATTCAGCATAGGCGAAATCCCAAGCTCTTTCATTACAAAGTCAAATCCTGTTTCAGAAGAAGCGTGGCTGGCTATGAGATAGTTTGAAACAAGAGGACAGAGCCTTATCGCGCAAAGGGCCGCCGCCGCCGAAATAAAGCCATCAACTACAACAGGTTTTCCTGAATCCGCCGCGCCTAAAAAAGCTCCGCACATGGCCGCGATGTCCAGTCCGCCAACCTTCGAAATCACATCTATAACGTCATTTTTATCAGGCTGATTTATCTCAATGGCCTTTTTTATAACCGCTTTCTTTTTGTTAAAGGCATTGTCTGTAAGACCGCCGCCTCTGCCCGTTACCTGCTCTGCGTCCGCGTCTAAAAGCACTGCCGAAACAGCCGAGGCTGTGGTCGTGTTGCCTATGCCCATTTCGCCGACGCCTATAATGTCCGCTTCTGTGCTTCGGGCAAGCTCCGCGCCGGTTATAACAGCCTTTACAGCCTGCTCTTTCGTCATGGCAGGTCCCTGCGCAATATTATTCGTACCATGAGCGATCTTTCTGTCAAGAACAGAAGTCCCCGAAATATCGCCGTTTATTCCCACATCGCAAACTGTAATCTTAACACCAAACCGGTCGGCCAGAACTGCGGCTCCCGTTTTGCCTTCCGTCAGGTTTACCGCCTGTTTTAATGTTACTGACTGTGGAGCTGATGACACTCCCTCGCAGACCACTCCGTTATCGGCGGCAAAAATGAGCAGATGCTTCTTTTCCAAATGGTTACAGACCCTGCCGGTAATTCCCGCTATTTGTATCGAAAGCTCTTCCAGCTTTCCCAGACTTCCGGGAGGTTTCGCCAGCTTTTCCTGACGTTTTCGCGCCTCTTCCATAGCTTCCCGGCACGGTTTTTTTATGCTTAAAATTATTTTACCAAGTTCCGACTGCATTAATAATGCACTCCTTTTATATTAAAACTCAATGCCTTTTCTCGCTTTTATTCCTTTATCAAAAGGGTGTTTGATTTTCTTCATCTCAGTCACATAATCCGCCAAATCCAGCAGGTTTTGAGAAGGGTTTCTTCCCGTAAGAACGACCTCCAGACCTTCCGGTTTGTTTTTCAAAAAATCAATAAGGCTCTCCTCTTCTACAATTCCATGATTGCAGGCGGAGATTATTTCATCGAGAATAAGAAGATTTACGTCCTTTAGTGAACGTTCCCTCACAGTGTCAAACAATTCCCTGTATTCCTTTTTTGTCTGCTTCCTCTCGGCTTCGGTCTGATTCTTATAAAACCCTCTGTGAGTGCTCAAAGTGTATACTTCGATCTGCCTCATTCCCTTTAAAACGCCGACCTCGGATGACGTTCCTTTTTTCAGAAACTGAGCGAACACTACCTGTTTCCCCGCTCCTGCGGCACGTATGGCCAGACCTACGGCGGCAGTTGTTTTGCCCTTTCCGTTTCCGCAGTAAATGTGTATCAGCCCGGACATATTCATACCTCCCTGTTCAATATGCGGTAGACCAGCTCCATATCCAGCCCTTTCCGCACAATATGGGCCAGTTCGTCATATTGCCTTTTTTTGTATTCCCTAAGGTCAAAAGAATTAATATCATCAAAGTCAACGCCTTTTTTCCCGCAGAGAGCCTTCAGAATCGTATCGCTGATTCCGGCTGCGTCAAATATGCCGTGAATATAGCTTCCGTAAACACTGCCCTTTCCCAAAAGCGACTCCTGGACTGTGCTTTTTCCCATATGGATTTCATAGCCTTCGTATTTCATGCCGTTTAACTCCGAAAAAAGTCCGGAAACACCCGAAAATGTTCCTTCGGTCTGCTTCTGCACCTTTTCCTCTTCGAAAACAGTCTCCATATCAATAAGTCCAAGACCCGAAATCTCGGAAGTTTCCGCCGATTCGACTTTCATCGGGTCGGAAATATTCTTTCCAAGCATCTGAAAGCCGCCGCAGATTCCGAAAATGACCGCGCCATTGTCCGCCGCCTTTTTTACCGCGGATTCCAGACCGCTCTGGCGAAGCCATTTCAGGTCGTATATAGTGCTTTTTGTTCCGGGGATTATTATCATGTCCGGATCATAAAGTTCCGCCGTATTTTCAACATATCTCAGGGATACATTGTCATATCTCTCAAAGGGCGCGAAATCCGTGAAATTCGAAATTCTCGGAAGGCGTATAACCGCTATATCAATGAGCTTTCGGGCGGATTTCCGTATAAATCTTTCAGACAGACTGTCTTCGTCATCTATATCTATATGAGCATAGGGAATCACTCCGGCAACGGGAACATTGCACAGATTTTCAAGCATTTTTATTCCCGGCTCCAGAATTTTTATGTCGCCGCGGAACTTGTTGACTATAGTTCCTTTAACCCGCTCCCGCTCGCACTCTTCCAAAAGGGCGACTGTGCCGTAAAGCTGGGCAAAAACTCCGCCGCGGTCAATATCTCCAACCAAAAGCACAGGCGCGTCTACAAGCTGAGCAAGCCCCATATTCACAATATCCTCCTGCTTTAAGTTGATTTCTGCCGGACTGCCCGCTCCCTCTATAACGATTATATCAAATTCCCTGTCAAGGCTTTCATAAGCCTCCAAAACCGCGGGAATGAATTCTTTTTTCCTGCGATAATATTCCATTGCGTTCATATTTCCGCAAACTTTTCCGTTTACAATAACCTGGCTTCCCACATCGGTCGTAGGCTTCAGAAGAATAGGGTTCATCCGCACATCGGGCCGGATTCCGGCCGCTTCTGCCTGCACTACCTGAGCTCGCCCCATTTCGCCTCCATCCTTTGTGATAAAGGAATTAAGGGCCATATTCTGACTTTTAAAGGGCGCGACCCGAAAGCCGTCCTGAGCGAAAATCCTGCACAGACCGGCCGCGATAAGGCTTTTGCCCACATTTGACATTGTTCCCTGAATCATAATGTTTTTCGCCATAATTACCTCTTTTCGCAAATCGATTTTAGTCTTTTTATAAGCCCTTCGTTTTCCTCGTGAATGCGGACGGCGATTCTGTACCAGCCTTCTCCGAGGCCGTAATAATTACCGCAGTTTCGTATCAATATTCCCTGCTCTTTCAGCTTAATATCCAAATCCTTTTCTCCGCAGAACAACAGATAATTCGCGTCGGAAGGAATGACACTGAATCCAAGGTTTACAAGACTTTCCGCAAGGTATTTTCTTTCGGCTGAAATATACTTTCGGGACTTTTCCAAAAACCCGCTTTCCTCAAGAGCCGCCGCACCCGCTTTCTGGGCAAAAATCGAAACATTCCACGGCTGGACTCTTTTTGACATCTTTTTAAGAAGTTCTTCATCAGAGCACATACAGTATCCCAGCCGAAGTCCTGCCATTCCATAGCTTTTGGTAAATGCTTTGAGGATGAAAAGATTGGGAAACCGCTCAAGATAAGCCTTCATGCTTATGCCTTTTTCCGTTAAATCCAGAAAACACTCATCCACAAAAAGCCTTGCATTATTTTTTTCGCAGGCAAAGAGAATTTTTTCCATAAGGTCCGGTTTCACAAGCCTTCCCGTCGGGTTGTTGGGATTGCAAATAACAAAAACATCAGGTTTTTCATTCTCCAGAAAATCCAAAATTCCTTCGTCAAGCTCAAAACCGTTTTTTTCAGAAAGATTATACCGCAAAACACTGCATCCTGTATTTTCAAACACAGCGGAATATTCTAAAAATGAAGGAGCCGTCTCCAAAACCCTTCGTGGCATAAGTGCCTCAAAATACGAATAAATCAGCTCAGATGCGCCGTTTCCGCAAAGTATATAATCATCGGGGATATTTTCCCATTCCGATATTTTTTTTACAAGCTCTCTGCAGTACGGGTCCGGATAGGAATCCATTTTATCGATCATACCACAAACAGCGTCTTTCACTCCCCGAGGCGAACCGAAAGGGTTTGTATTGACCGAAAAATCCAGCAAAACCTTTTCGCTGTATATGTCTCCTCCGTGAGGATTTTTTGTTTTATAAAGCATTTCAACCGCCTACACTATAATAAAAAATTTAATCAGAAAAAACACAACCAAAGTCAAAACGGATGTTCCATACAAAAGCCCGCAGGCCCGAGGAATGTCATTATACTCAATCTCGCGGAGCTCATCGCCTATATATGCCTTTTTATGCAGAATACCGTGGTAATAAGCGTCTCCCGCAAGGCGTATTCCCAGAAGTCCCGCGCAGGCTGATTCCGTCTGGGCAGAATTGGGACTTGCGTGATTATATCGGTCCCTTAAAAATATTCTCCAGCCATTTCTTACATCCATCCGCAAAAACCAGCCCGAAACAAGCATAAAAACCGCCGAAATTCGGGAAGGAACAAAGTTTGCCGCATCATCTGCTCTCGCCGGAAACATACCTATATTCGTAAAGGGCGGATCTATGTATCCCAGCATGGAATCCATTGTGTTTACGGCCTTATAAAACAACCCTGCAGGTCCGCCTCCCAAAGCCATATAAAACATGGGAGCGATTACTCCGTCGGAAGTGTTTTCCGCGACAGTTTCCACTGCTGCACGTGTTATTCCGTCCGCATCAAGATTTGCCGTATCACGGCCCACAATCATGGAAACCGCGTGTCTTGCTTTCTGGACATCACCATTCCTCAGAGCATAGAAAACCTTCATGCTTTCGTCCTTCAGGGATTTTGCCGCAATGCACTGCCAGCACATTATGCTTTCAACCGTAAGCCTTAAATACGGACTTACTCCGTGGCAGAACCAGAGAAGTATTATCGGAATGACCATGGTCTGGACCGCCATAATGCTCCAGAGAAGGATTCCAGCAGTTCTTTCGCCCCTTGCTGTTTCCGAAAAAACCCGACGCAGACGCTCCTCCAGAAAAGAAATCTCCCTGCCCATAATAATTACGGGATGCGTCAGTCCATGGGGATCACCTATAATCAAATCCGCACAAAATCCTATTAAAAGGGCATACAAAGACCAGATCAAGCTTTTCCGCCTCCATTTTGCATAGTAAATATATAAACCGGATTGAGCGCCTTCATCAGGTTGTAATCTCCTGCCTTTTCGGAACGGGATACAGCCAGCGAAACAGCTTCCGTCTTGTCAAATCCGAATTCCTTCATACAGCTTGCAAGCTCCGAAACCGTTTCCAGCGAAACAGCCGCGGCCACAATTCTGACATGAGGATTTTTATCAAGAAGAAGGCTTATTATTTCCTTCATATTTCCCGAGCTTCCGCCTATAAAAGCATGGGTCGGCGCAGGAAGAATTTCGCAGGCCTCCGGCGCTTTGCCGTCTGCCACTATTATATTATCAAGAGAAAATTTCTCCGCGTTTTTCTTAATAAGTTCAATAGCGTTTTCTTTGTATTCAACAGCGTAAACCTTTCCCTTTGACGCTTTCAGCGCCATTTCAACGGAAACAGAGCCTGTTCCGGCTCCTATATCCCAGCATACCGCTCTTTCCGTAAGCATGAGCTTGGAAAGACATACAGAGCGAACCTCGCTTTTTGTCATAGGCACAAGTTTATTATCACCCGTATTCCGCAAAAACGCGTCATCGGGAAGACCATAAGATACAAGAAAATCCGCTGATTCGTTTTCAATCAGAAGAGAGCTGAGTTTGTCATAAGCGCCGTCTGCCAGCTCCGACGCTCTCCCGCAGGTGATTTTTTCATCGCCGCAGCCAAGTCTTTCTCCGATATAAACCTTCACATCGCCAAGTCCCGCATTGGTAAGACGGCTCAGCACATTTTTCACATCGTTTCCGCCACCTGTCAGCGCAAAGACCGAATTTTCTTTCCTTACACAGGAAACAATGTCGTAATCCCGGCCGTGAAGACTTACGGTTTTAACATCCTCATAGGATTTGTGAAGCTTCGAACACAGATACGCCAGAGAACTTATCCCCGGCAAAACATTAACTTCGCAGTCCGAAAGAAGAGGAATCAGTTTTTTTGTTCCGCTGAAAAAACCTGTGTCTCCTGACATCAAAACCGCAAAACTTCCGTATTCATGATGGGATTTTATAAAATCCGCGATTGTTTTTGCGTCTGCGGATTCAAAAAACGCTCTGCCGGATAAATCAAAAGCTTCCAGCATCCTCTTTGCGCCGATGATACAGTCAGCCGAAGACACTGTTTTCATAACACATAAAGTCATATTATCCGCGTTCCCGGGACCTATGCCTGCTATGGAAACCTCCGGCTTGCAGAAGAAACCGAATTTATCACAAAGCAAATCTATCACCTGCGAATAGCAAAGTCCGGATTCCTTTTGGGGACGGCCGATTACAATTATCCGAACATCAGATTTTACTGCCGCGGAAATTTTGGCGTCAAAACCTCCGGGACTTCCTCCGTCCTTTGTGACAATATATTCTGCGGATACCGCCTTCAGCATGGCAATGTTCATTTCTTCCGAAAAAGGCCCCTGCATGGCGATAATATGGGCCGGCTTCATACCTGCGTCATCGCAGGCTTGTATAGATGCTGTATTTGGCAGTACCCTCGCGTAAATGCGGTTCTCGAAATCATGTATTTCAGCGAATTTCGTTATTTCCTTGCTTCCCGTTGTGATAAGGATATTACCATCGGTTTTGTCGAGAAATTCTGCCGCTTCTTCAGCATCGGACACAAATACGACTTCTGATGTTATATTGGAATGGTCTCTCGTAAGTCTTATATATTCCGTACCTGTTT
>JAFWDD010000066.1 GCA_017534115.1 Bacillota bacterium | reverse complement strand
TTCGGCCTTTTTTAATTTCTCAACTTCGCGTTCTGCCTCTATGGCTCGTCTTTCCATGACGGAAGATTGTTCTGCAGCTCTTTGTACGAGCTGTGCGAAATGTTTGAAGCTTTTGTTTGTCGGCCCATCGTTAATAACCGATTTGATGATGCGGTGGATCATCAGATCCGGATAGCGCCTGATGGGCGATGTAAAGTGACAGTAATATGTTGCAGCAAGACCGAAATGTCCTCTGTTTTCGGCCATATATGCCGCTCTTTTCATGCTCCTTAACACAACTCTGTTAATTATGTTTTCCTCAGGTGTTCCTTCTGCCTGTTTTATTACAGTCTGAACAGCCTTAGGTCTTAACTCGCCTTTTCCTTTGATTCTGTATCCGAAATTCTTCAAAAATTCCTTGAGAGCCTCTACTCTGGATTCATCGGGAGCTTCATGGGTTCTGTATACAAAAGGTATATCCTGCCAGAAGAAATCCTCAGCTATGGTTTCATTGCATATAAGCATAAATTCCTCGATGATCCTTGTGGCGATATTTCTGTCATAAGGTTTTATCTCCGCGATTTTTCCGTTTTCGTCAAGAATTATCTTGCTTTCGGGAATCTCGAAGTTTACGGAGCCTCTTTCCTCTCTCTTTTCGTTTAAAATAAGGCAGAGCTGTTCCATTTCCCTGAACATGGGTACAAGCTCTTTATATTTCGCAATAAGCTCTTCATCGTTATAAGTAAGGATCTTATTTACGTCCGTATAATTCATTCTTCTGTTGGAGTGGATAACGGAATTAACAACTCTGTGGTCGATTACCTTACCGTCAGGAGTAATTTCCATAATGCAGGAAAGAGCAAGTCTGTCAACGCCTTCATTCAGAGAACAGATTCCGTTGGAAAGCTTATGGGGAAGCATGGGAATAACCCTGTCCACAAGATATACGCTGGTGCCTCTGTCGAAAGCATCCTCGTCCAATGCTGTGCCTTCTCTTACATAATTGGAAACATCGGCTATATGAACGCCTAAAAGATAATTCTTGTTATCAAGTATGGAAAGAGAAACCGCGTCATCCAGATCCTTTGCGTCCTCGCCGTCTATGGTAACCATCATTACGTCACGAAGGTCCTCTCTACCTTCCATTTCTTCAGGAGAAACGCTGTCCGGCATGGATTCTACTTCTTTCATAACGGCTTCCGGGAATTCAATAGGGAAACCGTACTGATAAATTATAGATAAAATATCCACTCCCGGGTCATTTACATGACCGAGGATCTCTAAAATCCGGCCTTCTGCCTTTTCTCCCTTTCCTTCGGGCCAGCTGTCAACCTTAACAACAACTTTATGGCCTGTTACGGCGCCGTTTTTATCCTTTGCGGCAACAACAATATCCTTGTCTATTTTTTTATCATCAGGAATAACAATTCCGCTTCCGTTTTCAGTCTCCTCAAATGTTCCTACAATGCCTTCCATTCCTCTTTCGAGGATTTTTATGACCTCGCCCTCACGGCGTTTGTCGTCATATTTTTCTCTGTTTACCATGCAGAGAACCTTGTCTCTGTGCATAGCTCCGCCTGTCATTCCCGGCGGAATGAAAATATCGTCATCGGCAAACTCATTGTCGGTCACTACAAATCCGAAACCTTTAGCAGTTCCCATAAATGTTCCCGCAAAAATATTAACCTTGTCGGGAATCATCAGTTTTTTCTTTTTTGTTTCCCACAAAAGGCCTTTTGCGAGCATTTCATCTATAAGCTCATCATAAGCCTGTTTGTCTTCTTCGGGTACGGAAAGCACTATTCTGAGCTCGTCTTTAGTAAGGGGTATATATTCTTCTTCGTTCAAGTATTCAAGAATTTTACCTTTGCGTTCTTCTTTGTTCACGTCAATAATCATAAAATCGCTCCTATCTTTTTTCCCTGATATGTAAAAAGGAGGGAATATAAATAAACCCTCCTGAAATGCATAGTTATACCATTAATGTATAAAGTTGATTACCGCTGCCAAAGCCATGAAAACGGTACCAAAAATCTTTGTATAAGTGGATAAAGAACCTTCTATGGAATTCTTTCTGTTTTTGCTCCAATAAGAGTCTGAGCTTACAGCGCCGGAAATTGTTCCAAGCCCTGCGGAACGATCTGACTGCAAAAGAACCAGAACGATTAAAATAACTCCTATAATTGCAAGCACAACAGTTAAACCAAGTTTTGCTCCGCTCATTAGGATTATGCCTCCCTGTCTTGTTATTTTCTAAATATTTCCTTATCATATTAGAATTCCTAAGTATTATAACACAAAGCTTGCAAAGTATCAAATGTTTTTATCCTTTTCAGAGCAAAAAAATTATGTTAAAATGAAAAAAATACTTTTGAAAGGGTGAAATATGTATGAATCCTATTGTAGGCATTATTATGGGAAGCGATTCCGATTTAAATACTATGAGCGAGGCAGCCAAAGTTTTGGAAAAATTAGGCGTCCCTTATGAAATGACAATTATTTCCGCTCACAGAACTCCCGAGCGTATTCTTGAGTATGCTTCAACGGCGCAGGAAAGAGGTCTCAAGACTATTATCGCAGGCGCAGGCGGAGCGGCTCATCTGGCAGGCGTAACTGCCGCGCTGACACTTTTACCCGTTATCGGTGTACCTATTCAGTCAAAAGCGTTAAGCGGAGTCGACTCACTCTACTCCACAGTTCAGATGCCTCCCGGAATTCCTGTTGCAACAGTTGCAATTAACGGCGCTCAGAACGCAGGAATATTAGCCGCTCAGATTATCGCGTCCTATGATGCGGACGTTGCCAAAAAGGTGGCTGAATTCAAAGCCGATTTGAAGAAAAGCGTAAACGCCAAAGCAGATAAGCTTGAGAAATTAGGCTATGAAGCATATCTGGAACAGATGTAATAAATGTTATGTATTAAAAATTCGGCAAAGGAGGGTCTCTTACGGATATTTTTGAATATATGAAAGATGAAAAACTGAAAACCGATGCTCCTCTTGCCGTAAGAATGCGTCCAAGAACCATAGATGAATTTGTTGGACAAGAGCATATTTTAGGCGAAGGCAAGCTCCTGCGCAGAGCGATTGCCGCGGACAGGCTCACATCCCTGATATTTTACGGGCCTCCCGGAACAGGAAAGACAACTCTTGCTCGGATCATCGCAAACACAACGGAAAGCTCCTTTGTTCAAATAAACGCTACCACATCGGGCAAAAAAGAGCTGAACACAAAGTGCCAGAGCGCAGAGGAAAACTTCGCTTTGACAGGAAGGCGCACCATTGTTTTTATTGATGCGATACACCGGTTCAACAAGCTTCAGCAGGACTCTCTTCTGCCCTATGTTGAGGAAGGAATCGTGATTTTAATCGGGGCGACAACGGAAAATCCTTATTTTGAAGTAAACAGCGCTCTGATTTCCCGTTCCAGAATATTTGAACTGACGCCGCTTACCAAAGAGGATATTAAAAGAATCATTCTCAATGCTCTCAATGATAAAGAACGCGGGTATGGCGAGCTGGATATAAATATATCTGACGATGCAGTGGATTTTATCGCCGATACCGCAAACGGAGACGCAAGAGACGCACTCAATGCCATTGAGCTGGGCGTTATAACTACCGAACCCGTTGACGGAGTCATAAATATCGACATTAACACCGCGGAAGAATGCATTCAGAAGCGTGTTCTCAACTACGAACGGGACGGAGACAACCATTATGACACAATTTCGGCTTTCATCAAAAGCATGAGAGGCTCTGATCCACACGCGGCTGTGTATTATCTTGCAAAAATGCTCTATGCCGGAGAGGATATAAAGTTTATCGCTAGGCGTATTGTGATATGCGCATCGGAAGATGTTGGAAACGCGGATCCTCATGCCCTGCAGGTGGCTGTGGCGGCTTTTGAGGCTATAAACCTCATCGGAATGCCGGAGGCAAGGATAATTCTTTCTCAGGCGGCAATTTATGTTGCCTGCGCGCCAAAGAGCAACGCTTCATATTTAGCTATAGACAGCGCTCTTTCCGATGTGAAAAACAAACAGATAAAATCCGTTCCCAGGCATTTGAAGGATTCCCATTATCCCGGCGCGAAAAATCTGGGAAACGGTACCGGATACAAATATGCCCATGATTATCCTGCTCATTATGTGCGGCAGCAATATCTGCCCGACGAGCTTGTGGGAACTGAGTATTACAAACCGACGCAAAACGGCGTTGAAAGGCGCATTTCGGATACACTCAGAAGATTAAAGGAGATGTAATTATGTCAATTTCCTCTGTAAAGGAATATTTAAAACAATTCGGCATGGACTCAAAGGTACTGGAATTCGATGTTTCCAGCGCCACCGTTGACCTTGCCGCCGAGGCTGTGGGTGTCGCGCCTCAGAGAATAACGAAAACTCTGGCTTTCAAATCAGGAGATTCCTGCATAGTGATAGCTGCAGCCGGAGACACAAAAATAGACAACAAAAAGTTCAAAAACGAGTTCGGATTCAAGGCGAGAATGCTGTCACCCGACGAGACATTAGCATTAACAGGACACGCCATCGGCGGAGTATGTCCTTTTGATTTACCTGAAGGCGTTAAAAGCTACATGGATGTTTCCATGAAACGTTTCGAGACAGTTTTCACTGCTTGCGGAAGCAGTAATTCGGCAATCGAGCTTACACCGGACGAGCTTTTCAATATATCGTCAAACGCAGAAAAGTGGATTGATGTGTGCAAGGTTCCTGAATAAAATACAGCAAAAAAGGCAGTTTTTACACTGCCTTTTTTCTTTTCAATAGCTTTGGGCTCTGTACTAAGAACACACAAGGGATTCACATCCCTTGACCCAGATATGCGCTTCGCACCGGATATTTACCTTTACGTGAAATAACAGGTTTTTTTATTATTTTCTATTTTTTTCTAAATGGATTCTGCTGTCAGAATCACTCCTTCAATGGGTTCCATGGGATATTTCTTTTCGAAAACCATGTTTAACAGTTCGGTCACTGTTGAAACGCACTTTATTTCTATACCAATATCATCCAGCATTGAATTATAATTGTCCTTGGGGATAAACACCTTTTTGGCTCCGGCGTCCTTTGCGGCTTCCGCTTTGGCACGGACACCACCCACAGGAAGAACCTTGCCTTTTATGGACACCTCTCCCGTAAACGCCGTATCAGCCGGAACAGGAATGCCTTTCAGAGCAGAATACATCGCCATAAACATGGCTGTTCCTGCTGACGGACCGTCTGTAGGGATTCCTCCGGGGAAATTAATATGCACATTATAATCCCGCATATCGATGTTTTCAATACGTTCCAAAACCGAAACAACGTTGTCGGCTGAGGCTTTGGCTGTGGAGCGCATTTTGGATGAGCCTGTATTTTTCTTAATTTCCTCCTCATCGATAATTCCTGTGATTTTAAAGCTGCCCTGGCCCTTTGATGTTTTGGTTACAGCGGCTTCGATATCAATCAGAATACCCATTCCTCCGCTGTAAACTGCAAGACCGCTGACAACACCGATTTCGGCTTCTGTTCTGATTTTCTTCACATATTTTGGCTGATGTCTGCCGCTTTCAAGGACCCAGAGAAGGTTTTTCATTGTCAGCGTTTCCTTTCCTTCCATTCTTGCCGCAGACACTGCCATCTCTACTATGTTTACGCAGTCTCTTCCGTTGGACGCGTATTCCGCAATTTTTTCAACCACACCCTTCTCACAGCCAAATCCAATCTTATCCACAGCATTTTCACAAATTTTCATAATGCTTGGATCCTTCAGCGGATCAAAGAAAATTTCTGTACACCGAGAACGGAGAGCTGAAGGAATTTCCCCGGGATTACGCGTGGTTGCGCCAATCAGCCTGAAATCCGCAGGGAAGCCGTTTTTGAAAATTTCATGTATATATCTGGGAATGCTGTCCTTTTCCGGACTGTAATATGAACTGGAGATGTGGACAACTCTGTCCTCAAGAACCTTCAGTAGTTTATTCATTTGTATGGGATGAAGCTCGCCTATTTCATCAATGAAAAGTACACCGCCATGGGCTTCCGTAACAGCTCCCGGCTTGGGCTGAGGAATGCCCGCCATACCCAGTTCTCCTGCTCCCTGATAAATAGGATCGTGGACAGAGCCCATAAGAGGGTCGGCAATGCTTCTGTCATCAAATCTCAAGGTTGTTGCGTCGATCTCAACGAATTTCGCTTCCTGTTTAAAAGGAGAATTTACGCTTTTCTTCGCTTCTTCAAGAATTATACGGGCTGCCGCAGTTTTTCCTACTCCCGGAGGTCCGTATATTATTATATGCTGTGGATTTGGTCCGCAGAGAGCCGCCCTGAGAGCCTTTATGCCCTGTTCCTGACCTACAATATCCTCTATATCTGTTGGCCTTGTTTCCTCCGACAATGGTTTTGTGAGGCTAATTTTACGCAGATTCCTGTACTTCAGCGCTTCCTTCGCCGATTCTGTCTTTATGGCGTCAATGGATCTGCCGCTTCCTTTTGAATTAGTGTAAAAAAAGACTATGGCGAATATATAAAATACAAATCTCAGTAACGTACTTAATGTATCCATGCTTTCCTCCTTTTCAATAAACATATTCCTAAATCATTATCTGCATAAAAAGGAATTTTAAACGGAATTCATCGCATGAATTTCATTAAATATGCCATTTGCAAACAAAAAAAGGACCTTGGGGATTAACCTCAAAGTCCTTAAGTATTTTGAATTATACTAACTCAAGAATAACCATGGGAGCTGCGTCGCCTTTACGCATTCCGATTTTAATCATTCTTGTGTATCCGCCGTTACGGCCTGCATATTTAACTGCAACTTCGTCAAAAAGTTTAGCGGGCATATCCACTTTCTTGGACATGCTTCTTTTCTTTCTGCCGTCCTTGGGCGCTTCTGTTACAGGGTAAAGATATGCTAACATACGTCTTCTTGCATTGAGTCTGCTGGGTTTGTCTTTTCTGATAGTTTTCTTTACTTCGTCATATACTGTAACTTTTTTGCCGTTAACAACTGTTTTCTCACGTTTTCCCTGAGAAGTTTTTCTGGGTACTTTTGCTGTAACCTCTACTTCTTCGTAGTTATCTTTTTCCTTTATAGCAAGAGTAATAAGCTTCTCTGCGATTCTTTTTACTTCTTTTGCTCTTGTCTCAGTGGTCGTGATTTTACCGTAGTATAACAGATTGGTTACCTGGTTTCTTAAAAGCGCTTTTCTCTGAGCGGAATTTTTACCAAGCTTTCTGTATCCTGCTCCTGTCATTGTAAAACCTCCTAAAAATTCTATTCGTCACCGGGCTTCAAAGATAATCCGAGCTCGGCCATTTTGTTCAATACTTCCTCTAAAGATTTGCGACCCAGATTACGGACTTTCATCATTTCTTCTTCTGTCTTGTTCGCCAAGTCTTCAACTGTATCGATTCCTGCTCTCTTCAAGCAGTTGTATGAACGTACGGATAAATCCATATCCTCTATGCTCATTTCAAGCACTTTTTCTTTCTTATCTTCGCCTTTTTCAACCATAATCTCTGTATTTCTGGCTGTATCGGAAAGATCCATGAAAAGATTAAGATGCTCGTTTAAAATCTTAGCGCCCAAGCTTACTGCGTCATCGGGAGAAATAGTTCCGTTTGTCCAGATTTCCAATGTAAGCTTGTCATAGTCTGTAATCTGCCCTACTCTTGTGTCTTCTACCGCAAAGTTTACACGTCTTACAGGCGTATAAATTGAATCTACGGGAAGCATACCGATAGGATGATCTTCTTTTTTATTTTTGTCCGCACCGACATAACCGTGTCCCTTATTAATCGTAAGCTCCATGTAAAGCTTGCTGGAAGGACCGCCGCTTAAAGTAGCTATATGGTGATCGGGATTTAATATTTCGATGTCAGCATCTGCTTTGATGTCGGAAGCTTTAATCTCGCCCTCGCCTTCAAAATCAATATACGCAACTTTAGGTTCATCACTGTCGCTTGAATTCTTAATTGCCAGACCTTTAAGGTTCAAAATTATTTCTGTAACATCTTCTTTTACGCCGGGAATTACACTGAATTCATGAAGAACGCCGTCAATTTTTATATTAGTCACGGCCGCGCCGGGCAAGGATGATAACAAAATTCTCCTGAGGGAATTACCTAATGTTATACCGTATCCTCTCTGCAAAGGCTCAACCACAAAACGTCCATATGTTCTGTCCGGAGTTTCGTCAGCAATTTCTATGCGAGGTTTTTCAAATTCAATCATTCATAAGCCTCCTTTTTTAATTTTAAGCTAAACAACATTTTATCAAGAAACTCTATTATTTAGAGTACAACTCAACTATAAGCGTCTCTTCTACAGGAATGTCGATCTGCTCTCTTTGAGGCTTTGTTAAAACCACGCCTTTAAGGTTGTCATGGTCCGCACTAAGCCATTCAGGCACTATTCTTGACCCTGTTGTATCAAGAATGAGTTTATATCTGTCCATATCTTTGTATTTTTCTTTGATTTCTACTGTATCTCCGACTTTAACCTGATATGAAGGAATATCAACGGGTTTGCCGTTTACGAGCACGTGTTTGTGACGTACGATCTGACGTGCTTCTTTTCTTGTTCTGCCGTAGCCTAATCTGAACATTACGTTGTCTAATCTGGATTCAAGAAGAACAAGAAGGTTTTCACCTGTAATGCCTTTCATTCTTGCTGCTTTAGCAAAATAGCCTCTGAACTGTTTTTCTAAAACACCGTAAATGAATTTAGCTTTCTGTTTTTCTCTTAACTGGAGTCCGTACTCGCTCATTTTCTTTCCGGCTCTGGGATTTTCTTTTTTGGATTTTTTATCTATTCCAAGGTAAATGGGATCAAGTCCTAAAGATCTGCATCTTTTAAGAACGGGAACTCTATCTCTTGCCATTTAAATTTACACCTCCATTATACTCTTCTGCGTTTAGGCGGTCTGCATCCGTTATGAGGAACGGGTGTAACGTCTTTAATCATTGTTACGTCAAGACCTGCTGCCTGAAGTGCTCTGATTGCTGCTTCACGTCCTGAACCGGGACCTTTTACGTATACTTCGATTGTTTTTAATCCGAAATCTGAAACAGCTTTAGCTGCAGTATCCGCTGCCATCTGAGCAGCATAGGGTGTGGATTTTCTTGAGCCACGGAAACCTAACTGGCCTGCGCTTGCCCATGATAATGCATTTCCTGCTGTATCTGTAATTGTTACTATTGTATTGTTGAATGTGGACTGGATATGAGCCTGACCGCGTTCAATATGTTTTTTTTCACGACGTCTGCGTGTTGTGGATTTCTTAACGGTCTTTTTAGCCATTAAACTACTACCTCCTTAATGTTACTTATTTCTTCTTGTTGGCAACTGTTCTTCTAGGACCTTTTCTTGTTCTAGCGTTTGTCTTTGTTCTCTGTCCTCTTACGGGGAGACCTTTTCTATGTCTTATGCCTCTGTAACATCCGATTTCTACAAGACGTTTGATGTTTAAAGCAGTCTCACGTCTCAAGTCACCTTCAACCTTCTGTGTTCTATCTATTACTTCACGGATTCTTGAAACTTCTTCGTCCGTTAAATCTCTTACTCTTGTATCAAGACTAACACCTGCTTCGTTTAAAATCCTGACGGAGCTAGAATGTCCTATACCATAAATATAAGTAAGACCTACTTCTACACGTTTCTCTCTAGGTAAGTCAACTCCTGCAATACGTGCCATCTAAGATTTACACCTCCTGAAAAGTTTTATTATAACTATTTATCTTAAATGATTCTTATTTTTATTATTTTACTTCTACTAATTCACTGACCTGCCAGGCTCCTGAACCTTTGGCTTAGTCATATATTTCATCAACCCTGTTTCTGTTTGTGTTTAGGGTTTTCGCAAATAACCATTACACGGCCTTTTCTTTTAATTATTCTGCATTTTTCGCACATGGGTTTAACAGATGGTCTTACCTTCATCATGAACCCTCCTTTCCTTTACTTCGCTCTCCAGATTATTCTGCCTTTAGTTAAGTCATAGGGAGACATTTCTATCAACACTTTGTCTCCGGGTAAAATTCTGATAAAGTTCATTCTCAGTTTACCTGAAATGTGGGCTAAAATCGTGTGCCCGTTTTCAAGCTGTACCTGAAACATAGCGTTGGGCAACTTCTCTGTTACGACACCCTCTACTTCTATAACATCATTCTTAGACAAGGTATTAAACCTCCTTACGCTTTTACATGGGTTATCTTGCTGAGGGCTTTTCTCAGGTCCGCATCTAAAAGATAACCTTCATTTATGACTTTCTCTTTTATTTCGGCAAAAACATATTTTGTGGGCTGAATATGCTTTACTTTCTTGCGTTTCGGCTTTTCAAGTTTTCTCGTCTTCCCGTCCGCAATGTAAACATATCCGTCCTCGGCGGAAATCACTATGAACGCTCCGCCTTTGTCTCTGCCGCATTTTGAATAAACAACCTGACCGGGAGTAATTTCCATTTTTTAAGCACCTCCACTTCAAATACATTAAAGTGTAAGTATTTCAGGCTCTCCATCAGTTATTAAAACAGTATTTTCATAATGAGCAGCCGGAAGTCCGTCTCTCGTAACAGCGGTCCAGCCGTCACTTAAAACATCAACCTGCCATTTCCCCATATTAACCATAGGTTCTATGGCCAAAACCATACCCTTAACTAATTTGGGACCTCTTCCCATTGGCTTGAAATTGGGGATTGCGGGGTCTTCATGAAGATTGTGGCCTATTCCGTGGCCTACATAATCTCTTACAATGGAAAAACCGTTGCTTTCAACATATTTCTGCACTGCTGACGAGATTTCATATAAATGGTTGCCGGCTTTGGCAAATTTAATTCCCTCGAAAAAGCTCTGCTGAGTTACATCTATAAGTCTCTGGCATTCCGGAGTTATCTCTCCAATGCCGTAAGTCCTTGCGCAGTCTCCGTGGAAGCCGTTTATATAGCTTCCCATATCAAGACTGATGATGTCGCCTTCTTTAAGCTTTCTGCCGCTGGGTATTCCGTGAACAACTTCTTCGTTTACGGAAGTACATATGGAACCTTTGAATCCGCCGTAGCCTTTGAAGGAAGGAAGCGCTCCCTGGCTTCAGATATAATCTTCCGCGATCTTATCAAGCTCAAGAGTTGTTATTCCCGGGCGCAGTTCCTTTCTCAAAACCTCGTCCAGCCGAGCAAGAATCTGCCCTGCAATTCTCATTTTTTCTATCTGTGAGTCATTTTTTATTGTGATGGCCATTATCACTCACCAAGATTCTTAAAGATTTCGTTTGTAACTTCGTCGATATCAGCGAGTCCGTCTACTTCAAAAAGTTTTCCCTGTTTTGCATAATGGTCGATCAATGCGTCTGCTGTGTCATGGAAAGTTTTAAGTCTTACAAGACCTGTTTCCATGTTGTCGTCTTTACGCTGTGTAAGTTTTGCTCCGCATACGTCGCAAACGCCAGCCTCTTTTGAAGGGCTTGAAATTTTGTTGTAAATAGCTCCGCAATCGGGGCATGTTTCTCTTGCTGTGAGTCTTGTTAAAAGAACATCATCAGGAACTTTGATATAAATAGCTCTGTCAACGGAACCGATAAGTTCGTCAAGCTTCTGAGCCTGAACATCTGTACGAGGGAATCCGTCTAAAATGTATCCAACTTTGCAGTCATCCTCTGAAAGACGATCTTTTACGATCGCGATGATAAGTTCATCGGATACGAGCTTTCCAGCGTCCATAACTTCTTTGGCTTTTAAACCAAGCTCTGTACCTTTGCTTACCTGTTCTCTGAGGATATCGCCTGTTGAAATGTATGCCAAGTTATATTTATCGATAAGTCTTCTGGCCTGTGTGCCTTTTCCGGCAGCCGGAGCACCAATGAGTACTAATTTCATATTCGTTCTCCTTTCATTTTCCTAAAAACAAAGTTTTGGAAATTGTTTCTTGCTTACGGGAAGTTTTTTTCTATACTTCCCGAAAACAAGCTTTTAGTTAAGGAATCCTTTATAATGCCTCATGAGAAGCTGAGATTCCAGAGTCTTATTAATATCAAGAGCTACACCTGCAACGATTACCAGTGTTGTTCCTCCGAAACCAGCATTGATCTTGAAGATCCACTGTAAGAGAAGAGGAATAATAGCAATGATAATGAAGCAAATAGCTCCGACAAGTGTTACCCTGTCAACTACTCTTGTTATATACTTGCTTGTAGGAGCGCCGGGTCTGATACCGGGAATGAATCCTCCGTTTTTCTTCATGTTCTCTGCCATCTCGTTAGGATTGATAACGATTGATGTGTAGAAGAATGAGAACGCAAGTATAAGAAGAAGATAAATTATCGCGCCAAGGGGTTTAGTCATTGACAAAAACTGTGAAGCTCTTGCAAGACATGAGCTTCCTCCGCCTGTGAAATTGTTTATCGTCTGAGGAAGCTGAAGAATTGATACCGCAAAGATAATTGCGATAACGCCTGCTGTACTTACCTTAATGGGAATATTTGATGCCTGTCCGCCATAGCTTCTTCTTCCCACTATCTTAGACGAGTACTGAACGGGTATCCTTCTTTCTCCGCCTTGTACATAGACTACGAATGCCATAACCAATACCAAGATCACAGCAATTATAACCACTTTTACCCAACCTGCAGGTGAACTGTTTCCGTAGGATGAAAGTGATGCCATAGCCATTGGAATGCTGGAAACGATGTTTACAAAAATGATAAAAGATGTTCCGTTACCTACACCCTTTTCTGTTATTACTTCTGCCAGCCACATTACAAACGCTGTACCTGCTACCATAGCGATCAGAGCTAAGAAATATGTCATTCTTGTTGCTCCGGGGAAGTAATCCCTGTAAGTCATTATTGTTCCGATGCCCTGTAAAACGGCAAGAACGATTGTAAGTCCTCTTGTATATTTCTGAATCTGTTTTCTGCCTGTCTCGCCTTCTTTATTAAGCTGCTCCAGTTTGGGTATCGCTACCGTGAGGAGCTGCATAATAATTGAGGATGTGATGTAGGGTCCGATACCTAAAGCGAATATGGACCACTGAGAATTGGCTCCTCCCGCGATTATGCTGTAAAGAGTACTGGAAGAATAAAGATTCTGCATTGTCTTAATGGATATAAGATCCACACCGGGCAAAGCTATATGAGCACCGAGCCTTACAATAGCAAGTATAAGCAGTGTGTAAAGCATTTTTATTCTTATGTCTTTTACCTTCAAAGAGTTGATAAGTATTTTGAACAACTAAATCACCTCTGCTTCTCCGCCTGCTGCTTTGATTTTTTCAGCAGCTGCCTTACTAAAGTAATTTACTTTAACAGTAAGCTTCTTTTCCAACTCTCCTTCACCAAGAATTTTTACTCCGTCTCTGGGATTGCTGATGAGTCCCTTTGATTTTAAAGCTTCGATATCTACTACTGAATTTTCTTCAAATAAATTTAAAGAATAAACATTTACTGTAACGATTTCTTTTGAATTAATGCATTTGAAACCTCTTTTGGGAAGTCTTCTGTAAAGAGGCATCTGGCCGCCTTCAAATCCTAATTTTCCGCCGCTTCCTGAACGAGCGCCCTGACCTTTATGTCCACGTCCGGCTGTTTTTCCGTTGCCTGAAGCATGGCCTCTTCCACGTCTGTAAGCTTTAGGATTAGAGCCGAATGCGGGCTGTAATTCATGTAACTTCATTGTGTTACCTCCTATTAAATTTCTTCAACTTTAACAAGATGGCGTACCTGATTTATCATTCCTCTTATAGCCACATTGTCCTGCTGAATTACACTTCTGTTAAGCTTTTTCAGACCTAATGCCTGAACTGTTTTTCTATGTTTGGGTAAAGCTCCGATTGTGGATTTTACCAATGTTATTTTAAGCTGAGAAGCCATAATTTAACCTCCTTTAACCCAGAAGCTCTTCTACACTGATACCACGAAGTTTTGCAACCTTTTCAGGTGTCATTCCTCTGGATAATCCTTCGATTGTAGCGTTTACAACATTCTTTTTGTTGTTAGAGCCTAAAGATTTTGTTCTGATATTTCTGAGTCCGGCAAGTTCCAATACCGCACGGGCAGGTCCGCCTGCGATGATTCCTGTACCTTCTTCAGCAGGCATTAAAAGTACGCTTGCGCTGCCATACTCGCCTTTAATTTCATGATAAATGCTGTCTGCTTCGTTTCTCTCAACGTAAATAATATTTTTAATAGCGTCTTCTTTACCTTTGCGGATTGCATCGGGAATTTCAGCTGCTTTTCCCATTCCGCAGCCAACGTGGCCATTTCCGTCTCCTACTACAACTACAGCAGCAAAACGGAAGGTACGTCCGCCTTTAACAACCTTTGTTACTCTGTTGATGGTTACGACTTTATCGTTGAGTTCCAATGTGCTTGGGTCGATTCTTTTCAAGTCTTTCCCTCCTTAATTAGAATTTTAATCCTGCTTGTCTTGCTGCATCTGCCAAAGCTGCTACTCTGCCGTGATAAATGTATCCGCCGCGGTCAAATACTACTTCGGAAATACCTTTATCCAAAGCTTTCTTTGCTACTGCTTCGCCAACTGCTTTAGCTGCCTCAATGTTTGATGTGTTTTCTACTTTGCCGGCAACTTCCGCCTCAAGGGTAGAAGATGCTGCAATAGTGTTTCCTACTGTATCATCTATAATCTGTGCATAGATATGATTATTGGATCTGAAAACTGCCAATCTGGGTTTTGCTGCAGTACCCTGAACTTTATTACGAATTCTGTAATGACGTTTATTGCGGGCTACAGCTCTTGACGGCTTGTTAATCATTTGATTTCACCCTTTCAATTATTTCTTACCGGCTTTACCTACTTTACGTCTGATATGTTCTGTCTGATATTTGATACCTTTTCCTTTATAAGGTTCGGGAGGACGTTTGAAGCGGATTTCTGCCGCATACTGTCCAACTTTTTCCTTATCGATACCGGTTATTGTGATTTTGTTTGTTCCTTCAACAATTGATTCAACTCCCTCAGGGTCGATCATTTCAACAGGATGTGAATATCCTAAAGAAAGTGTAAGTTTGTTTCCGGATTTCATTGCTCTGTATCCAACACCATTGATTTCAAGAACTTTTGAATAACCTTCTGTAACGCCTGTCACCATATTGAAGATTAAAGCTCTTGTTAATCCATGGAGTGATTTATTTTTCTTTAAATCGTTGGGTCTTGTTACAACGATCTGATTATCTTCAACCGCGATGTTCATGTCAGCGGAAAGTTTTCTTGTAAGTGTTCCTTTGGGTCCTTTAACTGTGAGAAGGTTTCCATCTTCAAGTTTAACGTCTACACCCGCAGGGATCACTATAGGTAATTTACCAATTCGTGACACGTTCTGCACCTCCTAATTTTCTTACCAAATAAAAGCGATTACCTCGCCGCCGATTCCAAGCTTTCTTGCCTGTTTGTCGGTCATAACTCCCTGGCTTGTTGAGATAATGGCTGTGCCTAATCCGCCAAGTACTTTGGGAAGCTCATCTTTGCCGGCATATACTCTGAGGCCGGGTTTTGAGATTTTCTTAAGGCCTGTAATAACTTTTTCGTTTTTATCTTCACCATATTTAAGGGTGATTCTGATGGTTCTTTTGATACCGTCTTCAAGCTGTTCGTAACCCTTAATATAGCCTTCTTTTGTCAATATATCAGCAATTGCACATTTCATTTTTGATGCAGGTACATCAACAGTATCATGTTTAGCGGTATTGCCGTTTCTGATTCTTGTGAGCATATCTGCAATGGGGTCGCTAATTGACATATTCGGTTCCTCCTTTCACAATTACCAACTTGCTTTCTTAACGCCGGGAATCTGACCTTTGTATGCTAACTCACGGAAGCAAACACGGCATATTCCGAATTTCTTTAAAACAGCGTGAGGGCGTCCGCAGATTCTGCAGCGTGTATAAGCTCTTGTCGAGAATTTAGGGGGTCTCTGCTGTTTAACTTTCATTGCTTTTTTAGCCATTTATTTCCCTCCTAACTTATTTAGCAAAAGGCATTCCGAATAATCTGAGTAATTCTCTGCCTTCTTCGTCAGTATTAGCTGTTGTTACAAATACAATATCCATTCCTCTGATCTTGTCTACTTTATCGTACTCAATTTCAGGGAAAATAAGCTGCTCTTTAATACCCATTGTGTAGTTTCCTCTTCCGTCGAATGATGTAGATCTTACACCTCTGAAGTCACGTACACGGGGAAGTGCGATATTAATTAATCTGTCTGCGAACTCATACATTCTCTCGCCTCTTAATGTAACTTTACATCCGATAGGCATTCCTGTACGAAGTTTGAAAGCTGCAACAGATCTTTTAGCTTTTGTTACGATAGGCTTCTGGCCGGAGATGATTGTAAGGTCTCTTACTGCTCCGTCTAATGCTTTGGAGTTATCCTTAGCTTCGCCAACGCCCATGTTTATAACGATTTTTTCAAGTTTAGGCACTGCCATAACATTTTTATATCCGAATTTATCCTTCATGCTGGATATGATTTCGTTTTCATAAAGTTCTCTTAATCTTGCCACAATTCCTACCTCCTTTCATAGGATTAATCAATAACTTCACCAGTCTTTTTAGCTACTCTCTGTCTAACCATTTTTTCTTTTCCGTTTACAGTTTTCGCTACACGCTGAACGCCGATTCTGGTAGGTTTTCCGTTGTGTAAATACATAACATTTGAAGCGTCGATAAAGTTTTCTTTCTTTACGATACCGCCTTTTTCTTCTTCACTTTTCTGTTTTGTATGTTTTGAAACCATGTTGATGCCTTCAACAATAACACGTTTCTTTTTTACGTCTACTACAAGGATGGTTCCTTCTTTGCCTTTATCTTTTCCGGCAATAACAACAACCTTGTCGCCTTTTTTAAGCTTCATGCCTGCCATTTCGTTACCTCCTTATAATACTTCGGGAGCAAGAGAAAGGATCTTCATGTACTGTTTTTCCCTTAATTCCCTTGCAACGGGTCCAAAAATACGAGTACCTCTGGGGTTTTTGTCTTCTTTTATAATTACAGCGGCATTGTCATCGAATCTGATATATGATCCGTCAGCTCTGCCGACACTCTTTTTTGTGCGAACTACAACTGCTCTTACAACTTCGCCTTTTTTAACAACACCGCCGGGTGTTGCGTCTTTAACAGTTGCAACTATAACATCGCCAACTCCTGCATACCTTCTTGTTGAACCACCAAGAACTCTGATACATAAAAGCTCTTTTGCTCCGGAGTTGTCCGCTACTTTCAATCTGGTTTCCTGCTGAACCATATTTTAGCCTCCTTACACATGAGATTATTTTGCTTTTTCAACAATGCTCACGAGTCTCCATCTTTTATCTTTTGATAAAGGTCTTGTTTCCATAACTTTCACTCTATCGCCGATTCTGCATTCATTATTTTCATCATGAGCTTTAAGTTTATATGTTCTTTTTACGATTTTGCCGTATAAAGGATGTTTTACGTTGTTTTCTACAGCTACAACGATTGTTTTATCCATTTTATCGCTGATTACCTTACCTACTCTGGTTTTGCGAAGATTTCTTTCTTCCACAGCAGTTCCTCCTTTCTGAATCTATTATTTATTGGAGTTCTGAGTAATAATTGTCTGGATTCTTGCAATATTCTTGCGCACTTCATTTATTCTTGATGTGTTATCCAACTGGTTTGTTGCGTTCTGGAATCTTAAGTTAAATAACTCTTTTTTCGCAGAAACAAGCTCTTTATTTAAATCCTCAACGGATTTCTTTCTTAAATCTTCTACATAAGCTCTTGTTTTCACTTGTTTTCACCCTCCATTTCCGCAATTTGTTCCGCCTTGGAAACAATCTTACATTTGATGGGAAGTTTGTGAGATGCTAAACGGAGTGCTTCTCTTGCTACTTCATCTGCTACGCCGGCAAGCTCAAACATAACTCTGCCGGGTTTTACTACTGCTACCCAGTATTCAGGTGAACCTTTACCGGAACCCATACGGGTTTCAGCGGGTTTAGCTGTTACAGGTTTATCGGGGAAGATTTTGATCCAAACCTTACCGCCACGTTTGATATATCTTGTCATGGCAATACGGGCTGCCTCAATCTGATTGGATGTGATCCAGCTGGGCTCTAAAGCAACTAAACCGTAATCACCGTATGTTACCATAGTGCCTCTTGAAGCTTTACCTTTTAATCTGCCTCTGAACTGTTTACGTCTTTTTACTCTTTTAGGCATTAACATTAGCGAGCTCCTCCTTCCTGTTTATTAGCTTTAACGGGAAGAACCTCTCCTTTGTAGATCCAAACTTTAACGCCGAGCTTACCATATGTTGTATCTGCTTCTGCAAATCCGTAGTCAATGTCTGCTCTTAAAGTCTGAAGCGGAATAGTTCCTTCATGATAATGTTCGCTTCTTGCGATATCAGCGCCGCCGAGACGACCGGATACACAAGTTTTGATTCCTTTTGCGCCGAATTTCATGGATCTTCCCATAGCCTGTTTCATGGCACGACGGAAAGTTACACGATTTTCAAGCTGTAATGCAATGTTTTCAGCTACGAGCTGCGCGTCAACCTCAGGTCTCTTGATTTCTTCAATATTAATGTTTACCTTGTGGTTTGTCATTTTCTGAACCTGTGCTTTAAGTTCTTCAATAGCGCTGCCGTTTCTTCCGATAACGATACCGGGTTTAGCTGTATAAATTGATATTCTCATACGGTCAGATGTTCTTTCAATGTAAATTCTTGAAACGCCTGATGTATAAAGTTTCTTTTTAATGAATGTTCTGATTTTATTATCCTCAACCAAATAGTCAGCAAAATCTTTTTCAGCATACCATTTTGCGTCCCAATCTTTAATTATGCCGACTCTGAGGCCGTGGGGATTAACCTTTTGTCCCATTATTTACCTCCTTACTTCTCACCAAGGATTATGGATATATGACATGATCTTTTTCTGATTCTATATGCTCTACCCTGTGCTCTGGGGTGAATTCTCTTTAATGTAGGAGCCTGGTTGGC
>JAFWDD010000065.1 GCA_017534115.1 Bacillota bacterium | reverse complement strand
TGGTGC
Organism: Bacillota bacterium; assembly: GCA_017534115.1. GTDB lineage: Bacteria > Bacillota > Clostridia > Lachnospirales > Anaerotignaceae > RGIG5631. Next base: position 85,436 of record JAFWDD010000065.1, on the reverse strand, counting down.
TTTTCTTCATCTCCCGAATGCTTGCAAAACGAATCGTAAGGCCTCTTGAGGAAAACGATGAGCGGCAGAAGCAGTTCGTGTCAGACGCAGGCCATGAGCTGAAAACTCCCGTAGCCGTAATTAATACCAATACAGAGCTGCTTTCCCGCGAAATAGGGGAAAATGAGTGGCTTTCCAATATAAAATACGAAAACGAGCGGATGGGCGTTCTCATAAAAGAGCTTTTGGATCTTTCCCATGCGGAAAATGCCAGGATACCCATGGAGCAGGTTGACCTTTCAAGGCTTGTGACAGGAGAAGTTCTTCCTTTTGAAAGCGTAGCCTTTGAAAAAGGCCTGATCCTTCAGAGCAATGTGGAGGACGGCATATTTACAGAGGGAAATCCTGCGCAGCTCAGACAGCTGACAGCTATACTTCTGGATAACGCCATCCGTCATTCAAAGGGCGGAAATGAAATATATCTTGCTTTAAATAAGGATCACCGCGCAGCGATCCTCAAGGTCGAAAACAGCGGAGACGACATTCCGTCTTCTGTGCAGGAGCATCTTTTTGAAAGATTCTACAGAGTCGACGAGGCAAGAACAGGCGAGAGCGGAGGCTACGGCCTGGGGCTTGCCATTGCGAAGGCCATAACAGAAGTCCACGGCGGCACCATAGGAGTTTCCTCCGGCGGAGGAAGGGTGATCTTTACGGTAAATCTGCCTCTGAAAAAAATAATTTAAAAAAATTGAAAAAATTAAAAAGCTTCAATCTTTTTTCAATCTTCCCGGTTTAGAATGAGACCATAAAAAGAAAGGAGGAGAGAAAAAATGAATTGAAGCTTTATTTTTTCAAAGTATTTCATTAACGGATAATCATAACTTTCATATATAAAATACAAAAGGAGGCATATAAAATGAAAATGATCAATAAATCAAAAGCTCTTGCAATTTTTGCCGCGGCATCCATGATCGCTTCAATGACAACGATACCTGCTCTGGCGGCATCAGCAGAATACAGCGAGGAAGGCGCAACGGAATTTGAATTCACAGACAGCGCCATAACAGTGGAAGACGGCGACTACACCGAATACGAGATCGACAGCACAGACCTTATAATAACGGGAAGCGGTACCTACATTATCTCAGGAACATGCACAGACGGCTCCATAACCGTTAAGAAAGGCGCGACCGGCGTGACTCTCGTTCTGGACGGACTGACACTTACATCCGAGGATACAGCGCCTGTTACCTGTAATAAAAGCACGGAGGTAAAGATCGTTGCGGCATCAGGCTCTGTGAACAACCTTGCGGACAGCGAGTACAACAACGAAGATAACTATCCTGAAAATGAAAATGCGGAAAACGCAGTAATCAAAACAAAGGATGGCTCCAATGTCACCATTTGCGGAACAGGTGCCATTAACATTACCGCTAACGGCAAAAACGGAATTAAAGGCGGAGCTACAACAGACGAGGAAGGCGAGGCTTCATTAACAGTGAAAGACCTGACCCTCAGTATAGAATCAACAGAAGACGGACTCAAATCCGACCAGGAGCTTAATATATTAAGCGGAAACATAACCGTAACTGCGGCAGACGACGCAGTCAAGAGCGATCTGGTCCTCAATATCGGAGCTGAAGGCGCAACAGGTCCCGCAATTACGGTAAAAAGCGACAACGAAGCTATTGAAGCGGCAACCATCAACATCTATTCCGGGAACATTAATGTCACGGCGGTAGACGACGGCATCAATGCGGCCAACAAAGACCTTACAGATTACGAATACTCCTGTAATATATACGGAGGTACCATTTATATAGATTCAGGCGCAGACGCCATCGATTCCAACGGCACTCTTACAATCAGCGGAGGAACGATAATCGCTTTCTCATCCTCCAGCGGAGACAATTCTCCTCTTGACAGCGACGGCGAATTCACACTCACAGGCGGTACCGTATTGGCAGTAGGCGCAGGCCAGATGTCACAGACACCCAACAGCGCTTCTCAGGTATATGTAACCTTTGGAGCAGGCGGAATGTTCGGCGGCGGAATGCATGGAATGAGAAAAGAAAATGGCGATTTCACACCGCCAGAAGGAAAGACTTTACCTGACGGAGAACTTCCGGAAGGAATGACTCCTCCCGAAGGAATGCCCGAAAGACCCGAGGGAATGACACCTCCGGACGGCGAAAACTTCGGAGGCAGAATGGGCAAAATGAGAAATGCTGACGGAGACTTCACTCCGCCCGACGGAGAGCTTCCCGAAGGTATTACGCTTCCCGGAGAAATGAATTCTGGCGAAGGCGCATCCTCAGTGTCCATCAGCGCAGGCGACACAATCACTGTCCTGGATGCTTCAGGAAACACATTAATTTCCGAAAAAGCATTAAGAACCGCAAGCTATGTATTCTATACATCAGATGAACTTGCGGAAGGCGAGACCTATACCCTGGAGATCAACGGAAGCGAAGCGGCAACAGCCGCAGCTTCCGCTCAGGGTGGCGGAATGCCCGGAAACGCAAAAGGCGGAACCCAAAACCCACAGAATCCTTCCGACAGCGCATCCAACAGTGGTGCTTCAGAGTCGGAAGGCAGCTCGAAATTTGATGACGTAAAAACATCTTCATGGTATTACAAAGCAGTTAATTTTGCCAGCGAAAAAGGCCTTATGTCAGGTATGACAGATAAAAGATTCGAGCCTCAGACTTCTGCCAGCAGAGCCATGGTAGCGGCGATCCTCTACAGGCTTGCAGGCAGTCCCGAGGTGGAATATAAAGCACTCTTCTCAGACATATCCGAGGGCAAATGGTATTCTGACGCAGTCATCTGGGCAGCCGAAAACGGAATCGTTTCAGGCTTCAACGACGGCACATTCGGTCCCGATAAAAGCATAACCCGCGAAGAGCTTGCATCCATGCTCCATAGATATGCATTAAAAACCGGAGACAAAAGCGAAGGCGCGGATCTGACAGACTTCAATGATTCGAAAAAGGTTTCGTCCTGGGCCGAAGATTCCATGAAATGGGCAGTAGGAGCGGGGCTTATAAACGGAGACGAGAATAAAAATCTGAACCCCAAATCAAATGCGACAAGAGCGGAATTCGCTCAGATACTCATGAATTACCTGGATAAATAAAAACTGAGTATAACCCCTTTAAAAAATTCTTGAAACTAAAACCCCTAAATAAATGCTAAAAATATGTTGCTTTCTCCTTTTTAACATATATAACGTGTACCCAAAAAGGTCCTCTGTTTGAATCAGCAGAGGATCTTTTTATTTGCATGGTAGTCTATTGAATCTGCCACTTTAATATGGTAAAAATGGCTATAATATGGTGTTTTTTGAAAAAAGGGTAAAATGATTGATATACATAGGCTTGAATACAGTTTTTACAGACAGGGTAATCTTTGCCTGTTCTTGGCATGTAAATTTAATAAGGGTTTATTTACACCGAGACCATTTTTTCGTTGGTTTGCGGTGTTTTTTATTTGGAATGAAGGCGGGTTGGATATAGATACAATAGATTATAATAAAAGTTTTATGAATTATTACGAAAGGAGTTGAAAATATGAAAATTAAAGCGTAAAAACGGGTAGGAGTTATTATGGCGCTTATTATTATAGCGGTAATGATTCCTGTAACAGCGGCGGCGGAAATTCCCGGGGAAGGTTGATAATGACAAAGGAAGCCTATTTCTCCTCACTGGCACAGAAAGAGTGTTTTGAGGACCTGGACGTTGAGGAATATGAGATCGTTGCCACACTGGATAACAGAACATCGGAGCTATGCCAGGAAATGGACGGACAGCGCTTTCCCATGAAGGACTTCGAAGCGGGAGTGACGGCTCCGCCGTTTCATGTGAACTGCAGATCCACGACCTGCCCGTACTTCAATGATGAGTTTTCCGTGGGCGAAAGAGCGGCAAGAGACGAAAACGGAGAGGTTTATTATGTGCCGTCGGACATGACGTATCCGAAGTGGAAAGAGGCGTTTGTGGATGGCGGAAGTAAAGAGAATTTGGTAATGCTTGATGATTACGCGGAACCGCCCGAACCTGATGTAACCGTTGAAAAGAAAACAATAGAGTATGACACTAAAAAACCTTTTATGGTTGAGGAGTGGGAAGAGGTTGAAAATTCAACCGGCACCGTAACTGAACTGTCAGAATATACTGTAAATGGTGTTACTTATAAGGTTGATGGGAAAAATATTAAAATGGAACCCTCAAAACATGAAGGGGAAATAGCGGATGTATTAGCAGAAAAGTATAATAAAAATGTTGAGTTTGTGCCAAGAATTACAAATCCGCAACACTTAAAGACTTCAGATTATTTAATTGATGGGTCGAGGGTCGATTTAAAAACAATTCACGGGGAAGGGAAAGATGTTATTAGAGACGCTATTAAAAAGAAAAAAAGCCAATCTCGAAGATTTATTTTAGACGTTTCAGATAGTACTTTAAGCGAAATGGAAGTAGAAAGGCAGACAGAAAATGTTTTTTATGCACCGAACACCAAATTTGTAGAAAAGCTTATAATCATAAGAGATAAAAAAGTGATAAAAGTTTATACAAAAAAATAAAAGATCATTTATCTGTCCTGTCAACCGATCCAAAGAATCGGGACACAGTGGACGGGAAATGACCTTCTTATTTAATTATATACCACATTTTTATAAAAAAGTCAACAGAAACAAGATCTTTCGTGGATGAAAGGAGGCGGTCAGGATGCCGGACCCGGAAGAAGCAATGAAATACTATGAGAACAAAAAAGCAGAAGAAGAGCAGGAAATACTTTTTAAAAAGAAGAGGCAGGAAGTTTCTGCACAGTTTAAAAGGCTGAAGAAGATACAAACGGACCTAATGAGGAAAACAGCGCTTATGTATGCTGACAAGGCAGCTACGGCAGACGTAATAGAACTAAATAAATTCTGCAAGGATCAGCTGTTTGAAACCTGCTGCGAAATGGCGTGGATATACGCATTTAAACAGCTTGTGAGAGAGACGGTTGGAGAGAATAAAATGAATGACCTTATCGACAGGCTGGATACTGAGCATCTGGACGATAAGATTCTGTTTAAGATATGGCCTTATCCTCCTGGAACTTCCTCGTGATTAATCGATTTTAACTTGCTGATGTATAAATATACAAATCTTTCTCGTGAAAAACTCGTGTAAATCACGTGTAAATCACGTAAAAAGCTCGTGCTAACGGACTTACTTTGAATTCCAACAAAACTCCAACACGATTTTAACGCAACTGTTGTGTTGGGTTCATTTCCCCCAACGTGATTTGGTGTATTGGAACTACGGATAACTACTTAAAACTAAACATTGATTATTATGCCATTTGGAGTACTCCCTCCATCATACGGAGAGCGACGAAACTCAGGGCGGTTTTATGGCGCTCATTTTGAAAGTGCCTTTTTTGTATAGTAAAATCAAGCGTCAGACATTCGGCTTTACTATACAAAAAAATCATCACCGACATTTTCTCTGTCCGGTGATGATTCATGAATACATTTTTATTATTTCTTCTGCGACTTTCCTTCTTGCCACACACTTGTCCATAGCTTGTTTTATTATGTACCGGTGCGCCTGAGCCTCGTCCATATTCAGCTCGCTGACCAGTAGAAGCTTGGCTCTGTTTACCACACGAATCTCATTTATCTTATCCTCAAGAGTATTCGTTTCTCTTTCCTGTATTCTTATGCGCTCTCTCGCGCTTGCCAGCCATGTAAGCGCCCGCCGTAGAATTTGCTTCGATGTGGGCTTGGGAAGAGCAAAAACTCCGTACTCCGTGACCTTATCCAGTGTTTCGCCGTATACCTCCGTCCGCACAAGTATTAGAACAACCGAATTTTTAAAAGCGGTTGTGTCCATTGCCAGACGTATGCCGTTTTCATCGGGTAAAGGGGAGTTTATTATAACAAAGTCGTAGCTTCTTTCCGCGAGAGTCCTTCCTGCCGAGCTTATGCTTGACACAATCTTTACAGGGTTGTAATCAGATTTGGGAAGAAGGCCCGATAACGAGTTGTTGAAGTTTTCTGCCGCTGAAACAACCAGAATACTGTATATTCTTTCTTTCAAACTCATTTTATGTTCCACCTCTTAAATAAACTCAATTATGTCATCTCCTGCAGTAAATATCCAGAATAGCGGCAGGTATATGCTCCTTTATAAAGCCGCTTTCCGCTGCTGTTTTGCAGGCATCCTCCAAGGTTTGCGGAAGTTTCCTGAATTTTGAAAGAGTGTTCTCATCTGCTTTATATAAATTTATGTCGGTTTCTTCGGGCAGGTCGATTTTGTTTTGTATTCCGTAAAGACCGGCGTAAATCAGAAGCGCGAATGCAATGTAAGGATTTGTCGAAGGGTCCGGAGACCTGAGCTCTGCTCTGCGGTACTTTCCGGAAGCCGCAGGAATACGTATGAGCTGTGAGCGGTTTTCCTTTGACCATGAAATATATACAGGCGCCTTGTCCTTTCCCAGACGTTTGTACGAATCCTCGGAAGGATTGAGGAAAGCCGTTATTTCACCAACTTTTTCGAGTATTCCGGCAATCATGTAATACATATTATCGGAACCGTCGTCGGATTTTACGGACATATTTATATGAAACCCGTTTCCGGGCTTGCCTTCAAGAGGCTTTGCTCCGAAATCCGCGTAAAGCCCATTTCTGTAAGCCGTGGTCCGCACAATGGTCTGGAATGTGGCGGTATTGTCAGCGGCCGTGAGAGGATCGGAATACTGGAAATCTACTTCATTCTGTCCGGGACCTTCCTCATGGTGGGAGCTTTCGGGATAAATTCCCATCTGCTCTAGGGTCAGGCATATTTCTCTTCGGATGTTTTCGCCTTTGTCATCGGGAGCAATATCCATATATCCGGCTTCGTCATAAGGCTCTTTTGTAGGTTTGCCCTTTTCATCGAGATTGAAGAGATAAAACTCCTGTTCCGCTCCGAATGAGAAATGGTAACCCAGAGCCTCTGCCTTTTTTACTGCTTTTTTCAGAATATTTCGAGTGTCGCACTCAAAAGGTCTGCCGTCAGGGTAGGTGATAGAGCTGAACATGCGCACGACCTTGCCATATTCCGGTCTCCAGGGAAGCTGCATAATGGTTTCCGCTTCCGGATGAAGGAAAAGGTCCGAATGGGTTTCATCTCCGAACCCTTTAATTGATGAGGCGTCAATGGCGATTCCGTACTCAAAGGCGCGATTCAGTTCATTGGGCATTATGGATATATTTTTCTGTTTTCCGAATACATCGCAGAACGCGAGCCGGATAAATTTTACATCATCTTCCTGAACGTACTGCAGTACCTCTTCTTTGGAATACTTCATAATAATACCTCTTTCTCCTAATTTGCCACATACATCTGGTTGTAGGGATTTTTACTGTCTGGGGTAACAACCGTGAAGGTTGAGTTCAGTATTTCATCTTCATCGTAATCGAAAACTTTGCAGTATTCGTGAATGTATGTCTTAAGTTCCTTCATATCTTCTTTGTTTGCGATCCTTGTGCTAACCTGGTCCGGGAATTTTACATTGCTGCAGTCGGAACGCAGAAACATTTTTCCTCCATGCATACCTGTGCAGGGAAAGAATCCGACGATTTTTTTGTCCTTGGAATCCAGCCCGAGAACTATAATTGTTCCTCCGGCCTGATATTCGCCTAAAAAGCTTCCTGCGGTACCGCCTATGATCATAACCGGAACCTTTTCCCTGTAAGCCTTCATGTGTATCCCGGCTCTGTATCCGGCGTTTCCTTTGACGAATATTTTTCCGCCTCGCATTGCGTACCCCGCGGCATCTCCGATATTTCCGTAAATAATTATCTTTCCTTCGTTCATGGTGTCGCCTACGGCATCCTGAGCGTTGGCGTTTACGGTGATTTCCGCGCCGTTAAGATACGCTCCGAGAGCATTTCCGGGCACACCGTTGATGGTGATCGACTTATGGGACATTCCGGCGCCTATAAAACGCTGTCCGCAGCAGTCATTTATCACTATATCTTCAGCAGTTTCCCGCAGTATTTCATTAATTGTCTTATGGTCTAATTCCTTAACGCTTATCTTCATAATATTATACCACACCTCCGAATTTTTTTCTACGAACCTCGGGAGAGAAGGCTGCCGAAGTAGCAGTCTGCTTCATAAGATCGAAATTTATTGTATCAAGAGGGACCTTTTCTCTGATAAGGGATGTATACAGCCCGACTCTTTCCGTATTTCCTATAATGATGAAGCCCTTCAGAAGCCCGTCTTTGGTAAACAGCCGTTTCAGGGAATTTTCGGTTTTTTCCTCATAAACTTCGCCTTCGTAAGTCCCTGCCGTCATGGCGTGCATTCCGAAAAATCCGATGGAATTCATAGGTATGGCATTATTGAATTCCGCTTTTTCTCCGGACATATTTATTCCTGCGGTATAGCCCTGCATATAAGCATTGGGGAGTATTGCAAGGACTCTGTTGGCGCCCAGAGAAATATCATATCCTTCGGTACAGTCGCCTGCGGCATAAATATCCGGCAGATTTGTCTCCATTCTTGTATTTACAATAATTCCGCGGTTTACTTCTCCGCCTGCGTTTTTAATTATGTCGGTATTTGCCTTTACTCCGACCGCGAGGACAAGAATGTCAAAGTCCACGACTTTTCCGCTTTTCATTAGAGCTCTGTTTTTGTCGAAGCTTACGGCGGTGTCCTCCAGCATGAAGCTGATGCCGTTTTGCTCAAGGTTTTTCTGCATCAAGGCGGCGCATTCTGAATCCAGTATGCTGGAAAGTATCCTGTCCGCCAGATCGCATACGGTAATACTTTTTACAAGTCCGGAAAGACCTTCGGCGCATTTCAGGCCTATAAGTCCTGCGCCTACAATTAAAACTCTGGATTCTTCCGTTGCGGCTTCCTTTAACGCCAAGGCGTCGTCAAGAGTCATGAACGAAAATTTGTTTTTGACCTTATCCAGATTCTCGAAAGGCGGAACAAAGGGAGAAGAGCCGGACGCGACGCAAAGGCTGTCGTAATCCAGCTCGCTTTTGTCGTCAAGAATGACTTTCTTCATTTCGGGATCGATTTTAACGGCTCTTCTGCCGTACAAAACCTCGCAGTTCATGCTGTCGTAAAAATCTTCCTTCCGATAATTCATCCGGTCCAAATCTGTTTTGTTTTCGAGGTAATACGAAATGAGAGGACGGCAGTACACGGGATGATTTTCCTCGGATATAACAATGATTTTATTGTCTTTATCTGTCTTTCGGATGCCTTCGATACATCCTGCCGCCGCAATTCCGTTGCCTATAATTACATATTGTTTCATTCGGTCTCACCTCGGTTTTCGTATACTATTGCCCTGTTGGGACAGCCTGTTACACATGCCGGCTCTCCGCAGATATTCTGCAGGCAGAGCTCGCATTTCTGCATTATGCCGTTTTCGTTTGGAGCCAGCGCTCCGTAAGGGCATACAAGAACGCAGGTCAGGCATCCCACACATTTATTCTGGTCTATGCGCACCACACCGTCTTCTTTGGATATTGCCGCCGCGATACAGCTTTTTACGCATAAGGGGTCATCGCAGTGACGGCAGGAAACAGCATAGGTTATCTTATCGTTTTCCTCTATATGTATTCTGGGATAAATGGGCTTTCCCTTTAATGCCTCTGCCATATCATCCTTGCCGGAGTTGGCAAAAGCGCAGTTGTATTCGCACAGATGACATCCCAGGCACCACTCTTCATTCACATATACTCTCTTCATATTTCGAACCTCCTTATTCTCCGGCATGGGATATGCCTAAGATTTCAAGTTCTTTTTCTGTAAGGCCTATTCCCCGAAGCATGAGTCTGTTTCCTCTCAGGGCTTCTATGGAGTTAATGCCCATACCGCCCATAAGCTCTTTTATCTCGTGCCTCCATGCGTTCATGAGATTTGCCAGTCTTTCGCTTCCTATGTCGGGATTAAGACGTTTTACAAGGTCGGGTCTCTGAGTCGCTATACCCCAGTTGCATTTACCGCTCTGGCAGGTCCTGCACAGGTGACAGCCTAACGCAAGAAGTGCGGCAGTAGCAATATAGCAGGCGTCTGCGCCCAAAGCTATCGCCTTTACCACATCTGCGGCGGAACGGATCGAACCGCCAACAACAAGGGATACATTGTTTCTGATTCCTTCGTCACGAAGTCTCTGGTCCACAGCCGCAAGAGCAAGCTCGATGGGAATGCCTACATTATCTCTGATTCTGGTAGGCGCGGCTCCCGTGCCTCCTCTAAATCCGTCGATGGCGATTATGTCGGCTCCGCTTCTTGCGATTCCGCTGGCAATGGCCGCGATATTATGAACAGCCGCAACCTTTACGATTACGGGCTTTGTATAGTTTGTTGTTTCCTTCAGTGAAAATACAAGCTGTCTCAGGTCTTCGATTGAATATATGTCGTGATGGGGAGCAGGGGAGATAGCGTCCGTTCCTTCGGGGATCATACGCGTTCTGGAAACGTCTCCCACGATTTTTGCTCCGGGCAGATGTCCGCCGATTCCGGGCTTTGCTCCCTGACCCATTTTGATTTCAATAGCGGCGCCTGCGTTGAGGTAATCCTCATGAACGCCGAAACGTCCGCTTGCCACCTGAACGATGGTGTTTTTTCCGTATTTATAGAAATCCTCGTGAAGTCCGCCTTCGCCTGTGTTGTAAAGTATTCCGATTTCCGACGCCACACGGGCAAGGGAAGCATGCGCGTTATAGCTTATGGAGCCGTAGCTCATTGCGGAAAACATTACGGGCATTGAAAGCTCTATCTGAGGCGGAAGTTCGCATTTAAGCTTTCCGTTTTCGTCACGTTTGATTTTCTTGGGCTTTTTCCCGAGGAAAACCTTGGTTTCCATAGGCTCTCTCAAAGGGTCTATGGAAGGATTGGTTACCTGGGACGCGTTTATAAGTATTTTGTCCCAATATACGGGAAAAGGTTTGGGATTTCCCATTGAAGAAAGCAAAACTCCGCCGCTGGACGCCTGTTTGTAGATTTCTCTTATGGTATCATTTGACCAGTTGGCGTTTTCACGGAGCGTACAGTTGCTTTTCACTATTTTCAGCGCTCTTGTGGGACAAAGGGAAACGCATCTCTGGCAGTTTACGCATTTTGTCTCGTCCGAAAGCATTATTCCGCGCTCGGGGTCAAACCTGTGTACTTCGTTTGCGCACTGCCTTTCGCATACACGGCAGGCAATACATCTCATATCATTTCTTATAACTTCAAATTCAGGATATATAAATTCCACGCCCATCAGTATGCACCGTCCTTTACATTAACGATTACAGGCTCTCCGCCTGCGGGAGCCCATATGTTTTCCGCGTCGGGTTCCATGGTGCGGATCGCCGCTTCCTCGCTGGCTATATAAACTTTGTCGTCTTTTTCCCCAACAACCATTGACCTTAATTTCAGTCTGTCATTTAACGCCATTAAACCTCCGTTATAACCGAGAATAATGGAAAAAGGCCCTGTTACAAGAAGGCTGGGGAAGACTGTTCTTAAGAATTTATGCCTTTTCTTGTCCTCCAGATCTGTTTTGTCCTCAATGGTACTCCAGAAAGGCGCCGCGATAACGCTTGCCGCTTCGCCCAATGTGAGTCCCTGAACACGTATGAGAAAATCCATTATGTATGTAATTACCTCTGTATCAGTTTGTAAATTGCACTTATATCCGAACATTTCTATGAATCTTCGGTTTGCGTCGTAGGAGGATATTTCTCCGTTATGTACGATGGACCAGTCCAGAAGAGTGAATGGATGAGCTCCTCCCCACCAGCCCGGTGTGTTTGTGGGGTACCTTCCGTGAGCAGTCCATGAATATCCCTCATATTCCTCTAACTTATAGAAAACTCCCACATCCTCGGGAAATCCGACAGCTTTGAATGTTCCCATGTTCTTTCCGCTGGAAAATACAAATGCTCCGTCAAATTCCGTGTTGATTTTCATAACCGTACGGGCCACAAACTCCTTTTCGTCCAGCTGCATTGATGCAAGCACTGATTTTAAAGGGTCAACAAAATATCTCCAGATAATGGGCTCGTTTTTTATGGCCGGAATCTTTCGTGTGGGAATAATTTCGCTTTTTACGATTTCAAAACGCTCTTTCAGGAACGCCTCGCAGTTTTTTCTGGTGGCGCGGTCGTTAAAAAACATATGAAGCGCATAGAAATCTTTATAATCCGGATAAATTCCGTAAGCGGAAAATCCTCCGCCCAGACCGTTGGAACGCTCATGCATGGGCTTCATAGCGTTTACAATCATTTCCCCGGACATCTTTTTCCCTTCTTTGGAAATTACAGCCGCTATGGCGCATCCGGAAGGAATACGCACCTGACCTTCTATTTTCATACTGAATCATTTCCTTTCAGTTAAATTTTAATAAAAAAAGAAAAGGCGCTCATGCCAGCACGCAGGAATAACCTGTGCTGATATGAACGCCTTTGCTCATCAGCTTGAATTATATACCCTTTATACCCCATTGTCAATATGAAAGTTAAAAGTTTAGGCATATTCCGATGAAAATTTTTTTGAAAAAGGGGGTTGACAAATATTTTTTTCGGGTGTAGAATGTGCACCATAAAGACAAAGGCGTCTTTGAGCTGAACACTCGAAGGCGCTTTTTATGATTATGAAATCCTGGTATTTAAGCGGGTTTTCCATGTTAAAAGCGAGAATGATAAACTGAAAAAAGGCAAAAGAAGGCAAAGGCGTCTTTAATGTTATTTTGATATTAAAGCTGTCTTTGCCTTTATTTATTTTCAGATGAAGGGAGATTTTGATTATGAAAACTATTTCTGATTATTTTGGAAGCCTTGTATTTGACGACAGAGTAATGAAATCCAGTCTGCCTACGGATGTATATGAAACATTGAAAAAAACCATCGATGTAGGCGAGCAGCTGGATATAAGCGTTGCCAACGCTGTTGCGGACGCAATGAAAGACTGGGCTGTAAGCAAGGGCGCTACCCATTTTACACACTGGTTCCAGCCTCTTACGGGTATTACGGCGGAAAAACACGACAGTTTTATTTCACCATCTCCCGACGGAGGAGTCATAATGGAATTTTCCGGAAAAGAGCTCATAAAGGGCGAGCCGGACGCATCTTCTTTTCCCAGCGGAAACTTAAGAGCCACATTTGAGGCAAGAGGATACACGGCTTGGGACCCTACATCCTATGCCTTCATAAAAGGAAAAACATTATGTATTCCTACGGCCTTCTGTTCCTACGGAGGCGAGGCTCTCGACAAGAAAACTCCTCTTTTGAGATCAATGGAAGCTCTCAACAAACAGGCTTTGAGAATACTTCGGCTTTTTGGAAACGAAAGCGCAAAATATGTTCGTTCCTCAGTGGGACCCGAGCAGGAATATTTCCTTATAACGAAAGAAATGTATGACAAGCGTCCCGACCTTCAGTTTACGGGAAGAACACTGTTCGGCGCAAAACCGCCCAAAGGCCAGGAAATGGACGATCACTATTTCGGAGTTATTAAACCAAGAGTTGCCGCATTTATGGAAGAGCTGAACGAAGAGCTCTGGAAGCTTGGCATTCTGGCAAAAACGGAGCATAACGAAGTTGCTCCCGCTCAGCATGAGCTTGCGCCAATATATACGACAACAAACATAGCTACTGATCATAACCAGCTTACCATGGAAATAATGCAGAAGGTGGCAAATAAGCACGGACTTGTGTGTCTTCTTCATGAGAAGCCTTTTGCCGGCGTAAACGGAAGCGGCAAGCATAACAACTGGTCAATAGCGACAGATACCGGACAAAATCTTCTTTCTCCGGGAGAAACGCCTTATGAAAACGCGCAGTTTTTGCTTTTCTTATGCGCGGTCATAAAGGCTGTGGACGATTATCAGGATCTCTTGAGAATTTCCGTTGCCACAGCGGGAAACGACCACAGACTTGGCGCCAACGAAGCGCCTCCCGCGGTTGTATCCATGTTCCTTGGTGACGAGCTGAACGCTGTTCTTGAGGCAATAGAAAACGACACTCCTTATGAGGGAACAAAGAAGACTCAGATGAAGCTGGGAGTTGACGTGCTTCCCAAATTCAACAGAGATAATACGGACAGAAACAGAACATCACCCTTCGCGTTCACGGGAAATAAATTCGAGTTCCGTATGCTTGGCTCTTCAAACAGCATAGCCTGCACAAACATTATGCTGAACGCGGCGGTTGCCGAATCTCTGAAGATATACGCTGACAGGCTTGAAGGCGTTGAGGATTTCAGCACATCTCTTCACGAAATGATAAAGAAAACAATAAAGGACCACAAGCACATTATATTTAACGGAAACGGATACGATGACAACTGGATAAAAGAGGCCACGGAAAAGAGAGGACTGCTTAATTACCGTACGACTCCGGACTGTATGCCTCATCTTCTGGACAAGAAAAATGTGGATATGCTCACGGGGCACGGAGTATTCTCAATTCCCGAGCTTAGATCCAGATATGAGATCATGCTTGAAAACTACTGCAAAGCAGTTGTGATAGAAGCAAACACAATGGTAAGCATGGCAAAGACCCAGATTGCTCCTGCGGTCGAATCATATTCGGTTCATGTGGCAAAGGCCGCCAATACCAAGAGGGCTATGGATGCATCCATTCCCTGTGAATACGAATGCAAGATAGTTAAAAAGCTTTCAGCCCTTCTCGACAGAATCTCAATAAAGGCGGATGAGTTGGAAGACGCAGTTTTGAGCCTTGATGAAGCAGAGGACATCGGATCCGAATCCGTAATGATAAGAGATAATATTCTCGGGCTTATGGGCGAGCTGAGACTTGCTTGCGATGAGGCCGAAACGATCACAGCCAAGAAATACTGGCCGTTCCCTACATACGGAGACATATTATTCAGTGTGAAGTAAGACATAGATTTAGAATATAATAAAAGAAAGTAGATGATATTATGACAGCAAACGAAATTACGAGCTTAGTAAAAGAAATTGTAACAACAGAAGCATTTGGAATCTGGTTTTTGATCGGAGCCGCGCTGGTATTTTTCATGCAGGCTGGCTTCGCAATGGTAGAGACAGGCTTTACCAGAGGCAAAAACGCCGGAAATATAATAATGAAAAACCTTATGGATTTCTGTATAGGCACCGTGGTTTTTGTATTTCTTGGCTTTGCGATTATGATGGCTGAGGATTACATAATGGGATTCATAGGAGTGCCGAATCTTCAGATTTTAACCAATTTTGGTTCCTTCCTTTCCGGAGGAAACGCGCCTGTATTTGTGTTTAACCTGGTGTTCTGCGCAACAGCGGCAACAATAGTATCGGGAGCCATGGCGGAAAGAACAAAATTCTTATCCTACTGCATCTATTCGGCAGTAATCTCACTTTTCGTATATCCTGTGCAAGCAGGCTGGGTATGGAACTCCAGCGGATGGCTCGTGAATATGGGATTTCACGATTTCGCAGGCTCTGCGGCAATACACTCCGTAGGCGGAATCACAGCGCTCATAGGAGCCATAATGGTTGGTCCGCGTCTTGGAAAATATATAAAGGACAGGACAGGCAAGGTGACCAAAGTAAACGCTATTCCGGGACACAACATTCCCATCGGAGCGCTCGGATGCTTTATACTCTGGTTCGGATGGTATGGGTTCAACGGTGCGGCTGCATGGGACAACACATCTCTTTCTTCAATTTTTGTAACTACAACAATAGCTCCTGCAGTCGCAACGTGTACTACAATGATCTATACATGGGTCAAAAACGGAAAGCCTGATGTTTCCATGTGTCTTAACGGCTCCCTTGCGGGACTTGTGGGAATCACGGCAGGCTGCGATGCACTGGACGCAGGCGGTTCGTTCATAGTGGGAATCGTATCGGGAATACTTGTAGTAGCTATAGTTGAGCTTCTGGACCTTAAGCTTCATATAGATGACCCTGTGGGAGCCATAGGCGTTCATCTGGCGAACGGTGTCTGGGGAACAATTGCGGTAGGTTTATTGGCAAATCCCAAAGCTCCCGCGGGACTTAACGGTCTTTTCTATACAGGAAGCGCGAAGCTTCTCGGAATTCAGGCTCTCGGCATAGTATGTATTTTAGCATGGACAGGAATACTGATGTTTGTTACATTTACGATTATCAAGAAAACTGTGGGATTAAGGGTTACGCCAGAAGAGGAGATCAAAGGCCTTGACGTTACAGAGCACGGACTTCCCAGCGCATACGCCGATTTCGTTCCCGCGGTTGAAAGCCTTGACTATGGTTATGAGCAGGCAGTTGCGGTAATTGGCGAAACTCCCGTTGCGGAGGCGGTGCCTGTGAAGAAAATGCCTGTATTCAATGATGGCTCACCTAAATTCACCAAGGTTGAGATCGTATGCAAGGAATCCCGTTTCGAGCCTCTTAAGAAGGCTATGATGGATATAGGGATTACGGGCATGACAGTATCCCATGTTCTGGGCTGCGGCATACAGAAGGGCAAGCCGGAGTATTACAGAGGAGTTCAGGTGGAAACAAACCTGCTCCCCAAGATACAGGTGGATATAGTAGTCAGCAAGGTGCCTGTAAGAAGCGTTATTGAAACAGCAAAGAAAACCCTTTATACGGGACATATAGGCGACGGAAAAATATTTGTCTACGATGTTGAAAATGTTGTGAAGGTGCGTACCGGAGAAGAAGGCTACGACGCCCTGCAGGATGTCGAATAAATCGTATTTGGAAAAATTATAGAAATAATATACTGATAGAAAAATAAAAGCGTTTGAGAAAAGAGAAGTACCCCGGAAACCGGATCTTAGAGAGTGCGGGATGGTGCAAGCCGCATATCAGGGTCCGGGAGAATAACACTTTTCGAGCTGCAATCTGAAAGGACTAAAATCCGAGTAGGTGCGCCGTTTCGTCACACGTAAGCTGACAAAACCTTGACGGAGGTTTAGGAAATGAGAAAAAATATAGGTGGCACAGCGAGCACAGCACTTGCCCTATTGAATGCTGAAAATATTTATAACGGAGGTATTTTAAAATGTGTTCAATTATGGGTTATTGCGGAAAAGTGCTGGATTATGATTTATTTAAGAAATGTTTTGATAAAACGGTTTCAAGAGGACCTGACGATACAAGAATAATAGATACGGGAAAGGGTGTTCTCGGATTCCACAGATTATCGATTATGGGGCTTACTCCTTCGGGAATGCAGCCTTTTGAATTAAACGGAAGCTATGTGGTATGCAACGGAGAGCTTTACTGTTTCAAAAAGGAAAAGAAGAAACTGGAAGCAAAGGGATATTCCTTTAAAAGCGACAGCGACTGTGAAATAATTCTTCCCATGTACCATGAATATGGTACGGATATGTTTAATATGCTGGACGCCGAATTTGCCTGCATTATTTATGATGGGAAAACAGGCGGATTCATAGCGGCAAGAGACCCCATTGGAATTCGCCCTCTGTACTACGGGTATGACGCAGACGGTACGATTATTTTTGCCAGCGAAGCAAAAAATTTAGTGGGGCTGACCGATAAAATCATGCCTTTTCCTCCAGGTCATTATTACAAAGAGGGCGAATTCATTTGTTACTGTGATATTACTAAGGTGGACAAGGTTTCCGGTGATGATATTGAAACCGTTTGCAAAAAGATTCATGACAAGCTGATTTTCGGAGTGGAAAAACGTCTTATAGCTGACGCGAAAGTAGGATTTCTCCTTTCCGGAGGTCTGGATTCGTCTCTGGTCTGCGCCATTGCGGCAAGAAAATGCAACAACAAAATAAAAACCTTTGCCATAGGTATGACAGAGGATGCCATAGACCTGAAATATGCAAAGCAGACAGCGGATTTTATCGGAAGCGACCATACAGAGGTGTACATAACTCCCAAAGATGTGCTGGAAGCTCTGGAGCCGGTTATTCATCTTTTGGGTACATACGATATTACCACCATCCGTGCTTCCATCGGTATGTATCTGGTGTGCAAAGCCATTCATGAACAAACGGATATAAGGGTTCTTCTCACAGGCGAAATATCCGATGAGCTTTTCGGATATAAATATACGGATTTTGCTCCTTCCGCGGAGGAATTCCAGAAGGAATCCCAAAAGCGTGTCCGTGAGCTTCATATGTATGACGTGCTTCGGGCGGACAGATGTATTTCCGTAAATTCCCTGGAAGCGAGGGTGCCTTTCGGAGATCTGGATTTTGTAAAATACGTTATGAGTATAGACCCGGAGCTGAAGCTCAATAAATACAATAAAGGCAAATACCTGCTCCGCCACGCATTTGAAAAGGACGGATATCTGCCGGATGAAATATTGTGGCGTGAAAAAGCGGCATTTTCCGACGCGGTAGGCCATTCCATGGTGGATTATCTGAAAGAATATGCCGAAAGCCTTTATACGGATGATGAATTCAAGGAAAAATGCTCAAAATACACCCACGCAAGACCTTTCACAAAGGAATCTCTGCTTTATCGTGAGATTTTCGAGAAATATTATCCCGGACAAAGCGAAATGGTAGCTGATTTCTGGATGCCCAACAAAGAATGGGAAGGCTGCGACGTAGACGATCCTTCCGCGAGAGTTCTTTCCAACTACGGAGACAGCGGCAAATAAAATATTGACAAACGCTGTAAAAAAGCATATACTGAGTTTGTAAAAATATATACGCGTTATTTATATAATCGAACTTAGCTATAAAGGCAATGGCGTCTTTAATGTTTATCATTGAAGCACCATTGTCTATTTTTTTTGGAGGGAAAAACATGATCAGAAAAGAACAGATATATGAGGGAAAGGCCAAAAAGGTATACAGTACCGACGACCCGGAACTTCTTATTGTTTCATACAAGGATGACGCCACGGCGTTCAACGGCCTGAAAAAAGGCACAATCGCCGGCAAAGGAGTAATCAATAATAAAATGAGCAATCTAATGATGCAGTATCTGGAAAAGAAAGGAGTGCCCACACATTTTGTGGAAGAGCTTTCGGACAGGGATACTCTTGTAAAAAAAGTATCCATAGTTCCTCTCGAGGTAATTGTAAGGAATATTTCGGCAGGCTCGTTTTCCCAGAGATACGGAGTGGATGAGGGAATCGTATTTGATGAGCCCACTATTGAGTTTTCATATAAAAATGATGAGCTGGGAGACCCTCTTATAAATGAATATCACGCGAAGGCATTGAAAATAGCCACGGAAAAGGAAATAGAAACAATCAAAAAATATGCTTTCAAAATAAATGATGAGTTAAAGAATTTCTGGAAAGGATGCGGAATAACTCTTGTTGATTTTAAGCTTGAATTTGGGAAATTATCAGACGGAAGCATAGTTCTTGCCGATGAAATAAGCCCTGATACATCCAGGCTGTGGGACAGCGAAACGGGAATGAAGCTGGATAAGGACAGGTTCCGCCGGGATCTGGGAGGAGTTAAAGAGGCTTACGGCGAGGTCATGAAGCGTCTTTTGGAAAATATATAATACCATCACCCATTTTATGGGTTTCAGGAAGTGATAAATATGACAAAATATATATTCGTTACAGGAGGAGTTGTATCCGGTCTGGGAAAAGGGATTACGGCGGCGTCGCTGGGAAGGCTTCTGAAGGCCAGAGGTCTGAAGGTGGCGGCCCAGAAGCTGGACCCGTATATCAATGTTGATCCTGGTACAATGAGCCCTTATCAGCACGGAGAGGTTTTTGTAACGGAGGACGGAGCGGAAACGGATCTGGATCTGGGTCATTATGAGCGTTTTATAGACGAGGACCTTAACAAATACTCAAATCTTACCACAGGAAAAGTATATTGGAATGTTCTTAACAAGGAGAGGCGCGGAGAATATCTCGGCTCAACAGTTCAGGTGATTCCCCATATTACCAATGAGATCAAGGAGTTTGTATATAATGTGGCGGAAAAGACAAAGGCCGATGTGGTAATAACGGAGATAGGCGGAACCATAGGGGATATTGAGTCTCAGCCATTTATAGAAGCTGTGCGTCAGATATCTCTTGAAACAGGCAGAGAAAACAGCCTGTTTATCCATGTTACACTGGTTCCATTCCTTCACGGCTCCGATGAACATAAATCAAAGCCTACTCAGCATTCCGTAAAAGAGCTTCTGGGCATGGGAGTAAACCCCAATATAATCGTTCTTAGATGTGACAAGCCTCTGGAAAAGTCAATATTCGATAAAATATCACTGTTCTGCAACGTGAAGCCCGATTGCGTTATTGAAAATATTACACTGCCGATTCTGTACGAAGCGCCTCTGATGCTGGAAAAATCGAATTTTTCTTCTGTTGTGTGCCGTGAGCTGGGTATTGATGCGCCGCTTCCCGACCTTGATGACTGGAAAGCTATGGTAAAACGCATCGAGGAAAGGCGGTATTGCGTGGACATCGGTCTTGTTGGCAAATATGTGGAGCTTCACGACGCATATCTTTCCGTCGCGGAAGCCCTTCAGCACGCGGGCTACTGTTTTAATTCCCATATCAGAATTCATTGGATAAATTCAGAGGAGATCACTGAAGAAAATGCGGAAGAGATATTAGGCGGACTGAATGGAATCATAGTTCCCGGCGGATTCGGAAACAGAGGCATAGAAGGAATGATAGCCGCTGCGAAATACGCAAGAGAAAATGCCGTTCCATATTTTGGAATATGCCTTGGGATGCAGATCGCAGTAATCGAATTCGCAAGGCACGCGGCAGGACTGGAAGATGCTGATTCCGGAGAATTTGACGAAAATACTCCCAATAAGGTTATTGATTTCATGCCGGGACAGAGCGATGAAATAAACAAGGGCGGAACCCTGAGACTGGGCGCTTATCCATGCAGAATAATGCCCGGGACTATGATGGAAAAGTGCTATGGCGCGGAATATATAAGCGAGCGTCACCGCCACAGATATGAATTTAACAATGATTACAGAGATATACTTGAGGGAAAAGGTCTGGTGATAAGCGGTATTTCTCCCGATGGAAGCCTTGTTGAGACTATAGAGATTGAAGGGAAGCCGTTTTATGTGGGAGTGCAGTTTCATCCGGAATTCAAAAGCAGACCCAACAAACCTCATCCTCTTTTTAAAGGATTCATAGAAGCGGCATTTTCAAATATGAAAGAGAATAATAAGGAAAAGGAGGCGGAATAAATGCGATTTACAAAAATGCACGGTCTCGGTAACGATTATTTGTATGTGTACGGCGAAGTTCCCGAAAACATCGCCGATTTATCCATAAAGCTTTCCGAACGGCATTTCGGAGCCGGTTCCGATGGAATGATTTATATATCACCGTCCAATGTGGCGGACTTCAAAATGCGGATCTTCAACGCGGACGGAAGCGAAGCCAAAATGTGCGGAAACGGAATACGCTGTGTTGGCAAATATGTTTACGATAAAGGATATACTGATAAAAAAAGACTGACAGTGGAGACCCTTTCCGGAATCAAAACTCTCGATTTGGAAATATTGGGAGGAAAGGTAAAGTCTGTAACAGTTGACATGGGAAAGGCTGTATACGATAAACCGGCGGAAATATCTGTGGGGGATAAAAAAGTAACATTAACGCCTGTTTCGGTCGGAAATCCTCATGCGGTCATTTTTGTGGAGGACATAGAAAAAGCGCCTTTAATGACAATGGGTCCGGAAATCGAACACAGCGATGCATTTCCCGGCGGAGTGAACGTTGAATTTGTTCAGGTGCTGAGCCCCGACAAGCTGCGTATGCGGGTCTGGGAAAGAGGAAGCGGCGTTACCATGGCCTGCGGTACAGGAGCCTGCGCCAGTGTTATGGCGGCCATTGCGGGAAGCTATTGCCTGTATAATACTCTTGTCAGCGTGATCCTTGACGGAGGGATCCTCAAAATAAAGATTTCTCCGGATAACAGCGTTCAAATGACAGGTCCCGCAGAATTTGTTTACGAAGGAGAGACAATAGAATGATTAAACCGAATTTACATTATGCTGATTTGAAGGAATCATATCTTTTTTATAATATAGCACAGAAAATAAATGCATATCTCGAAAAGAATCCCGACAAGCGCTTATATAGAATGGGAATAGGGGATGTGTCGCTGCCTCTTTGCGACGCGGTAATAAAATCTCTGCATGATGCTGTGGACGATCAGGCGAAAAAGGACACATTCCACGGGTATATGCCGGAATGCGGAGCGCCTTTTCTGAAAGAGACTGTTGCGGATTACTATAAATCCAAGGGTATAGATGTGGACACGGAAGAGGTCTTCATCTCCAGCGGCGCCAGTGATGAACTTGGTGATATTCTGGATCTTTTCGATAAATCAAGCTCTGCTCTTGTCATTGAGCCGGCTTATCCGGCCTATGTAGATGCCAATGTTATAGCAGGACGGAAAATAGTGCATCTTTCATCAGGAGAGGAAAACGGATTTCTGCCTTTGCCGGATGATGAGACTGAGGCGGATATTATTTATATATGTTCTCCCAATAACCCTACGGGAGCGGTTTTCAATAAAGCTCAGCTTAAGGAATGGGTGGATTTCGCAAATAAAAACGGCTCAATAATACTTTTTGACGCGGCCTATGAGGCTTTTATCGAGGATGAAGCTCTGCCTCACAGCATTTTTGAGATAGACGGCGCAAGGACCTGCGCCATTGAGATATGTTCATTATCAAAAACAGCAGGATTTACGGGAACAAGACTGGGATACACAATAATCCCTGAAGAGCTGGAAAGAAATGGTATGAATTTTAATTCCATGTGGGTCAGAAACCGTACCACCAAAACAAACGGAGTATCCTATATAATCCAGAAAGGCGGAGCGGCAGTATTCACTCCCGAAGGACAGAAGCAGATCAAGGATAATATCCAGATTTACAAAAGCAATGCCAGAGAGCTGATGAAAGCCCTTGATGCGCTGGGAATATGGTACACGGGCGGAGAAAACGCTCCCTATATATGGCTTAAATGTCCCCATGGTATGGGCAGCTGGGATTTTTTCGATTACCTTTTGAATGAGATACAGGTGGTTGGCACACCAGGAGAAGGTTTTGGAGAAGCGGGCAAAGGCTATTTCCGTTTTTCCACATTCGGAAGCCCTGCAGACACAAAGGAAGCGGCGCGGAGACTTACGGAACTGCTGGGGGAGTAATGTATTTATAACTGAAAAATGCTGTTTACAAATAGGCTCGAAATCCGCAACAGGGTTCCGGGCTTTTAATAATAAAGAAGCGAATTTATTATTGCCTGCAAGAACGTTATTCCTGTTGTGTTTTATCAACATTATGATTGAGTATGATTTTATTTGCCTTTAAAATAACCGGATATCAGCCCCAAAATCATAATATGATAAATTATGTGGATATTTAAGTCATGATCGGCCGAAAGCAGCGGGAGCAGCGCATGGGATAGATAACGCCTGTTTCCAGTATCTTCAGTCTTCTTCCATTCAATAAATTCCCCAAAAACGAATAATCTTACTTTATTTGCAGACAATAACAACACACAAAAAAATAAAGGAGGATATATTGGATGAAAGCAACGGGAATAGTACGCAGGATAGAGGTTTGTGATAAAATAAGAGCAAGGTCAGAAAGCTCTGAAACACAGGCGTTTTGCTGATTTTGTCCAACTGCGAAATGTGAAAGAAGCTTTATGACAGCGGTCAGGCTGCTGACCGAAATCAGAGGGTAGGGGAGTGGTTCATGATTACATAAAGTTATTTTAAAGCCTTGCTATTGTTCCAGGTATAATGGAATATGGTGAGGCTTTTTTATTGTGTGCATACAAAGGGGTAGAAATAATAGAGGGACATATGATGATAGATCATGTGCATATGCTTGTAAGTATTCCTCCAAAACTTAGTGTAGCACAATTCATGAGATATCTCAAAGGTAAAAGTGTGTCAATGATATTCTACAAACATGCAAATCTGAAATATAAGTTTGGCAATAGACATTTTTGGTCAGAGGGGTACTATGTCAGTGCGGTAGGCCTCAATGAAGTAACGCTCAAAAAATATATACAAGAACAAGAGAGCCATGATATTGCAATGGATAAATTAAGTGTTAAAGAATACGAAGACCCTTTCAAGGGTAGCAAGTAGTACAAATGCACTTTCAAGGTCAGCAACGAGTCAAATACAATAAGGCTTGAACAGAAAAAATGCAATAAAGCATGGACTAAAAGTGAAAGCCGGCGCCTTGAGACGCTGGTCAGTAACAGCCCTTTATAGGGGCGTGCAAACCGCCCGTTTATCGGGTGGTGTTGATTTGTGGGATATAATCCGGTTGAGTATCATGCAAAAATAATACCTGCTATGAGTGCTTAGCGATAGTTGTGTCAAAAATTTTTAATAATTATCTTATGTGAGTATTCGTTTTGCGTATACCATTATAGACCGAAAGCAGTATACTACTGGTTGAAAATCTAATATAATATAGTTAATTACATAAAATCATTATAGATAAAACGCAATATTTTTTGGCGGTTGAGATTATACAGCCGGTACAGTGGCAGTTTTTCATCCGTTTGATAGAGAAAAAAGCGGATGTTTCAGGTGTATTAAATGATTGTTATTAAAGGAGTGGGTGAAAATGGGCAAAAAAGTTTTGGTTTTATCCGGAAGTCCCCGAAAGGGCGGCAATTCCGACCTGTTGTGCGATGAATTTGCGAAAGGTGCGGAAGAGGCGGGAAATGATGTCGCGAAAATACGTGTTTCCGAAAAGAAAATCGGTTATTGCAGCGCTTGTTACTATTGCGTGAAATCAGGAGGAGTCTGTGCCAAAAATGATGATATGGCAGAGATTCTTCAGCAGATGATAGATTCGGATATTATCGTGCTTTCCAGTCCGGTGTATTTTTATTCCATTGACGCGCAGCTTAAAGCCCTTATAGACCGTACCGTCGCCCGGTGGACGGAGGTAAAGGATAAGGAGTTTTATTACATTATTACTTGTGCGGATGAGGAGAAGGAGTCGCAGGAAACGACCCTTGCCTGCTTCCGGGGTTATGCCGACTGCGTGGAAGGAGCGAAGGAAATGGGTGTGATATACGGAACAGGCGTATATGAAGCAGGTGAAATAAAAGGCAGACCGGAAATGCGTCAGGCGTACGAAATGGGGCTTTCCGTAAAGTAAAAAGGAGGTTTTTACATGAAAAAAAGAATAATTTCAATGGTATTGTGTATTGTAATGATATTCGGTACATTAACCGCATTCGCGGCGGAGAATGAATCAAAAGCACAGACATCCGATAAAACGCTGATTCTTACAATCGGCAGTCCTGTTATGACGGTAAACGGTGCGGAAAAGGAAATAGATCCCGGAAGAGGCACAACACCCGTTATAGTAAACAGCAGAACTCTTCTTCCGGTGCGCGCGATTGTGGAAGAAATCGGCGGAACAGTAGATTGGGAAAGTGAAACACAAAGGGTATCTTTAAGTTATAACGATATGCCCGTTGCACTTGAGATAGGCTCGCAAAAAGCGTTTGTCGGAGGAGAAGAACAAACCCTTGATACAGCTCCGGCCATTATCAATGAACGCACAATGCTTCCCATTCGTTTTATTATGGAAGCCTTTGGATATAAAGTGGATTGGGACAGCGCCGGACAAACCATTACTGTTTATAGAGATGAATCCGCAGCGGAAAATGCGGCAAACGGCGGAAAAACCCTGATAATTTATTTTTCTGAAAGCGGAAATACTGAAAAAATGGCAGGATATATCCATGATGAAATAGGCGGAGATATGGTAAGGATAGTGCCGGCGGTGAAATATCCAGAAGTGTATGAAGAGCTTGCGGACTATGCAAAGGCCGAGCAGGACAACAACGAAAGACCGAAATTCAATGATTTGGGTTTAGACCCTTCTCAGTATGAAACAGTATTTATCGGTTATCCGATCTGGTGGTATACTTTGCCCATGATTATGCGTACTTTCTTTGATACATATGATTTTGACGGTGTAACTATAATTCCCTTTAACACGCATCATGGCAGTGGCGATGGCGGGACCTATGATTTGATTAAAGAACTGGAACCCAACGCAAAAGTTCTGAAAGGTCTGCCTATTCGAGGCGTGGATATTGAAAATGACGCGTCCAGACAGTCTGTGAAGAACTGGCTTGATAGTTTGAATCTGAATGAAGAAAACCGGGAAACGGTTTCAAAATCTCTGGTCGTGTATTTTTCCCAGCCTGAAACAGATAAGGCTGACGATATGACAGAAGAGGAAGATAACAGTACTGTTGTTATAGATGGCAAAGTTCTTGGCAACACGCAGTATTTTGCGCAGGTTATTGCTGACGCGACAGGTTCGGATATTTTCAGAATCGAGCCGAAAACACCTTATACAACCAACCATAGCGAGCTGATTGCCTATGCAAAGGAAGAACAGAACAATGACGCGAGACCGGAGATGTTAAAGGGGATAGACAATCTCTCGGATTATGACACAATTTATCTGGGATACCCCATATGGTGGGGCGATTTGCCTATGATTATGTATACATTCCTTGAAAATAATGATTTGTCCGGAAAGAATGTGATTCTGTTCTCTACTCACGGAGGCAGCGGCTGGGCAGGCACTCCGAATACGGTAAAAAGATTACAGCCCAATGCCAACATTGCCGATGACGGATTAAGCATTTCGAGGGACGATATTCAGAATGCCGAAGGGGAAATTCTGAGCTGGGTCAAAGGTCTGAAATGATATGATTTATATAACCGCAGTATTTTGAATTGTGTGAATAGCAGAGAGTTTTAAAAAATTTTAATAAAAACCAGTTAAAAGGCGTTATGAGTAAAATCGGACGCCTTTTTATATTCTTTAACTGTTTTTAAGCGTTATTCCCCGTACGATATTGAAAATTGAGCGATACTTTTTCTGTTCGGATTTAAGTGATGCCAGCCAGTAGGTTGTGTGAGCGTCAGCGTCGCTGATGGGGATGGATATCCTGCCGGGAACTTTGTATCCTAATTCTATCATTCTGTCGGAGTTGAAGAAGGGCAGTGTCGATGCCTCGATCAGCTCGGAAAGAGCGTCCGCGTTGCGCTGGATAAGCAGACTTTCCTCGGGAAAATGCTTTTTGCAGACAGACATCCAAAAGCCGATGTTTCCTGACATCAGTATACGCATATCTTTCAGATCTTCAAATGCGACACACTCCTTTTCGGCAAGAGGGTGATTCTCTGTTATGGAAATATAGAGCTGTTCATCTATATACCTCTGGCAGAATAAAGACCTGTCATCGGGGAGAGAGCGAAGGATAGCAAGCTGATACTGGTGATTTTTCAATCCGGTAATAAGGTGCTCGTCGTCAGCAAGTTCGGTCATGATGGTCTTCCCCGGAAGGTATTCCTGAAATGTGGGCATAAGCTCATTAATGGGAAAGGGAGAGCAGGCGCCGACGCCTACTGTCCGGAGACTGCGGTCAAAGGAAATTACATGGTCGATAAGATCCTGGTTGGCCTGCAAAGCTTTTTCGGCGTATTCGGCGGCCACTTTTCCTGCCTCGTTTAAGGAAAGCCTGCTGTTTTCCCTGTGGAAAATGGAGACTCCTAGTTCGCTTTCCAGTTTTTTCATTGATCTTGAAAGAGTGGGCTGGGATATGTGAAGTTTTTCGGATGCTTTAAGTAGTGTGCCGCATCGCGCGAAAGCGGTAAACTGTTCGAGAAGCCATGTTTCTATCATAAATGATCCTCCTATAAATACTATTCATCATACGTATACTATTATAGACCAAAAGCAGTATACTATCAAGATAAAATCAGATATAATGTAATTAAGTAAAGAAGTTTATTATAGACAAAATGCAACGTATTTTTGAAAGGAGACAAAGATGATGGAATACTTCACACTGAATAACGGAATAAAAATGCCTATGGCAGGTATTGGCGTATTTATGCTTACTCCGGAGGAAGCGGAAAGAGCAGTGGAAAGCGCGTTGAGAAGCGGAGTCAGGCTGATTGATACGGCAAACGGATATATGAATGAATCAGCAACAGGACGAGGTATCAAAAAAAGCGGAGTGGCAAGGGAGGAGATTTTTCTTGTTACGAAGCTCTGGCCTACTGTATATGAAAAAGAGACGGCCGTTGATGAGACCCTTGCAAGGCTGGGGACAGATTATATTGACCTTCTTTTCCTCCATCAGCCTACAGATAACTGGCGTGAAGGATACAGGAATATTGAGAAGGCCGTAAAAGAAGGCAAGGTAAAAGCGATAGGTCTTTCCAACTTTCCGGAAGGCCTTCTGAAGGAAGCTATAGAAACAATGGAGATAAAGCCTCAGGTAGTGCAGGTAGAGGCTCACCCTTATTTCCCTCAAACGGAGCTTAAAAAGATGCTTGCCGAGACAGGAATGGGCCTTATGGCATGGTTTCCGCTGGGCCACGGAGATAAGAACCTTGTAAATGAGCTTGTGTTTACGGAGCTTGCGGCCAAGTACGGCAAGACAAACGCGCAGATAATACTCCGCTGGCATATTCAGAGCGGACATGTGGTAATACCAGGTTCCAAAAATCCTGACCACATCCGTGATAATTACAATATCTTCGATTTTGAACTGACGAAAGAAGATATGGAGGCCATAGCCGGTATAAATAAAGGCGTTCGCTACTATACTGCGACACCGGAAATGATAGCGTCTTATGGGACTATGGAGCTCAAAGAGGATATTTGACGGGAGCCTGCCGGATGTTTTTGTAAATGATAGGATTTATTGATGAATAATATGAGGAGGAATAAAAATGAAGAAAAGATTTTCGGCCATAATTATAGCCGGATTAATAACAGCTGTGCTGACGGCTTGCGGAAGTACTGCTTCCAATGAACAGTTGTCAGATATTGGCAGCCCGGCTTCAAATGCGGCAGAAATAAGCGCAGATGTATCCGAGGACGAAGGTGTTCTGCGTATTTCAAAACAGGGATATTTTTCTGCGGGAGGCACGGTAACGGAGCCTTTGCCGGGAGAATACAATGCAGCGCAGAACTGGCAGGATGCAGCGCGTTCGGGAAACACAATGCATGTAGATCATGCCAATGTGTTCTATCAGATTCCGGAAAACGATAACGGAAATCCTATCGTTTTTCTCCATGGAGCAGGGCAGTCCAGAATGGGCTGGATGACAACTCCGGACGGACGTGAAGGCTGGTCGGATATTTTCCTTAAAGCCGGGCACAGCGTTTTTCTTGTGGATCAGCCCCGCAGAGGAGAGGCCGGACAGACTGCGGAAGGACCGGTGGATACTCTTCCCGGAGATCAGGCATGGTATACCCATTTCAGAATCGGAAAGATTGCGCCGGACCGTTATGAAAATTCTCAGTTTCCAGAAGGAGCAGAAGCCCAGGATCAGTTTTTCCGCCAGATGACGCCGAATACAGGAGAGTATGACCAGGAAGTAATAGCACAGGCTATGAACGAGGTCCTTAAAGAGGTTTATGACATGACCGGGAACAAGGCCGTTCTTGTAACACATTCCCAAGGCGGACTTGTCGGCTGGGATGTGTCTCTGGATTATGTATCCGCAATCGTGGCGATTGAACCCGGATTTGCGCCCATGGAAGGAATGATGCAGGAAGCGTGGGATAAATTTATGAATCTGGAAGACAAGATTCCTGTTATATTCTATTATGGAGACAATATCGATAATGGTCCGGAGGATATTGATTCAACAGCTTTCTGGCAGATGTCAAGAAATTCCTGTATAACATTTTCCGATGCGTACAATGAAAGAGGCGGAGACGCTAAGGTAATAAATCTGCCGGATGAAGGATTTTTGGGAAACAGCCATTTCCTTTTCCAGGAGATGAACAATAAGGAGATTGCGGATCATGTGGAAGCATGGCTGGATGCGCATGGATTATGCGATTAAGCCTTTTATGGAGGAATTAAAATGAGTAAAGAACTGGTGGTATATTTTTCAGTCTATGGAACTGCGAAAATCCTCGCAAAGGAAATAGCGAAGCATACAGGCGCTGATATTGAGGAAATCATTCCCGCTATTCCTTATGACGGCATCCGTGAGCATTATGATGCTCTGTCGAGGCAGGCGAGGAAAGAATGCGACAGCAATCAGAGGCCTGCCATAAAAAATAAAATAAACATCAGCGCATATGACAGGATATATGTTGGCTATCCCATATGGTGGTATACATTCCCCATGATAATTTATACGTTTTTTGAAAAATATGATTTCAGCGGAAAAACCATAATTCCGTTTAACACTCATATGGGTTCCGAAAACGGCGGTACATATGATACAATCCGCAGGCTTCAGCCAAATGCGGAGGTGCTGGAAGGGCTTTCGGTGGAGATGCGTGATGCGGAACACGGACCGGGTCCTGCCGTTTGCAGGTGGCTGAACAAGATTAAAAAACAGGAGGATTGAGCATGAAAAAAAGATTATCGGGATTATTAATTGCAATGGCTTTGCTGCTTCTGCTTACGGCGTGCGGCAGTACGGGAAACAGTGATAACGAAAACAGCTCTCAGCAGAATAAGGAAAGCGTCCAGGCGGCGGAAAGCAAAGGAGCTTATGATGCCGGCAAGGCTGATGATGCAGATAAAAATGTGATTGTAGTATATTTTTCATGGTCAGGGCATCTGGACAGTATGGCTCATTGGGTTGCCGATGAAACAGACGGTGATTTGTTCAGGGTTACGGCAAAGGAAGATTATCCCGAAGACTATAATGAGACTGCCGACAGGGCAAAATCCGAGCAGGATAACGGTGTTCGTCCGGAAATAAACATAGACCTTACTCAGGAGCAGATGGCGAAGTACGATACAGTTTTTTTAGGATTCCCTGTATGGTGGTACGATCTGCCCATGCCTATGTGGACGTTTCTTGAAAGCTACGATTTTTCGGGCAAAATTATAATTCCGTTTTTCTCTCATGAGGGAAGCTCCAACGGGGCAAACGCATTGCCGACGGTTGAGGCCCTTGCGAATGGAGCTGATTTCAGAAAGGATGATGCCCTTTCTATCCGGGGAGGAAAGGTTGATTCTTCGGAAAATGATGTAAGAGAATGGGTCAGAAGTCTGGATTATTAATAAAAAATAAAAACCGTCAGATGCAAGGATAAATCCTGACAAAGTGACCGCATTTGACCGGTTTCGAAAGTGTTGTTATTTAAGAATAAATGTTTTATTTGTCCGCCGGAGGCTGTTTAGGTTATTCCGGCGGTTCATGTATTGGGGTGACAATATGAAAAGACTGATTATTATTTTTATTGCAGGATTACTGGCGGTATCCCTTACTGCCTGCGCCAATGGCGTGTCGGCAAAAGCGTACGAACCTGCGGAAGAAATGAAAACGTCGGAAAACGAAGGAGCATCTTCTGACAAGGGTATGATGCAGACGGGATACACACTTCCTGTGCCAGAGGAATACCTGAAAACAGCTGCCCGTCAGGGAAGTGTTGTCAAAATAGATTATACTTCCCGTGACTATGTCCGTGAAGGAGCTGAAATCACAAAAACGGCATATGTTTATCTTCCATATGGATATGATGAAGAAGACGAGGAAACAAGATATGACATCGTGTATCTGATGCATGGATGGGGCGGTCATGCAGGAGAATATTTTGAATACGTATTTATGAAAAACCTGTTTGACAACATGATTGAAAAAGGGGATATTTCGCCTGTTATTATAGTATCTCCTTCGTTTTACAATAAAAACAGCGACACAGGATTTAATGGTTCTATCGAGGAATTAAGACAGTTTCACCGTGATTTCAGAGAAAACCTGATGCCGGCAGTGGAAGGAATGTTCCATACTTATGCGGAAAGTGTAAGTAAGGAGGATCTTGCTGCATCGCGGGATCATCGTGTTTTCGGAGGTTTTTCTCTGGGCAGTGTCACAACATGGCTGGAATTCTGTTATGATTACGATTATATCCGCTATTTTCTGCCCATGAGCGGTTCCTGCTGGTATTATGGTACTTACGGGGATTTTCAGATCGAAAACAATGCGAATTTCATCGAACAGCTTGTGAAGGATAATAAACTGGATGAAAGAGGATATTTCATTTATCACGCCGTGGGAACGCTGGATGAGGTCAAGAGCCAGAGTATAATGATGGCAGATGAAATGCTTGAAAGAAACGATGTATTTACGCCGGAGCATTATGTATTTTATCAGAAGGATGGCGGTTACCATGATTTTGTGGCTGTTCAGGAATATCTGTATAATGCTCTGCCCGAGTTTTTTTCTGAGTGAATAATTTAAGGACTGGCAGTTTCTGAAGGATTTATTTTGGAGGTGCAGAAAATGAAAAAGAAGATTACAGCTGTGATTTTTGCTGCTGTATTTGCGGTTAATTTGTGTGCCTGCGGTCCATCTGTGTTTACATACGGCACTGAAACTAAAAATACTGTTTCAGCCGAAAAAAGTGATGAAGATACCGTTGGACAGGCTGATAATATGAAAAAGGGCGGTGCTATGGGAAAAGAATCGGAAATGACACAATATTATACAAGAACCACAAAAATATCTGAAGTGATGGAGGACGCTGCGCTGGGAGATTATGGAAGGCTGCTTTTCCCTGTAAATACGGGATATTACAGGGGGCACACATTGGAGGATCTCTATCTCACATGGTATAATTATATAGATCCCGATAAAACCGTGGAAATCTGCAACTATATGAAGAATCATGCACTTGCCGGAGAAACGGTTTTCTATGACATATACTCTGATGCGGAAAAAGAGGCAGATCCGGCAAAAAAAGATACAGGATTGTTTTTCTTTAAAGGAAATCCGGGAGCTAAATTTGCCGTGGTCAATGCAGGCGGCGGAATGGTATATGTGGGAGCAATGCATGACAGTTTTCCTCAGGCCCTGGAGCTTTCAAAAAAGGGGTATAATGCATTTGCGCTGATTTACAAACCGGGCACTCAGACAGCATGCAAGGATCTGGCTCGGGCAATTTCATTTATATTTGAAAATGCGGAAGAACTGGAAATTGACACTTCTGACTATTCCCTTTGGGGCGGAAGCGCTGGCGCGAGAATGGCGGCATGGCTCGGTTCCTACGGAACAGCCGCTTACGGAGAAAAAGAATATCCTGCGCCCGGAGCCGTCATAATGCAGTATACAGGTCTTTCGGAAGTTAATGGTAACGAGCCGCCTACTTATAATTGCGTAGGCACGTTTGATTCCATTGCGGATTACGAGATAATGGAGCGCCGTATCGAACAGATAAAAGCAAACGGAACCGATGCGAGAATAGATGTGTTTTACGGATTGCCTCACGGTTTCGGTCTCGGAACAGGTACAGGGGCTGAAGGCTGGCTGGATAATGCAGTGGCTTTCTGGGAAAGTAATATGAGATCTCCGGCGGCTGAAAAAAGTGACATAAGCATTGATGATTTCGCAATGGACAATGTGATTGACGGGCAGGAAGGACGGATTCACTACAATATTTATGTTCCTTTGGACTACAGCGAAAAAAAGACATACAGTCTTTATATTGCAATGCCGGGATGGGAAGGTCTGTATTTTCAGGGAGCCGGGACGGATTTGCGTAGCGAATTTCTTCCATTTGAAGCCGTAAAATACAGAGATGACTTGATAATTGTATCTCCTCAGTTTGAGGATTGGGGCGAAAAAAGTGCAAAACAGGCAGTTGAGCTGACCCGGTATATGCTTGAAACCTATTCCATTGACCCGTCAAATGTTTTCATAAGCGGATATTCGGGCGGTGGGGAGACTCTTTCCGTAGTGCTTTCCATGCATCCGGAATTATATAGGGCAGCTCTCTTTATAAGCTCGCAATGGGACGGGGATTATGAAACTGTTGCAGAGGCAAAAATACCGTTATATCTTTTTACTTCGGAGCATGACAGTTATTATGGAGCGGAGCCCGTTATAAAAGCATATGAAGGTATCAGGGAAGCATACCACAGACAGGGGCTTTCAAACGATGAAATAGATGACCTGCTTGTTCTGGACATCAGAGAAGACAGCTGGTTTGACGCAGAGATGAAATCCAGCGGAGAAAAGCCACATGGTATGTATGCTTCGGATTATCACGGAGCCGGTATGCTGGCGGCATTTGATAAAAATGTCATGGGATGGTTTTTTGGAAGATAAAATGCGGATTAAAAAAAGGAGATTTAGCTATGAATAAGGTTTGGATGATTACAGGTGCGTCGAGAGGTCTTGGAAGGGCTTTTGCAGAGGAAGCCGTAAGGAACGGAGATAAGGTGATTGCCGGAGTGAGAAAACTGAATCATGATGATGAATTATTTCGGGATGAGAATGTGCTTCCTGTTATAATGGATGTCACAAAGCCTGATGAAATAAGGGAATCGGTAGAAAAAGGCGCGGAAAAGTTCGGCAGGATAGATTATCTTGTCAACAATGCGGGATTCGGAATGAATGGCGCGTTTGAGGAAATATCGGACGAGGAGCTTCGTATGCTTTTCGAGACAGATTATTTTGGGGTGGTAAATGTATGCCGCGCGGTTATTCCTGTTATGAGAAAACAGAGAAGCGGACGTATTTTTAACGTTTCATCACAGGCGGGTATTATGGGCTTTAACGGCGGTACTGTTTACTGTGCCGCAAAGTTTGCGGTTATAGGTCTTTCCGAAAGTCTGAACAATGAACTGAATCAATTCGGAATTCAGACAGCGGCGGTGGCTCCGGGAGCATTCCGAACGGATTTCCGTGATGAAAGCTCTGTTCATTTTCCAAAGAACCCTATGCCTGAATACGATGCTACTCCAGCTCACACAATGATTGAGTGGATGAAGGAGAATAATCACAAACAAGCGGGAGATCCGGCCAAAGCCGCCAAGTTTTTATATAAAATTGCCGGCAGGGATATTTTGCCTCAGATAATTACAATCGGGAAGGACTGCAGTGACGCTTCAATTAAGCACTATGAAAATCTTCTGAGGGAGATTGAATCTTATTATGAGGATTCATGCAAAACGGCTTTTGAAGAATAGACAGGCATACACAGTGGATTTAACGGATGAGCGGATAAATTCCGAAAACAGTTGAAAACTTGATCTCAACACCAAAAAGCTGTAATCGGGCCAAATTATTAATTCCAGATACTCCCGGCTTTTTCAACTTTCTTCCATTCAATAAATTGCCCGAAAACGTATAATCTGACTTTGTTTGCAGACAATACAACACACTAAACAAAAAAGGAGGATGTAATGGATGAAAGAAACAGGAATAATACGCAGCAGGATAGAGGTTTGTGATAAAATAGAGACAAGGTCAGAAAGCTCTGAAACACAGGTGTTTTGCTGATTTTGTCCAACTGCGAAACGTGAAAGAAGCTTTATGACAGCGGTCAGGCTGCAGCCGCGAACGGAGGAAGGAGGACGCAGCGGATAATTGAATAATATACATAGAAAGCCCCGTTGTTGTTATGCGTTTGGCAGATTAATGACGGGGCTTTTAGTATAACTAAATCGCGGGGTAAAGGTAAAAAACCTTTTGTTGAAAAAATGTGCGTTCTGTCAAATGAATCAAAATAGAACGGAGAGTGTCAAGTGAGCTTGAATGATAAATATGGTTTATTATATTTACGGTGTAATTGACAATATCATGCTTATAATAAAATGCGGACGGATGATGAAATGAGTGATTGATGCAGCGAGAATAAAACAATAAAAATACCGTTTTATTAGAAGAGAGGATGATTAGAATATGAATTGGGGTGTTCATATGGCTTTATGTTCGATAAAAAACCTCCAAAATTTTTCGGTGTATCAGGGTATTTTCTGAGAGCGGATACTTATCGATTTAAAATTCCAAATGGAGTACTTACACCGTGTTAGCAATTGACAAAACATATTTTTCTGTGTTAGACTGTGGCTGAAAAATATGACTTTATAAACGATGCCGCAAATAAGCGGCAAAAAATCAGCGCAAATGTTAGCTTTAACTAACAAAATGGAGCAATTACTGCCTTTTCGGGATATGCAAAAAAAGAGCGGTTATTTAGAGTTAGAGGCTTTTTCGGGCTGGACGTTTTATAAAGCCGAAATATATAGGAGGAGTATCATGAACAAGATCAAAAAATCAAAAAAGTTTCCCGCCATGCTAATATCGGCGGCGATGGCCGTATCAATGCTTCCGGCGGCTGTGTATGGAGCGGATATATCATATCAGGATGGAACTTATGAGGGTACCGGCACGGGATTCGGCGGAGAAGTCACAGCCCGTGTTGTGATTGCGGATGGAAGAATTACTGAGGTCACAAGTCCTTCTCATGAAGGAGAAACATTTTGGGAAAGTAAGAACGTAGACTCTCTTTTTGAAAAAATTATTGAGGCGAATTCTGCTGATGTTGATGTAGTATCAGGCGCGACAAAAAGCAGCAATGGTCTTAAGGAAGCTGTGGCAGACGCACTTTCCAAAGCAGGAAGCAGTATTTACCTTGACGGTGTAAACGGTGATGACGAAAATAACGGTTTAAGCGATGAAACAGCGGTAAAGACCTTTTCCAAAGCTAAAGAGCTTATTGGAAACAAAACCGGTGTAATTTATATTATCGGTTCGGTTTCGGTTGACTCACAGGAAGAATGGTCTTTAGATACTGATGGAGCCGTATATCTGGAAAGAGGTCCTGCATATACAGGAAGCCTTGTTGAAGTAGGAGACGGCGGTGAGCTCAGTCTTTCGGATATCATAATTGATGGAGGAGAAATATCTGCCCAGAGTGCGGCCGTTAAGGTTAATGACGGCGGAATTCTTAATATTGGTGATGGAACAGTCATCAGAAACAATAAGAATATGGCGCAGTATGGCACCGGCGGCGGAGTTTTTGCCGTAGGCGATGTAAATATGACGGGCGGAAGCATATATGGAAACAGCGCCAATGAAGGCGGCGGAATTGCTGTTGAAAAAATAACCTTCAGAGACAATACAACGCCTTGTTTGAATTTCTCCGGCGGCGAGATCAGAAACAATCAGGCATCAAGCGGCGGCGGAGCATATACATGGTTCGGAGAAATCAATGTATCCGGCGGAGAGATAACAGGAAACACTGCTGAGACCGGCGGAGGAGTGGGATTCTGGGGAACCGGCTGGGGAGGTACAGGAAGCTTCACAGGCGGTTCAATAACCGAAAACTCTGCTTCAAGCGGCGGAGGAATCGGCGGATCGGTCATGACAGCTCTGAAATTTGGAAACGGAGCAGTGGTTAAAGACAACACGAACACATCCGGAGAAAATAATAACATAGAACTTGACGGAGACATTGAGATCGTATCTGCTCTCAGCGGCTCAAAGGCTGTAGGAGTGACCGGTATAGACGGAACAGTTGCCGCATTGGGCACAGGCTCATATACGCTGACAGAAAGTGACGCAGCTGCGTTCTTTGCAGACGATCCTATGATGGAAACATACCTTGATAGCGAAAAAAATCAGGTGATTTTAAGAATAGCTACCGCAGAGGAACAGCTGGCTGAAGTATATATGAACGGAATAGACGGAAGCAATTCAAATGACGGAAAAACAGCGGAAACTGCGGTAAAATCATTTGGTCAGGCAAAAGCTCTTCTGGCAGATGACGGCGTAATATACATTACGGATATGGTCACTGTTACAAGCAGGGAAAACTGGAATCTTTCCGACAGAGGAAACGCCAGAATAGAAAGACATTCCTCATATATTGGGGAAGAGCCCGGCGATGAACACGGCCATGATTATATTAACGGACCGCTTATTGAGGTAAACGGAGATTCAGCTGATCTTACTTTAAACAATATGACCATAGACGGAGCTGATATAGAGGCGGTCACAGGCCTTGTGACAGTCAAGAAAGGTTCTCTTACCATAAATGAAGGTGTTGTGCTTCAGAATGCCATAGCGGCAAATCATAACGGCGGCGGCCTTTATATATATGGAGACGGACAGGCAGCTGTAAACGGAGTGGTTATAAAGAATAATGAAAGCGTAGGATATGCCGGAGGCATATATAACGGAGTAATACTTACATTGAACGGAGCCGAAATAACCGGCAATACAGCGGGATACAACGCTGGAGGAATTCTCAATAACGGCACCATGAATATAAAAGGCAGAATTATTGTAAACGGAAATGTTGTCAAGGCAGGCGGAAAAGAAACACCCAGCAACATGGTGTTTGCGTCAGGCAAATATGCAACAGTTACAGGCGCATTTTCCGATGGCTCTGATATTGGCGTCGACAGCTATGTAAAGCCGGCTAACATTATGCGTCCGGATTCATGGAATCATCCTGTCTGGGGCCCTATGGTAAGCTATGCGCCTACAGAAGATGACATGGCAAAACTAAATCTTGACGACGAAAGCGGAAAGTATAAACTGGAGCTTGCCGATAACAATATTAATATTAATTTAACAGCCGAGGCTGATGCGGGAGCAGTTTATCTTGATCCTTCCGCAGGAAATGATGAATACGACGGAAGTGAGATCGCTAAAGCCGTAAAGACCCTTGATAAAGCGATGGATCTGGCAAACGCATCAGATGGCGGCAAGATATACCTTGTGAACAGCATCCCGATAGAGAGCAGTGTAACAGTAGACGGGGAAAATGCGGTCATAGCAAGATATTTCAGCTTCCTTGGAGATATGTTCGCTGTATCCGGCGGAGAACTTGAACTTAAAAACATAACGATCGACGGAGGAAGCGAAGAAGGAATAACAGCCAACGGTTCTATTGTTAAAGTTGAAAAAGGCGCATCATTAAACATATCTGAAGGAGCTGTTCTTAAGAACAACTCAGCGGTTGCCGCAGGCGGAGCCGTAAACAACAGCGGTAAAGCCGTTATGAGCGGCGGAACTATTGAAAACTGCAAAACAACTTCAAGAAGCGGAGGCGGCGGTGTATTCAATGCTTCCGGAGCGGAATTTACAGTATCCGGCGGAACGATTTCCAAATGCGAAGCTTTCAGCGGCGGCGGAATAGAAACCGAAGGAACCCTCAATATTACAGGAGGAACCATCAGCGAAAACTCAGTCAGAGGCGGAGGCGGAGGAGTCCATCTTTTCGGAGAAGGCACAAACGCGGCAATGACAATGAGCGGCGGAACCATTGAAAAGAATACATCCAGCGAGTACTATGGCGGAGGAATTTTCCTCTGGGGAGGTTCTCTTGATATTTCCGGAGGAACAGTAAAAGACAACACTGCTTTGGATAATGCGGGAATACATGCTATTTCCAAAGTGAATTTAAGTGGAAGTGTTCATATAACAGACAATAAAAACAGTAATGGAAGATTAAGCAACCTCTGTGTAATGGACGTTGATGAAAGCACATCTGAATATACAACGAAGCCTGCTTTTCAAACGGGAGCATTCACAGATGATGCCAGAGTATTTATAAACGGCAGCGGAAAGGTCGTTGAAGGCGGCGGATATACAATTACAAAAGATGACGTTTCCCGCTATGGAAGCGATTTGGGATATACAGCGTCGCTTCAGAATAATGATGTATATATGAAAGCAAAAACTCCTTCCGGCGGAGGCGGCGGTGGCGGAAGCTCAGCCGTTTCCAGATTCACTCTTACATACGAGACAAACGGCGGTTCCGAAATCAAGGCGGAAAGCTACAGCTCAGATACGCAAGTAACTCTCGACAAAACTCCTGTCCGCGAAGGCTATACCTTTACAGGCTGGTATTTGGATAAAGAACTTACAAACAAGATAACAAGCGTTCAGATGAACAGCTCCAAGACAGTCTACGCAGGTTGGTCCGACGGCGAACAGCCCGTAAAATCCGATGAAAACACGCCTTTAATGGTAATTAGAATTGGCGATACAAAATATCAGCTTAACGGCGCAGATATGGAAATGGATTCCGCTCCTTTCATCGATGATAATGACAGAACCATGCTTCCCGTAAGAGTCGTTGCAAATGCTTTGGGAATTTCCGACGATGACATCGCTTGGGATAACGAAACAAAGACAGCGTCCTTCACAAGACCTGACGGGAAAGTCGTTTCCTGCACAGTCGGCTCGAATATCATCAGAATCGGCGATGAGGAGATCGAAATCGACACAGCTCCCGTAATCGTAAACGACAGAATTTTCCTGCCCATGAGAGCGCTGTTCAACGCATTCAATGTTTCTGATGAGCATATTCTCTGGGACGGCGAGACAAAGACGGTAACCGTGACAAAAGAAGCTTTGGAGGATATTAAAGCTCTTGCTGAAGAATCTTCTTTGGAGGCTTAAAAAACAAAAGCTAATAATTTTTTCATATTATATTTAGTCGGTTCGGATATATTCCGGGCCGGCTTTTTTTGTGGTCAAATTTAGATGGCATTCCTCTGTCCTTTTGGTGAAATGAAATTATAACGCCGGCTTTTTGAAGCGTTTTTTGAAGAAATATCTATTCGGATATTAAATCCTGAAAACATACGGGAATAAAAAGACATTTGGGAATCAAAACAATATAAGTATAGGATAAAAATCCGGCAATCGGTTTGTTTTTAAAATGTTCTGAAAAGACGAAACCTTTGCCCTTTCGGGATATTTGTTTTTACTGATTAACATTGATATTCAGTGCGTTTTGTGATATAATTGTTTTGTTCTCATATTAAAAACAAAAAATATATAAACCAATTTTGAACGAAATTTACGGTGGACTGGCAAACAGCTTTTTTGAAGGGCTTCAGTTAGCTGTACCTAACATATAGTTTCGTTTGAGCGAGAGGAGATGGGAAAGAAAATACAGCACAAAAACCGGAGTTAGCGGTAAAAAGCGCTCTGGGGTTAGTTTTGTCTAACAGTGCCGGACAAATAGTCCGATTCCCCAACGCGGGAGGTACACAGATTTTAACGGAGAATGAAAAGCGCAAGTTTTTAATTAGTTTTCATATTGTCTGAACCGATTTATAACTTTTACAAATAAACTACAGAAAGGATATGATAATCTATGAAAAAAATTGCGGCATTTTTAGTGGCGGCGGTTATGATAATCGGCCTTGTTCCCGCCATGGCATTTCCCGCTTTCGCGGCGGAAAGCGTAACGGTCAGCAATTGGAGTGAACTTGTCAGCGCTGTGAAAAACAGCAGCTACAGCGAGATTACTCTCGGCGGAGATATTGACGCCACATCCAGCGCGTCCCTTCAGGTCAACCACAAAGTAACAGTGGATGGCGCGGGCCATACTATCAATGGTAACGGTCGAGGCCTTTTTGTTACCAAGGGCGGAACGCTGACCCTTAAAAATACGATTATCACCAACGCGACCCGTACAGACAAGAAGAAGGGCTGTGTAGTTTACGCATACAGTGGCGGAGGCGCCAATCTGGAAAACTGTATCATTTATAACTGTAAAGACAGTTACAGCTCTTCCAGCGGGGTAATCTATTGCAGCAGTTATCCTTTGAACATGACAAACTGCACGGTAATTGACAACAAGAACGGAATCGAGGTTGGCAGCGGCTCCATTACAGGCAGTATTATTGCAGGTAATGAGGGTACGGATGTGAAATTCAAGAGCAGCTCATCTTCTGTGACAGACGGTGGTTATAACCTTATTGGTACAGCCAGCAGCAAGCCTTCGGCTTTTTCCGCGGAGACCACTGTAATTGATTCCGGACTCAGCAGTTATTCCGCGTGGTTGACCGGAGAAGGAGATCTTATAAAAACGGACAGCAATCCTGCCATTGATAAGATTCCTTCCGGTTTCAGTGTTCCTGTGACAGATATATATGGAACAAACCGTCCTGTGGGAAATGCGTCTGATATCGGAGCTGTGGAATACTTCGAAGAGGGCAATGTAGCATCAATCGCTATTACAACGCCGCCTTCTACTACCAGTTACGTAGAGGGTCAGACTTTTGACAAATCCGGTATGGTAGTTACTGCAAATTATGAGGATAGCAGTTCACGAGTGATCAGGACTTATACATACGAACCTGCCGGAGAGCTGTCAAAGACCGATACAGCTATTACAGTATCTTATGGCGGACAGACTGCCGAACAGCCTATTACGGTCGGTGATAAGACGGCTATTGATTCCGCTGCATCGCTCAAGGCTGCCATTAACGGCGCAAAGACAGGAGATATACTCATTCTTGATGATGATATCACGTTGGACAGCGGCTGGGGAAATGAAAACACACTGTTTGGAATCAGTGGAAAATCTCTGACTATAGATGGTAAAGGACATACAATTGACGGAGCTGGCAAATATGCCTTTTTGAAGATTACAGGTTCATCGTCCAGTACGGTTACTCTTACCATGAAGAATCTTATTGTTGCCGGCATGGTTAAATCTGACAGCAGCGCTTCCGTTGTTGAAACTTCCGGTAAAAATTATGTAACGATAAATATGAATAACTGCATTTTGCGCAATAATTCCGGATATCATGGGACAGTTTATATGTATGAAGGCTGTACTCTGAATATGGATCATTGTACTGTAATCGATAATAAAGCGCCATACAGCAGTTCCAACTACAGTGCAATATATTTGAATAAAAGCAATAAAGGCGGAATTAAGCACAGTATAATCGTGGGAAATACCGGATATAACGAAGCTGCGAGAGATTTAAGATATTCCAGTAGCACGTCATCATTTACATGTTCCTATGATGTTATCGGAGATACCAATCTGCCTGTTTCCAACAGCAAAACAGGAGAACAGTACAGCGATTACAGCCTTTGGATGGAAAGTACGGGCAATCTGTATTATCCTCCTTTCGGAGCGGAGAATCCCGCAGTAGATTTGTGCGAGGACGAAAAAAGCTCCGGTACATTGACAACCGATATTTACGGAAACGACAGACCTCAGGGAAAGGCCTCTGACGCTGGCGCTGTGGAAACCGCGGCGGCAGACGCAGCCACACCTGTTCTCAGACAGAATCTTTCCCCGGATACAGAGGAATACATTATAGGAGATACAGCAAAGGAGCTTTCGATTAACGCTTCTGTCAGCGATAATGGAGAGCTGAGCTATGAATGGTATTATATCGATTTGGTTGACACGGTATCTTCTGCTACTGTAAAAATAGACGGAGCAAATGAGAACAGCTATACTCCGTCCACATCCGCAGTCGGAAAACGTGTATACTTTGTTGTGGCGTATAATACTAACCTGACAGATACATATATTAATGGAAAAAACGGAGATATGTCCTCCGCTGCAAATGATGACGAAAAGCGTACTCTTTCGATTTACGCCATTTCAGAGCACCATCCGATTAATGTCAGTGTAGGCGAACTGGTATTAAAGGAAATAAAGATTACAAATCCTCCTGACAAAACGGATTACATCGCAGGACAGAAATTTGACCGCACAGGAATGATTGTAGAGGCGGTTTATCAGAATGGAGAAGAGGTCGTTAGTTATCCTGTAACGAGTTATTCCGTTGATAAGACTACTCTTACAGCGGAAGATACGGAAGTAACAGTTACATTTGAAGATAAGACGGCAGCACAGGCAATTACGGTTGAGCCTCTGACTCCTGTCAGCATTGTTGTGACTAAACCTCCCACAAAAACGAAATACAATGAGGGCGAGTTATTTGACTCAACAGGTATGGTAGTTACAGCGACTAACAACGATGGTACCACTGTGGCAGTAACAGATTATACCGTAGAGCCCGCGGAAGGCTTGAAAAAGACGGATACTTCCGTGACGATATCCTATTCAGGATTAACAGCTGAGGTGCCCATTCAGGTGGGAATCAACAACATTGACCAGCTTCGTGACGCGGTAAGTGCGGCTTCTGCCGGAGACACATTGAAGCTGACAGACAATATCGAAATGGATGATCAGGGACCGGTTACTATAAACAAAAACCTGACAATTGACGGACAGGGCAAGGATATTGACGGAAACGGACAAAGCGCGTTTATCCAGCTGGCCGGAGGGTCTCTGACATTGAAGAATTTGCGTGTTTCCGGAATGGTAAACGCTAACGGCGGAGCTGTTGTGGAATGCAGCGGTATGGCGGCTGACCTGTTCCTGAGTAATTGCGTAATCACCGGCAATGCCGGAGCGGCAGGAGCAATACGTTTTGCGCCTTCCAAAGGCATATTGACGATGGATCATGTTACAATTCTGCATAATCTTTCCGGACAATCCGCAATTACCCGCGGAGCGAAATCTGCCGCGCCCACCGGAATTGCCGGAGGCGTGAACACAGGCAAAAATGTGAATGCGCAGATTTCCAACAGTATTATTGTTGGAAATGGCATGCGCAACTACGATACAGCATTCGATTTGAAGCTTGAAAAAGAACAGCCAAGCGGCGGAAACAACCTTATTGGCGTACAGTCCGGACTTACAACGGCAGATACTGATAAAATTGATGACAAATTCAATTCATATTCTTCATGGATTACTGATCAGGGCGTTCCCGTACAGGATGCGGTTAATAGTCCTATTATTACACTTGATACAGCAGTACCGGATATGTACGGTAATGAAAGCAGTGTAATTGGCGCTATCAGCATGGAAGGAGCGCCGGTTGAACAGCAGGGTTATGTCCTTATGAACATTCCTTACGCTGACTTCTATAAAGGCGAAGAAGTTGAAGGAGTAGACGC
Organism: Bacillota bacterium; assembly: GCA_017534115.1. Lineage (GTDB taxonomy): Bacteria > Bacillota > Clostridia > Lachnospirales > Anaerotignaceae > RGIG5631. The sequence goes on along the minus strand of JAFWDD010000065.1, from coordinate 40,983 downwards.
GGTAACCAGCGCAACGCAGAAAGCTTATAAGGCAAACCTTGTGGGAGGATCATACCACGCCGCAGAGGATGAAACCTACGAAAGTACAGACATTCTCGGCGTTATGTACCCTGTTCTCGCCGAGGACGCGGCAGCCCTTGACGCAGACAAGATAATTACTCCCGCAGAGGGACAGACACCTGAAGAGGCATTATTCGCGGCAGGAGACGGAGCTTATGTTGAGCTTGCTGAAAAACCCGCTTCCTATAAGAAGCTTTCCAATGGTGAATACGGCGCGGCAAGCGGAAGAGCGTCGGCTTTGGAATTAGAGGCATCCATTTCGGCTCTTACAAAGAGAGGCGATTATGAAATCAAATTAAGCGGAGACAATGTATCCGCGATTTCAGGCGGAACTGTTTACGGAGTAATCCTCACAACAGAATCCGGAACATACGCAATGCGTCATCTTGAAAACATCTGGAAGGGCAAAGAGCTCGCGTTCTGCACAGGACATACGGAAACTATCAAAGAGGGAGCTCTCACTCCAAATAATGATATGTACGAAGACCTTGAAGGTCAGACAATTACTCAGATTAAGTACTTCACAAAGGACGCTGAGGGCGCCTACAAGAACTATACAATTGCAACAAGTATAGAAGTTCCTGAATATCCCGAAGCTGAATTCACAGAAGTGCCGGAGCTTCAGATTAAGAATCTTTCGGAGGAGGATTTAGACAAAGCGTCTGTTACAGCGGAAGAAAGCCCTACAAACTATTTCTCAGCAACAATCAAATCAAGTGAGGGAGAAGCAGTCGTGAGCGGACTGGATATCGGAAGTGACGGAATAGTCGAACTTGGCGATACAAAACTTAAATCCGATACATACACAATTGAAATCATCCAGAGCAAAGAAAAGAATGGTAATATGGAAGAAGCGGTTATGGCAACAATGACTGCTGTTTATGAAGCCGGCGAGGATGATTCTCCTTATACAATTGCGACAGAAGACGGAACACCCGTAAAACCTGCCAACGAAGAAGACATTGAAAAAATCGCAAGCGGTGAAATTACCGAATTCAAAGACGCGGACGGAAACACATGGAAAGTAACAAATGTCGGCAAACCGGATGAAGACGGCAAAGTAGCAATCACGGTAGAACTCGAGCTTGCGGATAACGAGTATAGAATCACGGTTGAAGCGGGCAAAGGCGGAACAGCGGCAACATCACCTTCCGGCAAGGCAAAAGCCGGTGATAAGGTAACAGTTACAGTAGCACCGAACAAGGGTTATGAATTGACGAAGATTGAGGTTTCATACAAAGCGCCCGCTGAAGAAGAAAAACCCGAAGAAGAAAAGCCCGAAGAAGAAAAGCCCGAGGAAAATCCTGAGGAAAATCCCGAAGGCACTGTGAACGGAACAAACGGCGATGAAATAACAAATCCCGAAGGCACTGAATCCGGAGCGAACGGCGATGAAATAACAAATCCCGAAGGCACGGTTAACGGAGCAAACGGCGATGAAATAACGAATCCCGAAGGCACGGAATCCGGAGCGAACGGCGATGGATTAATGCATCTTGAAGGTATGGAAGCTGGAGCGGAAGGCGAAGAGGTTGTAGAAAATATTACAGAAGATAAGTTCTTCACAATGCCCGACGCTCATGTAACAGTAACAGTAACGTTCAGGAAAACAAGCTCGTCCGGAGGCGGCGGAGGAGGCGGCGGAAGCTCATCCGCGGCAAAATTCACTCTTACCTACGAGACAAACGGCGGCTCAGAGATAAAGGCTGAAAGCTACAGCTCAGGCGCGAAAGTATCTCTCGACAAGACGCCCGCCCGTGAAGGGTACACATTTACAGGCTGGTACTCAGACAAGGAGCTTACAAAGAAGGTAACAAGCGTTCAGATGAACAGCTCCATGACTGTTTACGCAGGCTGGGAAGAAATCCCTCAGAACGGAAATAATGAAAATACTGAAGACGTGCCTTTGATGTTAATTACTATTGGCGATACAAAATATCAGCTTAATGGCGCAGATATGGAAATGGATGCGGAGCCTTTCATCGATGAGAACGACAGAACAATGCTTCCCGTAAGGGTAGTGGCAAACGCTCTGGGAATTTCCGACGCTGACATCGCTTGGGATAACGAAACAAAGACAGCGTCCTTCACAAGACCTGACGGAAAGGTCGTTTCCTGCACAGTCGGCTCGAATATCATCAAAATCGGCGATGAAGAGATCGAAATTGATACAGCTCCCGTAATCAGAAACGACAGAATTTATCTTCCCATGAGAGCATTGTTCAACGCGTTCAACGTTTCCGATGATCACATCATCTGGGACGGAGTGAATAAGACAGTGACCGTCACGAAAAAGGCTCTGGAGGATATAAAAGCTATTGCGGAAGAATCACCTTCAGAAGAATAAAAACAAAAGCTAATGATTTTTTCATATTATATTTGGCCGGTCCGGACTTGTTCCGGGCTGGCTTTTTATGGGATATAACTCGGTTGAGTATGCAGTAAGAAATAATTATGATTAAGAATAATCTTTAATAAAGCAACGTTTTGTAGTGCTGAGTTTCGGGAAATGCTGTATTATCGATTACATATTTCGGGAAAATATTTTTGAGTGGATTTTATTGAAAAAAATATTGACTTCAGCAATCCGCTGTGCTATACTTTGTCCAAATTAATAATTTAAACCGTTGAAGCGGAGATAACGGCAATGATGCCTTTACAGAGAGTTCGGGATGCTGAGAGCCGAATGAGAAACAAGTTGTCAAATGGACCGCTGAGGGTGCAGTCAAACGGATTTTTCCGGAGTATTCTGCAACGTGTTGGCATACGTCAGTTGCCGGGGATATGCTGGTATCCTGCTAAGCGTACGGGTTTTCCCGTGAATTCAAGGTGGCACCGCGGATAGTGTCTTAATTATGTACAATATTCGTCCTTGACAGTCAATGGTATCTGTCAGGGGCTTTTTTATTTCCTCTGACAGATTGTTGGAGGAATTATTTTTTTGGAGGTAATAATCATGAAATTCTCACCTGTTTTATCAGAAGTCGAAGAAATTGCCGCAACAGGGAAATATGACATAGTGCCCATCAGCTGTGAAATTTTATCAGACTTTACCACACCTATCGAAACGATTAAAATCCTGAAAAACATATCCAGGCACGCGTATATGCTGGAATCTGCTCAGGCCGACGAAACATGGGGCAGGTATACATTCCTCGGATTTGACCCGACAATGGAGATTACTTGCATAGGCGGAACAATGAACGGCGTTCTGGATGCCGGAAAAATGAAGTATGTTACCGGAAATCCTTCCGATTATCTGCGAAAAGTACTTTCCGAATACAGAAGTCCGCGCCTTGAAAATCTGCCGCCTTTTACAGGAGGCCTTGTAGGATATTTTTCTTACGATTATCTCGGATACAGCGAACCCAGTGTAAGAATCGAGGTCGAGGACACGGAAAATTTCAGAGACGTGGACCTCATGCTCTTTGAAAAAGTAATCGCGTTTGATAATATACGGCAGAAAATCATACTAATCGTAAATATGCACATAGACGAGGACGGCCTTGAAATTAATTACAACAAGGCGGTATGGGAACTGAAACAGCTCATAAATCTGCTTCATCACGGCGAAAAGAAAAATGAACCCGGAGGAAAACTTTTGGAGAATGTCTCAGCGCTTTTTGATAAGGAACATTTTTGCGAAATGGTTGAAAAGGCAAAAAATTATATCAGGGAAGGAGATATTTTTCAGATCGTACTTTCAAACAGGCTGAGCGCACCGTTTGAAGGCAGTCTTCTGAATACATACAGGGTTCTTCGGACGATCAACCCTTCTCCATATATGTTCTATTTTTCCGGAACGGACGTGGAAGTGGCCGGAGCTTCTCCGGAAACACTGGTCAAACTGGAAAACGGGATCCTTCATACATTTCCTCTTGCAGGAACAAGACCCAGAGGCAAAACCGATGAGGAAGACAAAGAACTTGAAGCTGAACTTTTGGCAGATGAAAAAGAGCTTGCGGAACACAATATGCTGGTGGATCTGGGAAGAAATGATTTAGGGAAAATCAGCAAATTCGGAACGGTTCAGGTCGAAAAACTCCATTCAATCGAGAGGTTTTCCCATGTAATGCATATCGGCTCCACTGTAAGAGGAGAAATAGCCGACGGAAAGGATGCGCTGAATGCTATTGAAGCCGTGCTTCCTGCGGGAACACTTTCAGGCGCCCCTAAAATCAGGGCCTGCCAGCTTATAGCCGAACTCGAAAACAACAAAAGAGGCATATACGGAGGAGCCATAGGATACATCGATTTTACGGGGAATATGGATACATGTATAGCGATCCGTATTGTATATAAGAAAAACGGCAAAGTATTTGTAAGAAGCGGAGCCGGAATTGTGGCAGATTCCGATCCCGAAAAGGAATATGAAGAATGTCTGAACAAGGCAAAGGCTTCTCTTACGGCGCTGAATCTTGCACAGGAGGATGAATTATGATTTTGCTTATAGATAATTACGACAGTTTTTCATATAATCTCTATCAGTTCATAGGTGAAATAAATCCGGACATTAAGGTCATCAGAAATGATGAGATGACCATAGAGGAAATCCGAGCCCTCAGCCCTGAGCGGATAATAATTTCTCCCGGTCCGGGAAGACCTGAAAATGCGGGCATTATAATAGGTATAGTAAAGGAACTGGGAAAGGATATTCCCATTCTCGGAGTCTGTCTCGGGCATCAGGCAATATGCTCGGCGTTCGGTGCGGAAATTACATATGCGAAAAAACTGATGCACGGGAAGCAGTCTATTGTAAAATTTGATATGAGCTGTCCTCTTTTCAGAGGATGCCCTGACAAGGCTCCCGTCGCAAGATACCATTCTCTTGCGGCAGATCCAGCGACAATGCCTGAAAATCTCAAAATAACGGCTGTTACAACCGACGGCGAAATTATGGCGGTACAGCACAGGGATTATCCTGTTTACGGGGTACAGTTCCATCCCGAATCGATTATGACGCCCGCTGGAAAGCGAATTCTTAGGAATTTCATAAAGGAGATGTGAGACATGATAAAGGAAGCAATCGTAAAAATCGTAAATAAAGAAGATCTCACTTATGATGAAGCATATACAGTAATGAACGAAATTATGAGCGGAGAAACATCTCCTACTCAGAATGCCGCTTTTCTTGCCGCGCTGTCCACAAAAAGCGCAAGAGCGGAAACAACGGATGAGATATCGGGATGCGCGGCCGCTATGAGAGCCCATGCCACGAAGGTGGAAACGGGTATGGAGGTTTTTGAGATCGTAGGCACAGGCGGAGACAATTCCAACAGCTTCAATATTTCCACTACATCAGCCATTGTTGCGGCAGCCGGCGGCGTGAAGGTGGCAAAACACGGCAACCGCGCGGCATCATCTCTTTGCGGGACGGCAGACTGTCTGGAAGCTCTGGGAGTGAACATAAGCCAAAGTCCCGCGAAATGCATTGAACTTCTGAACAAAGCGGGAATGTGCTTCTTTTTCGCGCAGGAATACCATTCTTCCATGAAATATGTGGGACCCATACGAAGGGAACTGGGATTCAGAACGGTTTTCAATATTCTTGGACCTCTTACAAATCCCGGAACGCCGTCCATGCAGCTTCTGGGTGTATACGATGAATATCTCGTAGAACCTCTGGCGCAGGTTTTAATAAATCTGGGAGTAAAACGGGGAATGGTGGTTTACGGTCAGGACAAGCTGGACGAGATTTCCCTGAGCGCGCCTACAAAAATCTGTGAAATTCGGGACGGATGGTTTAAATCCTATGTAATAAAACCTGAAGATTTTGGATTAGGACGCTGTGCCAAAGAGGATTTAACAGGCGGCACACCGGAGAAAAACGCCAAAATAACCATTTCTATCCTCAAAGGCGAAAAAGGGCACAAACGAAATGCGGTTCTTTTGAACGCAGGCGCCGCACTTTATATTGCGGGAAAAGCCGAAAGCATGAAAGAGGGCATTTCCCTTGCGGAAAAGCTTATAGATTCAGGTAAAGCAATGGAAACGCTTGAAAAGCTGATTGAATTCAGCAACAGTCCCGAGGAGGTGGCAGTATGACAATACTTGACCGGCTTGCCCAATACGCAAAAGAGCGTACGGAAGAGGCAAAAAAGAATATATCCGCGGAAGAAATGAAAAGGCGGGCCCTTGCGCTGCCCAAAGGCGATTTTGCATTTGAAAGGGCGCTGAAAAAAGAAGGTATATCCTTCATATGCGAATGCAAAAAGGCATCTCCATCAAAAGGGCTTATCGCTCCGGATTTTCCTTATCTTCAGATTGCAAAGGAATATGAAAATGCCGGAGCAGACTGTATTTCCGTACTTACGGAGCCAAAATGGTTCCTTGGGAAAAACGAGTACCTTCGGGAAATTGCGGAAAATGTTAAAATTCCATGTCTGAGGAAGGATTTTACAGTCGACGAATATATGATATATGAAGCAAAGGTACTGGGAGCGGCGGCGGTACTCCTTATTTGCTCTATTCTGGACGAAGATACCATTAAAAAATATATAGGCATCTGCGATGAACTGGGAATTTCCGCTCTTGTGGAAGCTCATGATGAATACGAAGTAAAAATGGCATTAAGCGCGGGAGCCGGAATAATAGGCGTGAACAATCGAAATCTGAAGGATTTTTCCGTGGACACGGAAAACAGCCGAAAGCTTCGCGAGCTGATTCCGAAAGATGTATTGTTCGTTTCGGAAAGCGGTGTCAGCAGCGCGGAAGATGTGGCAAAGCTTCGTGAAACAGGCGCAGACGCAATACTCATAGGCGAAGCCCTTATGCGGGCTGATGACAAAAAGGCAAAGCTTGCCGAATTGAGGGGTGCCTTATGACAAAAATAAAATTTTGCGGTCTTTCCCGAAATTGTGATATAATTACAGCTAATGAACTGATGCCCGAATATATCGGATTTGTGTTCGCGCCAAAAAGCAAACGCTTTGTCTCACCGGAAAAGGCTTTGGAGCTGAAAAAACTTCTTTCTCCCGATATTAAGGCTGTTGGCGTGTTTGTAAACGAAAGGCCGGAAACTATTGCCAATCTTCTCGTTAAGGGTATAATTGATATAGCGCAGCTTCACGGAGATGAAAGTGAAGATTATATTACATACCTGAAAAAGCTGACGGACAGACCTTTAATAAAGGCATTTCGAATCGAAACATATGAGGATGCCAAAAAGGCTGAAAACTGTCCGGCTGACTTTGTTCTGCTGGATTCCGGCGCGGGCACGGGAAAGGCATTTGACTGGAAACTGATTGAAAATATCGGAAGACCATATTTTCTCGCCGGAGGACTTTCACCGGAAAACGCTGAGGATGCGGCTAAAGCTCTGCACCCTTTCGCGCTGGATGTAAGCTCCGGAATCGAAACCAACGGAGTAAAAGATAAATTAAAAATGACGGCATTTATTATGGCTGTCAGAAAGGAACAACAACTATGACGAATCCTGACGGACGCTTCGGTATTCACGGCGGACAGTATATCCCCGAAACATTGATGAATGCCATAATTGAACTTGAAGAAGCGTATAACTACTATAAAAATGATCCTGAATTCAAAAGTGAGCTTGCCCGTCTTTTCAATGAATACGCAGGCAGGCCATCAAGGCTTTATTATGCGGAAAAAATGACAAAAGACCTGGGCGGAGCTAAGATTTACCTCAAGAGAGAGGATCTTAACCACACAGGAGCGCATAAAATCAACAATGTGCTTGGACAGGCGCTCCTTGCCAGGAAAATGGGCAAGACCCGGCTCATAGCGGAAACAGGAGCAGGCCAGCACGGTGTTGCGACCGCTACGGCTGCCGCGCTTATGGGCATGGAGTGTGTTGTATTCATGGGCGAAGAGGATACTGTAAGGCAGGCTCTCAATGTGTACCGAATGAGGCTTTTGGGAGCGGAGGTCATTCCTGTAAAATCCGGCACAGCCACTCTTAAAGACGCGGTTTCCGAAACCATGAGAGAATGGAGCTCGCGCATAAGCGATACTCACTACTGCCTCGGCTCAGTTATGGGACCTCATCCGTTTCCAACTATTGTACGGGACTTTCAGTCTGTTATATCCAAAGAAACAAGAGAGCAGATTCTTCAGAAGGAAGGAAGACTGCCTGACGCGGTAATAGCGTGCGTAGGAGGAGGCTCCAACGCAATCGGAAGCTTCTACCATTTTATAGAGGATAAAAATGTGCGCCTCATAGGCTGTGAAGCGGCAGGCAGAGGCATTGATACATTTGAGACGGCAGCGACTATCTGTACTGGAAGTCTTGGCATATTCCACGGAATGAAATCCTATTTCTGCCAGGATGAAAACGGCCAGATCGCTCCCGTGTACTCCATTTCCGCAGGACTGGACTATCCCGGTGTGGGTCCTGAGCATGCATATCTTCATGACATCGGGAGAGCGGAATATGTTGCCGTTACTGACGACGAAGCGGTAAATGCTTTCGAATATCTTTCAAGAACAGAAGGTATTATACCGGCAATAGAATCGGCTCACGCAGTTGCCCACGCAATGAAAATCGCGCCGGAAATGGATAAAGACAAGATCATAGTTATTACTATATCAGGACGAGGCGACAAGGACTGTGCGGCAATCGCACGGTACAGAGGGGAGGATATCCATGAGTAATATAAGAAAAGCATTTGAAAACGGGAAGGCGTTTATTGCATTTATTACCTGCGGAGACCCTGACCTGGAAACTACGGCAAAAGTTGTGCGTGCCGCTGTAAAAAACGGAGCGGACCTTATAGAGCTGGGAATTCCCTTTTCAGATCCTACTGCCGAAGGTCCTGTAATTCAGGGCGCAAATCTGAGAGCTCTTAAAGGCGGTGTTACAACCGGAAAAATATTTGAGTTTGTTAAAGAGCTCCGGAAGGATGTCTCCATTCCCTTAGTGTTCATGACCTATGCCAATGTGATATTTTCTTACGGTGCGGTAAAGTTTATATCGACCTGCTCAGATATCGGTATTGACGGGCTCATACTTCCTGACCTGCCTTTTGAGGAAAAGGACGAATTTCTGCCCGTATGCCGTGAATTCGGTGTGGATCTGATTTCTCTTGTTGCGCCCACATCCGAAAACCGAATAGCCATGATAGCGAAGGAAGCGGAAGGATTTCTTTACATTGTATCCAGCCTTGGTGTTACTGGCGCGAGAAGCGAAATAAAGACTGATCTTCGCTCCATTGTGGAAGTGGTAAGGCGGAACACGGATATTCCCTGTGCCGTGGGTTTCGGAATTTCTACTCCCGAACAGGCGAGAAAGATGGCGGATATTTCCGACGGCGCTATTGTAGGCTCCGCTATAATGAAGATTATTGAAGAGCATGGGAAGGACGCTCCCGAATATGTGGGAGAGTATGTAAAGTCCATGAAAGCTGCGTTGATGCAGTAAACAACAATGTATTTTTGTTTTTATAGATTTGACGGAAATATATTTCGATACATAAATTCATTTAAAGATACAAAGAACTCGGAATTCTGAACAAAGGTTTCCGGGTTTTTCTGATTTATGGGACGTGCCCAATGGTTGTGCAAGTATCATATAGTATTTATTCCTAAATATAGGCGAACAATTATATATGGCCAATATGGAGCCGGTATAAAAGAGCAAGAGCGTCATGATATTGCAATGGATTATTAAGTGTTAAAGAATACGAAGACCCTTTCAAGGGCAGCAAGTAGTCAAATACAATAAGGCTTGAACAGAAAAAATGCAATAAAGCATGGACTAAAAGTAAAAGCCGGCGCCTTGAGACGCCGGTCGGTAACAGCCCATTAGGGGCGTACAAACACCACCCGTTTGACGGGTGGTGTTGATCGGACTGTTTTCACGTGTGATCTGGGAATGTGCGTAAGAGATCAGTTCGATCGTATCATTAGGATTTTCAAGATTTGCTTCCGTATAATATTCATTCCGGTTCATCGCGAAGGTATCAAAGGTGTTAATCGCGGTATCTCCCACTTCTTCATAAAACCAAGGGTTTTCTGCCCATTCAAAAGGATCGATTTCCGGATGATCTGGATAATATTCCGTGCGTTCCAGCTGCCGATATATTGCAGGCCATGCCAGTTCATTATTCGAAATGCCTAAATCATCAAATACCGACAGCTTTTCATCAATATCATGCCTGATTCGGATATTCTGGTAATGATAGTATATATCGGAGTTCACTATCAGAGCTCCGGTATTTTTTTCAGTTTTTTTAATTTCTTCCATTCAATAAATTCCCCGAAAACGAATAATCTGACTTTATTTGCAGACAATAACAGCACACAAAAAAATAAAGGAGGATATTTTTAATGAAAGCAACGGGAATAGTACGCAGGATAGACGACCTGGGCAGGGTTGTCATCCCAAAGGAAATCAGAAGAACACTCCGAATCAGAGAAGGAGACACGTCACATAAAACGTTGACACAGTCAGAGAAGTTCTGTTTCGCTGTGTTGAGCTTCGGGGAAAGATGCATTTAGTGATTACATATTTTGGAAGGAAGAACAACGTAATTTCCGATTTGCGACTCATAGCAAAATCGATAGAGCATGCCGGCGACGATGGTTATATTACCTTTTTCGCCCCTGGATATGTTTGAGAGTACTTTTCTTTAAAGGCATCTCTGTTTTTCTCTATCAGGCCAAGGTCGCCCATGTCCTTCCAACAGATTGCAATTACATTATTTTTTAGGAAAAGATTGTCATCCTGAGTATGTATTCCCCGGATTTTTTTCTTCGTTTATCATAAATCGCATTGTGCCGCTTTTTATACAAAACAAGTATGCCCTATGACATGGTTTGAATTATAGCTTGGAAGCCCTTTCCTCATCCGCCTTGGCAAGGTCTTCCTTGCCAAGGGCGCGGTAGGCGAGGGCGCGGTTTTCGTAAGCTGTGGTATAATCGGGATTAAGCTCAATGGCTTTGTTGTAGTCCGCAATGGCTTTGTCGTGCTTGCCTGATTTGTGGTAAGCAACGCCGCGGTTGTTGTAAGCTTCAGCAAAATCGGGATTAAGTTCAATGGCTTTGTTGAAATCCGCAATGTCTTTTTGGTATTCTTCCAAATTATTGTAAGAAATCCCACGGTTGTTGTAAGCTTCGGCAAAATCGGGATTAAGCTCAATGGCTTTGTTGAAATCCGCAATGGCTTTGTTGTAGACCGCAATGTCTTTTTGGGATTCTTTCGAATTATTGTAAGCAAATCCGCGGTTGTTGTAAGCGGCGGCATAATCAGGATTACGCTTAATAGCCTCAGTGTAGTTTGCAATTGCTTTATCATAGTCTCCTTCTTCTCCATACTTATATCCGCGGTTAAAGAAATCCCAATATGTTAAGTTCTCTTTTCCTTCCCGCTTTTCTTCGTCCTGCGCCTCGCGCTCATTAATGGATGCGAGAGATTCTTCTTTATCCTTAACTCTGGTGTATTGGTCGTTATAAGCGGTTACACGATCTCTGAGTTGTTTCCCCAGAAATTCTTCTATTTTTCCCGTACCTACATTTTCTGGATATAGCTTTGCTCCTATTTTTACCATTAAAGAATCGAATCCTTCAATGGGAACGAGGTGACCTTTATTATTTTCAACAAATTCCAGAATATTATCGGGAGGCAAACCATCGTCCTCTCTGTAGCACCAATAAAGCCCTTTTTTTATTTCGGACTCAGATTCCAGAAAAGACATGAGACTTTTATCTCCGCCGGCATAGCCTATTACAATGGGTATATATGTCTTTAAAGCATCGTTTAAAGGTTTTTTCCATTCTTCTTCAAGCTTGCTGGTTTTCTGGGGATCATTAAACGGTTCAAACATTATTCCCCGATGTACTTTTGCGATTATTGGACGCCGCACAGAGGGATCAATGTATTTTGCAAGTGATTCATGGCTTATGACCAAAGGCTTTTTATCTGTGTATATAAATAAGGAATCTTCCACAAGACTGTCAAAGTTAGTTGTAATCACAAAATTATTAAGATTTTTATGCGTAAGCAGATGAGAAAGGGTATGATAGCCTATGCTCGGCTTACTGCGCTCCATAAGCTTTTCCAAATATCCGTAACCATTGCTTATATCAGGATAAAAACGAAGGGTATATATGTCAGAATAATATTTACTGTCAATAGATTTGGAGCCCTTTTTTGCAGTATTCCATTCGTTTTGAAGTTCATCAAATGTAGAGCGTATAAGCTTTTTTTCATGCAATTCTTTTGCCAAATCACGAAAATCATCCACATTATTGATTTTCGGATCCATAATCCAATCCATCCAATCCATTTCCAATTTGTTTCCGGTGGGAATACCGGATTCGACAGAAGCACCGGAGCCTAAAATGAAGCAAAATCTTTTGTTGTTTTTATTGGATTCATTAATTGTATTTATAAAGAGATTAACAGACAGTACGTCTGGATTTGCCACAGGGATCCCCTCCTTTGCAGGCAATATATTTCAATTATACCTATCTTGCCATTTATTGTCAATTTGTGTCGAATTTACGGGGGAAATGTTGAAAAAATCGGAAAAATATGGTATATTTATACAAAAGATAAATTGGTGATTTTTTTGCATAAAGGCGGGGTTTTATGACGATAGCTATACCTAACCGATTAAAAGACAAGCTGCTTGAAGAATCAAGTTCGAGTAAAAACGGAACTTGGCATGGGGATGCAGTTAAGATACTGGAAAATGTAGAAAACTATTATGCTGGTTCGCCTGAGTTTTTCCCTGATTATACCTCACATGGAACAATCCACATAGAGAAAACTCTTGAATTGGCGGACAAGCTCATACCCGATGAAACTATGAAGAAGCTGAAGCCTCGCGATATAGCTGTGCTTATCGGGTCAATCGCTGCACATGATTTGGGCATGTTTATTACTGACGCCGGAGTTGAAAAGCTTCTTGCAGGAGAGTTTTCCGGATGTAAAATTGAGCCTCTCGATAAGCTCACATGGGAAGAGGCATGGGAAGAGTATAAAAAAGAGGTAAAGAGGTTTAATGACCGTCAGCTTATAAATATGTTTAATCAAAGCCATCCTGTTGATTTTGATAAAATGGATATATCTGCTATAAATAAAGAGGATATTAGGGTGTATGGCGAATTTTTCCGCCGGTATCATCCTCGCTTGTCACATCATATTGCTTTGGAAGGATTCCCCGGAAGTAAAACGGAGGATATATTTATAAATACAGGAGAGCTTGATGATTACAAAGATATTATAGGCCTTATTGCAAGAAGCCATGGTATGAATATGTTGGAGACTGAAGATTACATAAAGGAGAACTACGGGAGAAATGCTATTTTCTTTGGCAAAATAAAAGATATTCCTGTTTTCTATTTAATGTCGGTGCTTAGACTGGCAGATTACCTTGATGCAGGCGAACATCGCGCACCCATTGTGCTCGAGCATAGGCAGGAGATTGAGGTTCCCCTTTCGAAAGACGAGTGGAAATGGAACCAATGCATTAATTTTGATGATAATTGTTGGGATGATTTATCACAAGGGCTTAATATTCACGCTGATCCTGATAACTCGCAGAAATTCAATAAAATAGAGCAATGGTTAAAGGCCGTACAGCGAGAAATTGACCTTTCTTGGGCTTTGTTGGCAGAAAAATATACAGCTGACGTATATAAATTGTCAATTCACAGGATTACCAGCAATATTTTGGATAAGTTCTCAAGAGATGATTTTAATAAAAAATTTGTTATTAAAGAATCCAAAATCAAAGTAAACCATGACATAGTAAAGCTTCTCATAGCCCCTCTTTACGGAGATGACCCCAGTTATGGTGTTCGCGAGCTTCTCCAAAATGCGGTAGATGCTTGTCGAGAAAGAAAAAAGCTTGAGGAAGGTAAAGGGAATACTGAATATATCCCCAAAGTGGTTATAAATATTGATACAAAAAAGAAAATTTTTACAATAACCGACAATGGAACAGGCATGAACGAGGACATCCTGCTGAATTATTTCCTTACGATAGGCGCTTCCTTCCGCAACAGCGATTCGTGGAAAAAGAATTTTGCGCCCGAGGATGGAAAGACCGCCAACGTTGTACGGACAGGCAAATTCGGAATTGGCGTTTTGGCCGGGTTTTTGCTGGGAATCTCCATTCATGTGGAGACAAAACATATTGACGAGAATTTGGGATATTCCTTTGATTTTGGTATGGATAACAACGTCATAAATATTGAACGCAAGAAGTTTGATCATATTGGAACAAGAATTGTCATTAAGCTTAGTGATAAAGCCATAAAACACCTTAAGGGTGAAGAAAAACCGTCTGACATAAAGTGGTATGAGTGGTATGTTTTTAAAGATCCTGATGTTCGATATTATTTTGATGGAAACGAAATGAATCCTTATGCGAAAAGAATATTCGTTCCACAAAATAATGATGTGGCAAATGAAGATTGGTTTATTTTTGAAAGTTCAGAATATGAAAGTCTTAGATGGAGATATACAGGAAATCACGGATACGTTAATTATGTTAATAGCAATGATTTAGAAAAATACTATTGCAACGGAATTGTCGTTCCGGAAATAGAACCATATTCAATGGGTGAAGGACTTGGCCTTTTAGTATGGGTACCAAGCGTTTCGGTTGTCGATAAAAAATGCAGGCTTAAATTAGATTTATCTCGGAAAAAAATTCTTGAATTTCCCGATGAAAAAGGTGTCATAAAAGAATTATATAAGTATATATTAGCGAGATTATTAATATGTAATTCAGAAGCAGAAGATTATACTTATTATAGATTCAATACAAAAGGTAGCGACAATAACTTAGGAAAACTTCTGTTACATGATATAAATTATCTCCTAACTAAAGATGGATTCACCTTGTTTTGTCCGGCTTTTGTGGTGGCTGCAAATACAGAGCATATTGTATTTATTGATACTGACCCACAACTTAGAATTGATTATAACGAAAATATTGCTGAATTAAATATTAAAGCACCTTTTGTTTTGAATAGAAGCAGAGCAGTTGAATTAGGGCTGTATGATACATCCGCTTATATTACTCATAAAAAACTTTTGCAAAGGTGGGAAATTAAAGAAGAATTCAATAAAAGAAATCGTCATACTGTTATTGACGACAATTTAAAATATAGTAAAAAATATGATGCAAGTGCACTTTTTTATGGATTTGAGTTTGATGGATGTAATACAACAATTCCTTTTGATGAATGTAAATTAGATTCTAACAATATTTTTATGATTGAAGAAATTAAGCTAAATGTTATTGAGCGCCTTGGCGAAAACAACGTCATGCTTAATGTGATAAAAGAATATTTGGGTGATGACATTTGGATTCCTTATAATTTTGAAGACAGAAAGAAAAAATTCCCGAAAGCCTTTAAGGAATTGGCAAAGTATATGAAGTCTTAAATTATTTACTTGAAGCTATGGAGATTCATTATGTACATAAAAAGCGTTCGAATTATATCAAATAACATATGTTACGGGTCAATTCCTGAAATGTAAAATGAAGTAGAATAGAATTTGACAATTCTGGGCAAATAGATTATAATCGTTTGAATCTTATACATGAGTATGGCGTACAGATGGCGGTATTTATTTGTTGTCATTATGCAAAACTCCTTTAACTGTAATTAGCGATGTCTTCAAGAGGAATGAACATAGAAAAATGGCTATATTGAGCTTTATGCTTTATATAGCCATTTCTTTTTATTATTTTCATGTATTATTTACACATTAAAATTGAATCCAGTTGTTTTCTAAAAGGTGTATTTTTCGGGATACCCACCACACCGTATCCAACGATTTTTTGTTATTATAACAACGAATACGCGGTTTTATAAATTCATTATATAAATCCGTAGTAAACTGATAATTTCCCGGGAGACGATCATTCCGCGTATATATCCGTTCATTACACCAGCTGAATAGTCGGCAAGCTGTATGCCTGGGCTATTGAGCTGTTTTCAGCCAGAACCTCATGATATATGTTCTTATATTTTACGAAATCACCGTTGACAGTAAACTCGTGACAAACTGCTTTTAGTTATTTGATTGTACCTTCATTCAGTTCATCAATCTCGAAGGTTGCAAAATCGTCTGTACCCATATCCATCTGTATTAGCTGAAAAGCATCTTGCATATGGAACCGATACACAGTATCATTGTTCAGGTCAAATGTCCGACCTGCGATATCTGTTACAGTAAACATGAACCGCGTGGATTCTTTTCCGACTGCCGTTTCAAAAATATTTCGATAGTATCATTTTAAGCGATTCTCCGGCATCTGTGCAATCAAATAATTACGAGGATTTTTTCTTTTTCTTCACAAATCCGACCACTTAAGTTAATCATCGAAAGGGGGTTCGTACTTGCAACCAATGTGCTGCACCTCGATCTGATATTGCCGGTAATCGTCAATATCCATTAGGGCATTTGAGTGTATGTAAAACGGATGGCATAGGATATGCGCATCACTGGGGCGGCGCTTGTATGTACTCGCTTCATCTGTAAATACAAAATAGTTCATGTTTTCAAACGCTTAATGAGTTCACCGGCAAACTTAACCGCGATTTCGTCACAAGTATACTTTGCTGAGTCGAGAGCTTGAATATCTGCTACAGCAGGATATTTCTCCGTTAGCTGGGAGAGGGTAATTTTATGAAGAATTGGCAGTATTATCTTCTGCCCGTTTGAATTTTGCCGATTCAATAATTCATTTAATTCTTTCTCAGTCCATTCACGGCCAAAGAAATTCTCTGAGATAACGATTATCGCAAATTCTGCTTGTTTAATGCCTTTTAAAATCATTTCCTTCCAATTGTCGCCCCATTTCAAAGTGTCTTTATCATAGAAAATGCTAATGCTGAGTCTATCAAGTGACTGTTTCAACTGATCCACATATTCTATTTTGTCTGCGTTTGCATGTGAAATAAAAACATCATATGACATTACTGATTTCCTTCCTTCTGCACTTGCTTCTGCTTCAATTTCTCTCCAAAATACATCATCCGAGGCGAGTGCTTTCAAGTATCCCATCATATCTTCGTGAGCAGTAGTCCATGAATACTTATGATTTTTACACACTTCATCAATCTGATTATGTAGTGGATGATTAATTAAAGTTCTGCTGTTAAATATGTTTATCTCATTAAACCATTGATCTGATTTTGGACCACCGATAGAATCTGGCATTATCAGTCCGGGAGTGGTTACGTGATATTCCTCTTTCATAATTTTTTCACCTTGAGATATAAAATCATTAACTTGCGCTATAAAGTTATTAGTATTACTCATTAACTTCACTCCTATTCATTAACTTGATGTTCTTGCTCAAACCTAGCCTTGCTCTCAACAACATCATAAAGTATATTGCAGTGTAGTTTTACAAAATGGCAGAATGCCTTTAATGTCTTTGCGAATTCTGTCAAAGGTTCATATCGCATTTCTGGCAATTTATGTCCGTTCTGTATGGCAAAGCCCTTATCATCATTTATAACTGCTTGATAAAATGCTTTTTCCGACAAATTAACAAATCCGCTGGTTTAGGTATAAACATACTCAAATCTGCTATAGTATTGAGTAATAGTTTTTTCGGGTATCCGTCCGTCATTCGATTCTCCAAATTATACCTTTGCTTGTTAATGGATTTGCCTTCTATAATGCAATCGATGACTTTACATATATCTTTAGCAATGAAAACGGCATAGATACACATGTAATTATCCATTTTTAGGCGTAATAGTGTTTCTGCGCATGTTAGATTGTGCTCTTTCAACAGAATGCGGAAGCCATCCGTATAAAAAGGGATTTGGATATACAATACTCCTACTACAATAGAAGGCTATTAATTTTTATCTGATAATTTCTGCGTTTTTACTGCTGATATAACCGTACCAGACGCCCAACCACCATATACCTTGCATTGTTCCATTCGTAGGAACATGTGCAGAGGCATATGATTTGATCGTCTGCCCGCACTTCCACGTCGCTTGTAAAGGTGGATCGGCGTCTCAGTTCGTCTATGTAGCTTAGAAAATCATCGTCGTTTTCTAAATCAAACCGAACAAATTCGTAGTTGCCGTTCTCGACAGTTCCAGAAATAAGTTCGATGACAAAGTCTCCTTCTGGTGTGAATATTGTTATGTTGGGGTTATAATCATAGAACTCCTGGCTTTTGTATTTCTCCAGATCACCGAACATGGTTGAGTTTCTCATGTGGTGACCATAGAAAACAGTGTTTTTGTCTGAAAAATCTGCATTGCAGCGGTAATCCATAAAGATGGAGCCGCTGTTGTTATATTCCCCGTTATACATGTGTGTTAGATAATAGATGTTGTTAACTGTTTGCATAACGGGGTAGTCAATATTGGTTCCTTCGATTCTGATCCAAGCGACGATCTCCGGATTGATTTCCAGCAAAGAGGAAAAGTCCATAGATACAAGTGGCTCCAGTACAGTTTTTACTTCGTTTATTTCTCCATTCTTTGCCGATCCTTTCCATGTGACAGTGAGAGTGCTACTTTGAACTTCTGTTCGTAGTGCCTGATAGGTGTCTGTCGCCGCCATGTACTTTACTGCATTGCGGAGCAGCATATATCCGCTGAAAAGGAAGACGATACAAGACAGAAAGAAAAGTGTCCGTATACCAATCTTTTTCCTTTTGTTCATTCATTCTTCCTCCATGTTTTAAAGCCTATGCCTTTCTGTGACAAAGCTGATCCGCTCATTTAAGTGCTGATTTACTGCTCAATGTGGTTAAGAATTATTCTATATTAATAATAATCTGTTTTAATCTTCTTTAAAAAGATAGTAAAACTTATACTCGTTCCCACTTTCTTTTGTTGTAAAGTTAATACTTGTACCTATAGGATAATAATCGGAGACTTCGACTGCATATTCTGTAATAGAATCACCTATTGGGACATTCGTTTTGATTTTAGGAGGTGAAATCATTTCTTCAGTATTTGCGTCAAGGTAGTATATTGTGTATGATGTCAGAACTGGTTGCTTCTTATAATAGAATATGATCTCGTTGCCGTTTTCAGCCAGCACTAGAGTAGCTTCTGTCGGATCAAGAGCTGTATAACCATCCACTCCAACAGCGTTCTCGTTTACAGACGTTCCGACCTCAAGGCCAGTTACGGTCTTATCTTCTGTTACAGGTTCTAGCGTGTCAATATCCAGATACTTCACTACATAGTCCGTCAGAGGGATAGGCTTTTCCATGGTTCCCCAAGTGAGCGTCCAGTCTATGAACTCAAAGCCTTCGCGCATAGGAACAGTGGAAGAGATGGTATAAGGGTTGTTAGCGCCAGGAGTAAGGCTCGTCTCGTTTTCGGGCATATTGGTCACGGTATCCGTGGTGCCAGGCAGGTAGGTCATGTCATACTGACCGTATGTATAACCGGTGGTGCTATCTTCTGCAGCAAAGGCATTGGTTGCGCTAAAGCCGGAGAAGGCAATTATGCCTACAAGCATTAGAATCAGAAGCATGTTTGTATGATTGCCCACATGCTTCTTCTTTCTGAACAGCACGAGGCAGACGATCATCCCGCCGAAGGAAGTCAGAAGAATGCCGAGCCACAGCGTCATGTTGCTGTTATCTCCGGTCTGCGGCGTCACAGACTCGCTCGGAGTGTCAGGTGTGCAGGGTTCATTTGGCTGATTGGGAGTGCCTGGATCGTTCGGCGGATTGGATGTTGTAGGCGGTGTAACCGGTTTATTCGGCTTATCCGGATTGTCAGGCTTGAAAGGGTCAGTCGGACGCTCGTCTGGCGCATCCGATTTATTTGGATCATCGATTGGAGGCGGAGCTGCTTCATGTCTGTTCCTGAATGATGCCGTTGATGTGCTATTAGCGGCAATCGTTCCCGTATCTCCGCTCTTGTAAACTTCGTATCCTTCGTTGTCGCTTTCCGCAACCATATAGCTTGTATCAGCAGGAATGCCGCTGATTGTTATGGATTCACCATCCTTCAGTTGCACCGTGCCGCCGCTGTGAATTGTTCCGCTCTTGCTGCCTGTATAACTGTATGTTCCGCTGGAACTGAAAGTTACCGTGAAAGTAAATGCTTTATCCATATCACTGGCTGTTCCTAAAACCGTCTTGCTAATAGTCAAACTGCCGATTTTGGGCGCCACGGGGGGATCGTCCGAGTCAGATGGAGAAGAGCTGTTCCTTATGTTGGTAAAAGCCGCAACTACAGTTTTGCCGTCTACGATTTCACCAGTATCGCCGGTCTTTGTAATTCTATAGCCACGGTTATCGCTTTCAACAACGACGTAGCTTGCTCCAGCAGGCAGTCCCTCCGCTGTTATACGCTCTCCACCCTTCAGCTTGAAGGTAGCAATACCTTCTTCAAAGGCCATATCGCCAAACTCGCCGCTGACCGTTGTATCGGAAAGGGTCACGGTGAAGGTGAACGCATGTGTAGCGTCAGCTGCGTCGCCACTGATTGTCTTACTCACAGTCAGGCCGCCGGTCTTGGGCGGGATCGGCTCATACACTGCCTGATAGATGATAGGTCCCGGGCCGTTTATGCCGGTCACCGTTCCGTCGTCATTCAGGGTTGATGAGCCGTTGTTGGTATCGACCCTTTCCCAGCCGTTAAACGTCCAGCCCTCATGGATCGGATCGTCTGGTGTAGTTGTGCTGCCGGCTGCGCTGTCCGTCACCGGGATCAGCTCGCTCTTCAGTTCTGCGTTGCTCCATTCATCACCATCCTGAAAGATGACGCGCACGCCCCAGCGTGCAGTCAGGTTTGCCCATACCGTATCATCAGTAAAGGCTAATGTGTCTCCGCCAATAAGGCTGCTTTTTCCCTGATCATCAGGATCGATGGGCGAGTACTCCGTTGCAAACGCTGTTCCTATAGTGCTAAGCAGAATCAGCATCACTAACATTACTGCAACAAGAAAATTTTTTTTCTTCATATAGTTTTTCTCCTTTTAATTATATGGTTTTATATGTAATAAACAGGTCATAACTGGACTAACAGCTCTGCCTATAGTTTTTTAAGTTGGTTTTTTGGGAAAAATACGCTTGGTTTTTCTGATTTATCAAAATATCTTATATTCCATTATCATCTTGCTTTGACACACTCAAAACTAGAGTATGCATAACTATTTCGCCATCTGAATAAAAAACTTCAAATATAAAGGGAACAGCGAAGAAACAATTAGGGTCATTATTTGCAACGTTGTTCCATTTCTAATATGTCATTATGAAACTAACATGTAGTTTTTTCAATTAACAACAGGGCTGTTTTATCTTTAAAATATGTTACATAATTTTAAATTTAGATTTAGGTATATCTGTGCTAGATAAATTAAGTGGAGGCAAAGGGGATAAGCTGATATGCGCTAATCCCCTATGTGTATCAATTATGATTTCAAGGCTGCCGCATTTAAATGCTCAAGCAGCTTGGTGCTTGCCTTGAAAACTGTTCTGTAGTGTTCGGGGATTTCAATTATCTCATTTGTGTGAGGATTTCTTGCTATCCGCTTGGAGACGAGTTTTACTCTGAACGAGCCGAATCCAATGAATTTTATGGGTTCTTTTTTGTTTAAGCTTCTTACTAGTATATCCAGCATAGCATTTGTATAATCAAGAGCCGCCTTTTGGGATATACCGACTGTTTGGGATAATTCTCTTGCTAAATCTGTTTTGTTCATCTGATATACGTCCTTTCTTTTTAAATTATTAAAGTTATTTGAATTCTTTAAAGGGTACTGTCAAGAATATTTGATTGTATGGTGATTTTTCCGTTAACCTTTTGAACATTGAATTCAAACGGATGTGTTTCGGCCCATTCTGGGTCATCTTTTGAGGCTTCCAGCCACTTTTCCCATGCCGCGATAAAATCATCATGAAGAATCTTTTCGATTTCAAGCCTGGCAGCTTTGGCCTGTTCGAAAGTGTCATATGTACCGTAGTAATATCTCCTTTTTTTAAATCCGATGGATACGCGCCATTTTCCATGTGATTCATATACTCCTCTGAAGCCGCTTGTATTATCCTTGCGGTTTTTCCTTGAACGCAGCCATTCTATGCAAGTGCTGTCTACAAAAGTCAGTTGGTCATGAATCGAATTTTTAAGTTCATTTTTTCTGCATCCGCAGCTGGTTTTATTGCCATGAAGAAGTGCGTCCGCGGATGCTTCGGTTATATTGCCGCAGTCGCATTTGCACTGCCAAATTATGGACCCTTTATAACTTCGTTTTTTTGTGGCGGTAAGAGCTATGAGTCTGCCGAAACGTTTGCCTTTTATTCTGTTTGTGGATTGTTTTTGATGGGATCTTTGGCATCCGCAGCTTTTAACTATACCTTTTGTTAGGTTTTTGGTGGATACCTGGACATGTTTTCCGCAGTCACATCTGCATTCCCATAAAAAATATCGGTTTTCTGTTTCGGGCAGTCTGAAAAGAGCGGTAAGAAATCCGAACTTTTGCCCTCTGAGGTCCAATGCGTTATGTGCCATATTTATCTCTCCCAGAATGCTATCATGAGTATTATTGTAACTATTTTCAGAAGTTGTAATACCGGACGAGGATTTAATACATTACACCGGAGGTTGAACCATCAGGTGATTGAATGAGCTTGCACCTTACGGTATATCTTGATGTTCCGCTTAACGTGCATGTATATAAGCTCAGCTCGAAACCGCTGTTTACCATGTCTTCTGTCGATTTTGGCTCTAAAATCTCTTTAGCAGCAACTACAAAAAGAAATCTGTTTCCTTCTATATCTGTGAATATGACGCTACTGTCATAATCAAGCTCGGACAGTCTACCGAAATGACTGTTATAATTATGGGCAGCAATAACGGCATTGTGTTCATATATTGACCCTGAATAAAGGCATGGTGAGATCTTCAGCTTCGGATAGCTCCAATCTCCCATAACGGGCAGTTCCAGATTCAAATCGGGAAAGGTGAGGGTGCCTATATAAAGGTTACCGTCTATATCGGTGGAAGGCATTTCTATGCCGGGAACAAGTATATAATCAGGTATTAATTGCCCGGAGTAAAAAAGTTCCCCATACTCTTCGGATGTTTCGTGTATCTGTTCCACAATGGCTTCAGACTGAATATGTGCATTAAAATTGGTCTTTGTGTTATATAAATATAATAATGCGGCAGAAACAATAAGTATGGTTCCAATTATGAAAAGAAGATATTGATTTATATTTTTATTATTTTTAATCATCATTTTTTGTTTTGTTATTTAAAACAAAACCTGCCGCATAGAATAAGAGCCCTGACAATATGAGAATAGGAATAGGCCACCAAAGCTGTCCTGTCTGCGGCAGGTCAGGATAATCGGTCGGAGGAGTATTGACCGGCGGAGGATTATTCTCAGACTCGGCCGGAGGCTCGAGAGGAATGTATGTATTGGTAATTGTGAATTTACCGCCTTTTTGTTCTACACTTTGGGTATATTCGCTGAAATATGAGGCCTCTTTCACAGTCCATGTGTATTTGGGATCCAAATCTGTCCATGTGTATTTCCATCCATTGGTGTCGCTTAATATTACAGTTTCATATTCTTCACCGCTGCGAAAAAGGGTTACCTCAATGCTTTTAGGGCGTTCTTTTTCATGTCCTTTGTCATTCCATACTTTTTCGGCTTCAACTGTTGTTAATTCCGGATGGTATTTATTTGTCAGTACATAAGTGATGCCTTCTTTGGAAATGATCATGGAATAATCCCTGGGGACCGATTTTTCAACGACACTCCATTCGTAATCTGGGCTGAGATTTTTCCATGTGTATTTCCAGTTGTTTTTTGCGTTTAATATAACGGTATCGTATACTTTTCCGTTTCTCAAAAGCTCTGCTTCGATTTCGGAAGGACGGTTTTCTTCGTTACCTTTGTCATCCCATACCTTCAGCACCTTGACAACGGTTGTTTCCGGAGTATCTCCGCCTCCTATACCGCCTTTGCTATTTACAGTAATATTGTAAAATGGACTGTCAGGTGAGCCAGCTTTTTTGAGATTGACCAGGATCGGCTCAGGAGTATAAGTAAAATCCTTCTCTTTATCCGTGTATTTGTGACCATATGCCAGGTATAAGCCGGCAGAAAGGTTCCGGAGCAGAGCTTTTCCGTTTTTTCCAGTCTTTGCCTGCGAAACAAAGGGTATTTCGTCCCTGATTGCATACAGAGACAAGGTCTTGGCAAGGGCACGTATATCTTCCGCGGAATCCTGTTCAAAGGAAATGGAATAGTTCTCAAATTCTTTCGTTAATGAGAAACCTCCTTTATCATCTGTGTCGGCAATTTTGTATAAATCATAAGTGATTCCTTCAAGAGGAGTTCCCTTATCTTTGCAAACGATTGTCAGGGAGGAGGAACCGCTTGAAGTCACCGGTATTTTTGCGAAGGCGCATACCGGCAGAAGTGCCACGGACAATATGGTACATATGATAAACATAAACCATTTTTTTGATTTTATATTTAAGTTAATCATGGTTATTCTCCTTATTAAGTCTTCTGACCTTTTGGGTAATCGCATATACAATCAGAGCAATAATTAAAATCACAGCAAAGAATGCCGGTGCGGCAAGTAAAGGCTCGATTTGAATAGCATCAGCTGTAATATGTACATTAGAGATTGATGTGTCGTTCTCTGTTCGATGCCCGCGTACAAGCAAACGATGCGTGTTGATACCATAGGGAGTGCAGGTCACAAGAGTGCAATAGTCGCAATTGGGAGTAATTTCCAAAGGAACTGTATCCTCAGGTTCGACAATCAATATCTGGTCTACCTCATATGTGAGGGTTTCATTTAAAACTCGGAGGTAAAATGTATCACCTACAACTAATTTGTCCAGGTCTGTAAAAAGCTTGCTTGAAGGAAGGCCTCTATGTCCGGAAAGAGCACAGTGGGTGCTCCTGCCGCCTATTGGCAGACTTGTCCATTCTATATGGCCGATTGCGGTTTGAAGTACGGAATTAGATGTACCGTGATAAATTGGAAGAGTTACTCCTATGACAGGTATCTCAATATATCCCATAATGCTGTTGCCTGCAACATTAAGGATATTCGGGTAGAGTACTTCTTGTTCTTTTGTTAAGGCAAACTTGTTTTCACGGTCAAGAAGAGAAAGATTGTATTGTTCAGCCTCTTTCATCATTGCTTCATATACTGAGTCATCTATGCCCGTTACTTCTTCGATATATTGATTTACTACTTTTGTCTGATGAAATGAATTCCAGTAATTGCTTACCTTTGGATACAGCAATAAGCAAAGCCCAATTAGAAAAAAAATAATCAATATAATGGTTGTGGTTTTACCCTTCTTCAATACAGGACACTCCTTATTACCGTATCCCTCTGCGGAGCAATCGCAGAGGGTACGGACTGAGAATTAATTATATAAGTTGAAAATATAGATATTGGTAAAGCCTGCTAACTTATATACAGTTTCAGGAATTATTTTTCGTCAGAAATGCGTTTGCGAACAAAAAGAGTTATTCCTGCGCCTGCTATAAGGGCGGCTCCTATGATGTAAAAGATTCTTGTACCCATACCTCCGGTCTCTGGTAAGGTTGAACCGCTGTTATTAGGTACGTCGGCTGTTACGGAAACGCCGATGGGTTTTTCATCTACATATGTAGGTGCGGTTACAGTTACTTTTGTATCAGCTGTAAGCAGATTGTATCCGTCAGGTGATTCTGTTTCGTGGAGCCAGTATTCTCCGCCTTCAAGACCTGAAAATGTTGCTTCGCCGTCAGTGTTTGTTTCAACTTCCGTTGCGCCAGTAGGAATAACGCCTGCAGTTACTTCTTCTACCCATTCTACTTTAGCGGGAGTTGTTCCGGATGCTGCTGTGTATTTGTAGTAATGCTTTGCGCCGTCTACGACTTTGTAAAGAACGAATTTAGCTTCTGCAAGCTTGTTTTCAGTGTTGTTTCCGTCATATTTGTTGATTACAATTTTTGAAGAGTAAACAGGAATTTCCTTATGTGTGGTTTCTTCAAGTTCATCGGGATCATGACCATATTCAAGATAAGCATCGTTCTCGGTCAACTGGCATACGGCTTCGTCGTTGACAACAGCATTGTAACTTATGGTGATAGGTTGACCTTTATAATTCTGGAATTTTACCATATCGAAATTTAACACAAAGCCATTGTTATCGAAATTCAAAGTCATACCGTCGGGAAGCGAAGTGCTGCTGTCGTAGATCGTGGCTTCACCAAACTCTACGGTAAAGTTGGTGGTGGCAGCGGTCGTGCCGAAGGTCAGGCCAGAATCCATGGTATCATGGACCTTGTAGGTAAAAGTATCATATCCTGTTGTATCGGGAACTTCTCCAGTGATTGTGTATGTAACTTCCTGTCCGACTTCAACGTCGTCATCATCAACAGTTTTATCAATATCAGGGTATTCTCCTTTAATATTTACTTCACCGTCGGGAGCAGCGTTTGTGATTGAACAGATTGAGCTGTTTCCTTCTTTGATTTCCGTAGCGTCAACGGGAAGAACAAGGTAGTATCCAAGAGGAATATCATCAAAAACAACGGAATCGCCTGTTGCAGTTTTGGAATCGTCAGGCGCCTTGCTTCCTGCATATTCCTGTGCGTCGTTTGCAAAGTTTGCAACATTGCTGTCTGTAATTTTTACATAATATACTGTGCCGGCATATACTATCTGAGTGTAGCTTTCGCCTGCGGGTTGAGATGTAAGAAGATATTTAGTACCATTGGTTGTTAAGTCTCCTGAACCATCAAAGAAAAAGTCTGTCCAGTCGTCATCGATAGTGTAGGAGACACTGTCTCCGCTGGATTTTGTCAAATCGAAAATTTTGTAGATCTCATAAGATTTTCCTGATGTTGTGCCGTTTACTGTAATGCTTCCATCGCCGGCCGCAAAAGCGGTGGCAGATAATGCCATGACCATAATGCCTGCTATTAGGATAGGAAGCAGGTTTTTGATTTTTTTCATTTTACATTTTCCTTTCTTTTTAGTATTGTAGTTTTTTTTTATTTGGTTATATCAGAATAATTAATGTGTTTTTGCCCCTAAGGTGCTATTTTATAGACCTCCTTTCTCTTGTGTGCCGTATATAACCGTATATAAAAACGGAGAGTATAATTGCTGCACCGCAGTATGTGTAGATAAAAGTGCCAATGCCGCCTGTTTCTGGCAAAGTGGTGCCGGCGTTGTTGATAATGGTAATATTTTGATGTTCATTTACCGTTATACTGCCGTTGTCTCCGATGAAAAGCGTTTGGCTTCCGTCCTTTATGAGAACCGTATAGCCGTTATGATTGGTTTCCCGAATAGTTGCAGTTGCATCTAGAGGGATATTGAGGATCGTAACTGACTGCTCATTTGACAGAGAGAACTCGACAAGCCCCGTTGTTTCGTCTACAGAATACCCTTCGCCTTCAGGTATATTTGTGATGATATCCCCACCGCTGTTATAAAAGATAATCTCAAACGGGAAGCTTTCGGATTGATTACCGCCTACAACCATTTTTTGTATGGTAAGATTGGTTAATGACGTCTTCTTATTTTCTATGATATAAGCGTCATCGTCGGGCTCTATTTCAATAGGTACGTTATTGTAATAGAAGGTTATGTATGTTTGACCGTTTTCTGCCTTTGAAACCACTATTTTCATCTCGTCTGTGATCTGATCATAGCCTTCCGGAGCGGCTGTTTCCCTTAAATACCAAGTCCCTTCCTGTAAGTTGTTAAAGATTATTTCTCCGTTTACATCTGTAGTTGCTCTACCAACCACAGTCAGTTGGTCTTCCGCAAAGAGCGTAAATGAAGCATCCGGTAAGATAATAGAGTGGTTATCCTCATCTACCTTGCGTATTTTCAAAGATTTGGTCAACAACCGGTTGGTTATAGTGTGACCGGTGCTGTCAATGGAAGAAATGTAACCCGTCGGTACGCTGACCTCTTTCCAAACATACTGTACAGTGTTCCCGCTACCATCATATTTTGGCAGAAGAGCATCAGATGCACTGATAGAGGTTGACCAACCGTTCTCTGCTGATAATTCACGTGTGATTAGATTTCCGTTGCTGTCCAAATATGGAGTGTCTCCCGCCTGATTTCTTACGTATACCTGTACCGTAATAGATTCCGGCCTGGTTTCTTCCGTATCATTAAGCCAAACCTTGGATACGACGCTGCTGACATATGCGGAACTGACTGAAGGTGGACTGGCCGAAGCGTCGGTCAAAGAATTGATCCGATTAAATACTGATGACGGCAAAGAGATACCCCCTGCAGTATCCACTGTATAAACTGTGTTGCTTGGATTCCCCGCCTGTGGCAGTTGGGACAGAGGATAGACATAAAACGGACCCTGTGCAGTTGTATATGAAGAGGTAAAATACAGCTTTCCTCCGTACATTGCCAAACCATCCGTCTCGCCTCTGTACAGCATACTGCCTGTATTCAGTGTGGCAATATTTTCAATCTCGCCGACACACTGACAAGGTCCCCATCCGTTTCCTGTCTTGGGAATCAGGAATAGCTGAGAGCGAGAGCCGGTATAAAGAGAATTGCTCATATACCCCGTAAACAGCAGGTCACCGCTTGGCAGCTGAACAATATCGCCATCGCAAAAAACTCGTCTGTTTCCTTCCGTATAGGTGGCGTTGATTTTAATAACGTCGGGATCATTGACATTTAATGAGCTGCCATTGGGAATGGAAAGCGCCTTGGTGATCGGGATCATATAGATAGTTGATCCGCTGCCGGCTTTCAGCATGAGATATTGACCGTCAGACGAGCATTCTAAGGTGTGGGTAAGATCGCCGTTAACTCCGGTTATGCTTAAGAATGAACGATTAGTGTTGTTCCGGCCGGCAATCGTCGTTGTCGTTGACGGGTCGGTTACTACGACCATCTGCTTATAATTGTTTATGGCAAAAAGATACTCATCCGTACCGTCTGTCCAATAGGCTATTCCGTGGCCATAATAACTGTTTGCAAATCCGCTTGGTGCATATGCATCGGACATTAGCGTCAGTTGATTGCCGCAGCTGACAGAGCTGTTTTCATCGACCTGTACCAGGTAGGCATAGGAGCTTGTTGCAACCCATAAAGACCCGCTTTGGGCGGTACCAACCTGGAAGCCCTCATAGTTATCAATTTCAAAATAGCCTTGTGAAGGATTTCTAACTACGCCATAGTATCCATCGAGTTCATCTTCGACTACGGAGTAGGAAATTCTTCCATGGTTTTCATCATACTTAGGAAGATTTTCAAAACTGAATTCCGTTACAGGGTTGGAGGAAGAGACACTATATGTTTCACCGGTATCTTCGCCGTTTGCATATAAACGGATTGTTGCATTTACATTTGTATCAGGCTGATCGACCCAAGTTTTTTTGACCTGAACGCTGACTTTTGGAACAGACGGATCTATCAATTCGTTTTCCACTGCAATATCTTCTATTCGTCTGATGTTAAAGCGGATGGGGGTCGGTATAGGCTTATGCGTAGCATCGGATGTGAGCTGCACTAAACGGTAATTTCCCATAGGCAGCATTGTGATATCCTCTTCAACTGTCCCGTCACCGTTCAAAACATGAAGAACCCCATTCTCATCGGAGATAAGATTCACAAAATAAGGCACTTCGTCTTCGTAGTACAATATGAATGTTGCGCCCTCAATATTTATGGTAGCATCTCCCAACTCTCGCACGCTAATCATGACATATAACAATTCGGACTCAGAACGTGTCAGGGCTTTTCTCAAGTCAAGCGGAGATTTTTCCAATTGTTCAAGGAATTCTGGATTTTCGGGTAATTCTCCATATCCGATAATCCCTTCATATGACCGAGCGTGAGTCACTATACAAACTTGATCACTGTAATTTCCCTCAATTGTTTTTATAAGAGCAGGGGAATTATCTGCTGCTTCGATCAGTTCTGAAACGATACCAACATGATCGGACCGTTCGTCCAGATCAAAATCATAGAAAATCAAATCACCGGGCTTAGGCTCGTATTTTTCCCTTGTGTCAGGATCTGAAGCGGGATGCCACAATGAAACATCTTCGGAACGCAGTTTTTCGATCCATTGCTGACAGCTTGGACTGGACGGATAGTTTGGTACTCCCGCAGTGTCCAGACAGAAAGATACGAACATTGCACACCAGTCGCCGTAAGGATATCCATAACACTCGCCATAGTATGTATACCCTTTCTTATAACCGTTTTCATTTGTTATATAATCGGTGGTGCTTTCTCTGTACCCAAGCTGGCTTTTAGCCACTGCAAGTACATCATCGGCGTAAACGCCTGTCAAAATAATATTGTCAATGGCGTTTTCGACATATGTATGAGATTCCGATCTTGAATATGGGTCAGGAATATAGTTTTCATTTTCATTAGGGATGATTTCTATTTCTTGTATTTCTTCTTCTGTTTTTTCCGGATCTTCTTTTATTTCGTCCTTAGGTTCATTCTGAATTTCGTATGGTTCCGTACACAGATCTGTGTGAACATGTTCCGATAATCCGCATATGAGATTTCCTTCCTCGTCATAGCATGAATCATTGTGCGTATGTTCTTCTATGCCGCAGGAAGAGGTGCTTTCATGATAACAATCAGGTATGTGTTCATGCTCAGGTATGGTACATATGAGCACTGGTTCGGAAAGATCCTCCGATTCGAAGATGCAGTCGGCACTATGCTGATGTGTCTCGGTGCATTCATCTAATCCGCAGGTAAGTTGAGGTACTACCTCGGAGCAGGATTCATCATGAATGTGTTCTTCGGATTCGTCCAGTTCACATATGAGTATTTCATCATATGCGTAACATTCATCTGAATGGAAATGTCCATCTGTTTCCTCGAGAGAGCACATTAAGCTGCCGTCTATGTCATAGCAGTAATCATCAT
This sequence comes from Bacillota bacterium, assembly GCA_017534115.1. GTDB lineage: Bacteria > Bacillota > Clostridia > Lachnospirales > Anaerotignaceae > RGIG5631. The sequence goes on along the minus strand of JAFWDD010000065.1, from coordinate 10,084 downwards.
GGTAATGGGCAACTAATGATGAGCTGTTATCAACTCCGCAGATAAGTTTGCGAGAAAATGAGCTTTCTGAAGAATAGCATTCCTCTGTATGGATATGAGCTTCCTGCCCGCAGACTGTCTGCATGGTAATGGCCGTAAGGGTCAAGCCGTGTGCTGTTAGGAGTATAACTGCCATGGAGAGAACCATAAAGGTCCATAGCCTGTGCTTCTTCCGAGTTTTTAGTTGTCGATATTTAAACTGATTATTATGAAACTTATTACTCATATAAAAATAACTCCTTAATTGATGTTCCTTATATCAGACAAAGGCCATACGCAAAAAACGATTGTGCCTACTATTTGTTCTTCAGCAATACATCCAACGGTTGTATTCCTTGAATCTATTGAAGTAGAACGATGGTCGCCCAGCACAAAGTATCTGCCGTCAGGAATCTGATATGGCAATTTGATGTTGCAGTCTCCGAAGGATTTTTCATCTACGTAAGGTTCTTCAAGCTTCTTTTCATTTACAAAAACTGTGCCGTCTTCAGAAATGTTTACCCAGTCTCCTGGTCCGGCAATATATCTTTTAACTAAAAGCTTATTACCATAGTAAAATCCAATAATGTCACCTGACTGAAAATTATTTCTTTTTACGGCAATAACAATTTCTCCTTCATGAAGGGTCGGAGTCATTGAATTCCCGAAAATTCTCATAACAGGGAAGAACAATGTGGCAGCCAAAACAGCAGCGGCAGCAATTACGACAAGAGCAGAAATTGTACCACGAAGCAGATAATTGTATTTAATTTTATAATTTTCGCGCTTTAATTCTTCTTTTAGATCTGCAACAGATGGGCGCTTCAAAGAACGCGTTTTAGGCATGACGCACATCCTCTCTGTTTTAATATGTATAAATAGGTTTTTCAAACTCTGCTGGTAATGGGATTATTGTTGTACTCCACCGTTTTGACTCAGCATGATTACCGGAATTTGTTTTAATTCGGTAATTAGTACTATGAATTTATTTGCTGAGATCTTTGAATTTATCCATTATTGATTTGTGAGTTTTCTTACCAATTTTCTTTTTTTCGATTGTTTGAGGGGTATCTTTAACTTTCTGAATTTTGACAATTTGAATATTTTTTTCCAGTTTTTGACAAGACTTGGCCTTTTTCTCTTCCTTGTAAAGTCGCTCAAGGTTTTCCTTATATTGAGCGCATGCTTTATCAGCGGCTTCAAATAATCCGTTTAGAGCTAAAGCGGCTTCAGCTATAGAGCCTGCATTATTAATTTTTATTTCCTTAGATGCGAGTTCTTTTCGAGCGTCCTGAAGCTGTCTTTCCAACTCTTCGTTTTTTTCCCTTTCGGATATAAGCAGCTCTAAAAGCTCGCCGCGGCTTAGTTTTATATGGTTTTTATCAAACATTTTTTACCTCGTTAATCTAATAAGTTGGTTAATAAAATATCATTTTTGTATTATATAATAAAAAACAGACTAATATAGGTGATTGGCCTGTTCGTAGTTCATATAATGTACAAATAATATTGTGTTTTCTATTTATCACGCGTTTAGAACTAAATATAGATGCATTTGATATATCAAAAGAAAATGATAGATAAAATGGTCACATATTTGTTTTAAATGTTAAATATATATATTATATTAGATATATTTGTTATTCAGGAAACAAATTTATCATAGTATATCATACATTAAAATGGTTTTCAAGATATTTTGTGGATAAAAGTGCAAAAATTTGTAATATAAGAAAAAAATATGTAAAAATTAGAAAAGATATGTTGTGAAAGCAAAAAATGTATGTGGTGAAGGGGCAATAAAAAATGCCGAGAAAGGGGTTTCTCAGCATTAATGATTTTATTATATAATTCGGTTTTTAAAATTCAGTGCTAAACTGGATTTTTTGGGGGGTCATTGTTGACGATCTCTTGAGCGACCCATGAGAAATTCTAAAGCATTCATTATAATAATACCGTCATCTGTTGTAACTGTTTCCTGATCAAAAGCAATTACCAATTTGGGGTGATTATCCCGGATTTTTCGAAGCGGACCGAGAATGGTATCCATATTCTGTTCATTTAAATCGTTGGTAACTTGTACGTATACTCTGTAATTTCCGTCTATGGCGATTAAGTTTATTTCATCTCTTCCAAGCTTTCCATTATATACGGTATAGCCCCTTCGCATCAATTCGAAAAATACTTTGTTTTCCAGTATTCTATTTTCATCTTCAACAAGTATGCCGGTGATGTAATTGTGAAAGCCTACGTCAACGATATAGTATTTGGCGAGAGTTTTCAGTTTTTGTCCGGTGCGGATATCAAAACGTTCTGCTATATAGAACAGATGTGCGTTCATAAGAGCTCGAATATAACTTTCGATTGTTTTTGTAGATGAGGAGCGTTTTAGATATTCTTCAGTCTGTTTAGCGATTCCATTTGCTGATATATTGTCGCCTATGCTTTTAGCCATTATTGTAATGACACATCTGAGCAGAACCGGATCGGTAATAGCGCTTATCCCGTTGCAGCTGCCTATTTCCAAAATATCATGGGTCACAACTGCAGAATAGGAACCGTCTGTGACCACATGGGCTCTTTCAAGATCCATATATTCAGGTTTCATGACGGGAAGGCCTCCGTAAGTAATATAATACTTATAAATCTCATCTATGTTATATGTTCTTTGTTTAAATCTACAGTATAGCTTGTCTTTTAGCGGGGTATCTTTATCTGTTATTTCATGACACTCTTGAAATTCAATAAATTCAGGAAGGGAAAGAGGCAACGCGTGTATAATATCATACTGATTATTGATGACAGCATTAAGTTTTTTTGAAATGATTCTTTTGTGAGATGAAAACAGAATCAGTTTGCAATTTTTGTGTTTGCTGAAGTAGTTTATGGCGTTTTCCCAATCGACAACATGTGTGATTTCATCAAGAATAATAAAATGCTGCCGTTCTGGTTTATAATTTTCATCGAACAAAGCGATAAGCTTTTCAGCTGTTATTCTAACGGAGTTAACTGTTTCAAAGTTAAATCTGAATATAAATTCATCGCTGACAAATTTTTTTCGCAATTCTTTTTCTAATTGCTTTGCGATACAGCTTTTTCCTGAACGTCTGACTCCTAAAATAAACAGGAGATTTTCGTTATTTAATAAAGAAAATATTTTTCTGATATAAGTATTTCTTGGAGTGAGCGAGAAAGTCTCCACAAAACACATCTCCTTTTTTTATAAACTATTTATATAAAAACACATATAAATTTATTTTTCAAAATATTAAAACTCGTTTATTATTATACTTAAAAATTTAAAATTTTTCAAGTTGACAAAACTTAATAAAGGAAATCTGATTTATAAAAGATTTTGAATACAGTTATTTATATAAATTATGTTCATAAAGAACAACATTATTAATTCTGGAGGCTTGTGATTTTTTAACTATATTACATTTATTATATTAAATAATATTCATGAAAACGAATAACTTAGTTTTATTATAAGACATAGTAGCATACAAAAACTAAAGAAGCATAAATAAATGAAATTACAGGAAATATTAAGTGAGACGGACGTTTGTGAAAAGAGATAAGAACGGGAAACTCTAAAATACAGGTATTTTACAGATTTTGTCCAACTGTGAAAACATAAAATGAAACTTTATGACAGCGGTTAGGCTGCAGCCGCGAACTTTGGAAGGCGGACGCGGCGTATAACGGAATAATACATAGAAGTTCCGTTATTGTTATGTGTTTTACAAGATGATGGCGAGGCTTTTATTGGGTTAAGCTATAGTCATCTAAGTTTTTATTGGTTTTTACAGAGATGCAGATAATAATAAGATTTATTATAGGCATGGCTATATGAATGAGAAAACAAGCGTATATTATTAATTATAAACAAACAGCAGAAAAACGGTGATTTGTAGAAAAAATAAAAAATGAGTATTTCGGTATGGGAGAGTATAGCCTCAGTAAACTGGTTAACGGGAACCGTAATGCAGATTTTGTGCTTTAGATTGAAAAAAAAGGCAGAAATAAAAAGATAATTGTTTTGTTTGAAATTAGTGAATATTCAAGGAGAAAATCAGGAAAAATATGGAAGAGGGAGGTGAGTATATTTGATTCTGGAGGTCAGTGAAAAGGAGCACATATAAGCGTATTATCAGGCAGAAAGATAATTTTCCGTCATACATAGACTTCCAGAATCAAACAGTTTTACAAAATTAAATTTAAAGGGAAAGTATGTTACAAAATAAAAGAAGCATAAAAACCAAGAATAAATCAACATTGGCGTAATGAATTTTGAGTAGAAAAAGAATTGCGGTATATATGCGTATTTCCATTGATACAGAAAAGGACAGGGACAATACGTCCATAGAGAATCAGAGAAAAATCATAAAGAGTTATCTTGCGCACAAATTTCCGGATTGCAAGGTGGATTACTATGAGTACAGAGACCGGACATGTCACATAAAACGTTGACACAGTCGGAAAAGTTCTGTTTTGCTGTGTTGAGTTTCGGGGAAAGATGCATTTAGTGATTACATATTTTATCTAACTTTTGGGGATCAGTTCAATGGGGCTATATATTAAATATATAAAAATCTTTATAGCTTCATAAATAACTGAATTTCAAAAAGAACAGGAGTTATTAGGAGAGTACATAGTAATAGTAAACAAATTTTTGACAAAAGAGAAATATGCTTTGGGTTTTAAAAGATAAGCTGAAGTGTAACAAAACCGGGGTTCTGAGCAATATTGGAGCTCCGATTTTTATTTCTCCTTGCAATTTTCCCAAAACCGAGTATAATAATCATAACGGGATTTTAAATCCCATTAAGAAACGGAGGTGACCTCTATGAGGACCATGAACCAGAAAACCATGGATGAAATATTGAAATTTGTGAATAAATACTACCAGACCAACCGCACGGCTCCCACCATATCCGAGGTATCGGAGGGCGTAAACGTTGCAAGGTCTACTACGCACCGGTATCTGCAGGAGCTGAGCGAGCGGGGACTTCTTGATTACGGCAGAGGAATTCTTTCGGCGCCTAAAAGTGCGAAAATGAAGTCTTCCTATATATCTGTACCCCTTGTGGGCTCCATCCGATGCGGCTCTCTGGAAGAGGAGCAGGAGTATGTTGAGGAGTACGTCAGTCTGCCTGTTTCCGTATTCGGCAAGGGCGACATTTACATCCTTCGTGCTAAAGGCGATTCCATGACAGACGCCGGCATAGATGAGGGCGACCTGCTTGTTATAGAGCGCAACTGTCCCGCGTCCAAAGGCGATATAGTTGTTGCTCTTGGAGCTGACAACGAGAATACTCTGAAACGCTATGACGGCTATAACAGAAAGGAAAAATGCTATATTTTAGCGTATGCCAATGAAGCCAAGTATCCGGGGGAGGTCATAAAGGTGAAAAGCTTTCAGGTTCAGGGCGTTGCCCGCAGAGTAATTAAAAATCTTTAAAAATCAGCTGAACCGAGGGGAGGGTTTAAGTTGGAAAAAAACGAAAGAACTTACATTTGTATAGATTTGAAATCATATTACGCTTCAGTGGAATGTGTCCATCGGGGACTGGATCCGCTGAAGGCAAATCTCCTTGTGGCAGACCCTTCACGCTCGGACAAAACTATATGTCTGGCGGTATCGCCTGCGCTGAAGGAAAAAGGCGTTCCGGCAAGACCGAGGCTTTTTGAGGCGAAGCAGAAAATTCGGGAATATGAACAGCATCATCATATGAAGATCGACTATATTATTGCTGTTCCGCGGATGCTTGAGTACGAAAAGATCTCCGCTCAGATCTACGGGATTTATCTGCGTTATGTTGCGCCTGAGGATGTGCATGTGTACTCAATTGACGAGTGTTTCATCGACTGTACGGGATATCTTCACGCGTACCAAAAGGAAGCTGAGCTGACGGGCGAAAATCCGGCTCATGTCATGGCCATGACTATGATTCGGGATGTGCTGAAAACTACTGGTATTACGGCGACTGTGGGAATCGGCACAAATCTGTATCTTGCTAAGGTGGCCATGGATATTGTGGCAAAAAAATCGCCTGCGGACAAGGATGGCGTCCGTATTGCGGAGCTTAATGAGGATTCCTACAAGTTTTTGCTTTGGGATCACAAGCCGCTGACGGATTTCTGGCAGATAGGCCGTGGAAAGGCGAGACGTCTTCAAAACGCTTACATGTTCACCATGGGTGATGTTGCGGCGCGGACCCAGTGGGACGAGGAGTTTTTTTACAGAAATTTTGGCATCGACGGAGAGATTCTCATTGACCACGCATGGGGAATCGAGCCTGTCACCATGAAGGATATCAAGTCCTACCGAAGCAAAAACCACAGTCTCAGCAACGGACAGGTCCTTCCAAGACCCTATAAATATGAGGAAGCGAGACTTGTGTTCCAGGAAATGATAGAAGCTCTGTGCATGGACATGTTTTCGAAAAATCTTGTTTCGTCCTGCTGTTCGTGGTGGGTGATTTATGACAGCAAAAGTCTGGATGCCTGCCCGCAGTATGACGGGCCGCTGGCTCTGGATTTCTACGGCAGAGTTCATCCGAAACACAGCAAAGGAACGGCAAGATTTGCCAATCTGACCAACAATCTTCATGTCATAACAAAGCCGCTTCTGAAGCAGTTTGACGATAAAACTGACCGTCGCCTTCTTTACCGCAGACTGGGAGTTTGCGCCAATGATGTTCAAACGGATATGGGCGTGTTTCAGCTGAATATGTTTACTGATTACGAGGCTTTGGAGCGTGACAGAAGACTGCAGGGCGCCATGCTCAAAGCCCGCAGAAGATTCGGGCCGAACGCGGTTTTCAAGGGCATGAATCTTCTGGAAGGCGCAACGGCATTGGAGCGAAATCAGCAGATCGGTGGGCATAAAGCCTGAAATGTTTTTGTAGTTCCTGAACGGAACAGGGGAAAATGTTATCCCTGATTCCCGATACATTGTGTAATGCGCCAAACACAGGTATAATAGTTCTTGAAAGGAAAATGAGTTTTAAAAAGGAGTTTTTTATGGAAAAGAATAACCAAGCCCGAATCAACTTCATCATAGCAATTGCTCTTTCCGGAACGATTGGAGTTTTTGTCCGCGGGATAGCTCTGCCGAGCGGTATAATTGCCATGGCGAGAGGCTTTCTCGGGGTGGCCTTTCTTCTTGCGTTCACCTGTCTTCGCGGTCAGCGGATCCATATTGGCGCATCCGGAAAGAAGCTGGCCATACTGTTCATATCCGGCGCCGTTCTGGGCATAAACTGGATGTTTCTTTTTGAGGCTTACCGCTATACCACAGTAGCAACCGCAACGCTTTGTTATTATCTGGCGCCCGTTATAGTTATTCTGACGTCTCCTTTGTTTTTGAAGGAAAGACTGACACCCGTAAAGATCGTATGCGTTGTGATAGCTTTTATAGGAATGATTTTTGTGTCCGGTGTGGCCGGAAACGGTCTGCCTCAGCTTTCGGAGATGAAGGGCGTTTTATATGCGCTGGCGGCGGCAGTTTTCTATGCGGCACTGATGATTCTGAACAAACGTATCCATGAGGTTTCATCCTACGAACGAACAGCCGTCCAGTTATTTGCGGCAGGAGTTGTCATGATTCCGTATTCTCTGCTGACGGCATCGGTGACTCCGGCAGGATTTCAGGGTCAGAGCCTTATTCTGCTGCTTATAGTGGGTATTGTACATACGGGCGTGATTTATCTTTTGTATTTTGGCGCTATGGACCATTTGAGCGGACAAACTGTTTCAATGCTTGGATATATCGATCCTATTGTCGCAGTCTTGTGCTCTGTGCTGATTCTGCGGGAAGGCTTTTCACTCAACAGCCTGATTGGAACGATTTTGATTCTCGGTGCGGCAATTGTCAGTGAAATGTCACAGTCCGGTCATTTGCGAAAACGATGCTGAAGAAGGGCAGGTATCTTATAGAGATGCGTTCGCGTGCAAGATTGGCGGACATAAGACGGGGATATAAAAAATGATACAAGGGGGATAAATATGAACACAATTGGAATAATGACAATGCCGGCGGATTTTCCTTATAAAGACGTGTTTCTCCGGGGAAAGCCTCAGCATGGAAAGTATGATACATTCAGAATAAGACATCCGGAAATGGATATTGGCCGCAGAGCGAAGATTTTTGCGCCTTTTGACGCGCTGAGAGGTTTCGGCGAAGCAGTTGCATCCAAAAACACTTTATACAGGGAGCGCAAAGAGCTGACTGAATCCGAAAAGAATGAGCTTGACCGAAGACTGCATATATTGAAAGAACTTACTCACAACAGAAAAACCGCAAGGGCAAATATGGTGAAAATCTGTGTCACCTGTTACATCCCCTGCGCAGACGAAAACAGCGAGTTTTTCGGCATCCGCGGATATTACGGCACGTACTGCGGCATCTGCTGGAATGTGGATGAGGTGTGTGGTACGATTCTTGTGGACGTAGAACGGATCTGTTTTGAGGACATCCTTCGAATCGAAAACGCAGACGGCATATTTCTGAAACATTGTGAATTTGATGGCTCGGAGAGCTGAACAGAGGTGAAAATCAGTGTGTACCCGATTTTATGTAGAACCAGATATAGAGGAAACGAGAGAGTTGATTGCAGAGATAAGAGGTTCAAAGCTGGCGGATAAATTTGTTAAGGCAGGAAGCGCAATTCTGACCTCAGGCGAAATACGTCCGACAAATGTAGTGCCTGTAATTGCACCTGACAGAAATGGACGAAAATCGGCATTCCATATGAAATGGGGCTTTCAGATTCCGGGCAGGTCATTGATCGTAAACGCAAGAACAGAGTCTGCAACTCAGAAACCGACATTTAAAGAATCATGGAGAAGCCGCAGGTGCATTATACCGGCATCGTGGTATTTCGAATGGGAGCATTTGACTAGAGCCAACGGCAGGAGGAAAATAGGAGACAAATACATGATACAGCCTGTCGGATCTTCCATAACATGGTTGGCAGGCCTGTATCGCATAGAGGACGGATTTCCTGTTTTTGCGGTCTTGACAAGGGAACCTACGGATGAGCTTCGCCGGATACATGACAGAATGCCGCTGATTATGCCTAAAGATTTGATTGATGACTGGATTAACCCTGAGACGGAGGCAGAAGAATTGGTAAGGTTTGCGCTGACGGATGTTGTAGCTGAGAGAGTAGTATGAAAACCGGGAGTGAGATAATATGAATAGAAGTATACCGATTTTTAAAGATTATGAAGTAAACAGAAGGCCTAAAACATCAAAAGAATTTGAAGATTTAGTAAGAAAGTGTGCACTGGTTAAATTGGGCAATAGATTTAGTTTATTCGGAAGAAACGGGCAAAACCAAAAAGGAATAGACATTTATTCTGAAGATTGGGGAACAGTAATACAATGCAAATGTTTTGATTTCGAAAAAAAAGGCAGCGTGCAGAGGTTAATTGAGGAGGGTAAAAGAGATTACCAGGAAGCCGTTAGGGCATTTGGAGATACAATGAAAACATTTGTAATAGCTACTACTCTTAATACGGATACAAAAATTCAAGAGAACTTTAAAGATAATACGTCAACTGGAGAAATAGAGTTATGGTTTTGGGAGGACATAAAGGAGATTATAGAAACATACCAAATAAATAATGCGAATGACATATATGTTAATAGTTTTATAAAACCTCTGTTTTTGCACAAGGATGAAAAATATAGAGGTAAAGTCTGTTTGAAAAATCTTTTTATACTACAAAAATACAGAGATATAAAGGGTGATGATTCTTCTAAAGATGTAAAAGCAGATTTAGAAGATAGACTTAGTAGATTTATAAATGTAGATAAAGATTCGAATATTTTGATAATTGAAGGCGATGCAGGATGTGGAAAAAGTAGTTTGATAGGATGGCTTAATTATCATGCGAACGAAGATGACGCAATTTCAAAACATGTTTTGGGTCAAAGAAATCTTATAACTATAAGACTTCGTGATTTAAAGAAGGAAACTATTAATAATAATAACAGCCTTAAAGATGCAATTGTGGAATATATGAATATAAAGTTTTTAGGAGGAATTGATTA
>JAFWDD010000064.1 GCA_017534115.1 Bacillota bacterium | reverse complement strand
TGGATTTGTAGGGACCTTCTTCGGCAAATTTAACCTGATAATCTCCGGGAGCAAGATCTGTTATCTCAGTTGTTCCGTCAGGAACAGGATTCCAATTCTTGCCGCCATCGGTGCTGTATACCATTTCATCGGTTAAACCTGTGATCTTGCCGTCGTTTGCGCCGAAGGCTGTTTCGTCGACAACTGTAGGATTGGGTTTCCATTTTGCTGTAATGTCAGGATTAGGATTATTGTCGGGCATAGAAATGGGTTCATCCACGCTCCACTTCACAAAGGTCAGATTTTCCTTGGTGGGTGCCTCGGGAGGTGTAACGGGAGCGCCAAAAACATCGGTAATGGTTATGCCTTTATCGTTTTCATCGGCCTTGAATGTTACACTGTATTGTGTTTGCTCCCAAACTGCCACTACTGTCATATTAGAGTCAGGCATTGTTAAGGGAAGTTCAGGTTCCCAGCCCATAAATGTGTAATGTTCTTTTGTAGGAGTATCCACATTCGGTATTTCCGTGCCGTAAACCTGAATGATGGGTTCAATCTGGGCGCTTGTTGCGCCGTTCATGTCGAAGGTAATGGTGTACTCTTTGTCATTTATATGAGCCGGAATATTGACATTAGCGATAACGTCGGATTTGAAAGGGCCTTCTTCGGCAAATCTTACCTGATAATCTCCGGGAGCAAGTTTTGTTATCTCAGTTGCTCCGTCATCAACAGGATACCAATTCTTGCCGCCGTCGGGGCTGTATTCCATTTCATCGTTTACGTCCGTGATTTTGGCATCTTTTGCTTCATAAGCTGTTTCATCGGAAACTGAAGGATTAGGTCTCCATTTTGCTGTGATTTCTTTGCCGCCATCGGTTGCAGGCATATAAATGGGTTCAGGTTCGCTCCACTCTACGAATACCAGATTATCCTTTTTGGGTACAGTAGGAGGAGTAACGAGAGCGCCATATTTATCAGTAATGGGTGAACCTGAATCGTCTTCATCAACCTTGAATGTAATGCTGTACGGAATAGGCTCCCAAATTGCCTCTACTGTTAAATCATTAGCGGGCATTGTTTCAGGAAGAGCAGGTTCCCATTTTACAAAATTGTAATAGTATTTTGTAGGGGAAGCAACATCTCCTACTGTAGCGCCGTAATCCAGAGTGAGGGGTTCGATCTGATTACTTGTTGCACCATTCATGTTGAATGTGATCGTGTACTGGTTAACAGTCCATTTGATGTAGTATGTTGTATTGGATTCGGGCATTGTCTCAGGCCATGATTCAACCTTGGTTGACAATTTGTCATCGCTGTACCATCCTTCAAAGGTATAACCATCTTTTTTGATGGCTGATCCGTCTTTAACATCTTCAGGAATTGTGATTGGATCGCCTTCTTTTCCATCAATCGGTGCTACGGCAGTACCGCCATTGGTATTAAACTCAATGTAAAGTGTAGGATTATCTATATATTGTGCAGTCAATGTAAGATTTCCATCGCTTCCTACCAATGTCCAGTCGTTAAATGTGTAATTTTCTTCGGGTGTATAAGTATAAAGTGTGTCGTTCTTATCCTGCCATCCAATGAATTTGTATTCGTCTTCTGCTGCAGGTGCTGCAGGAATAGGCAGCTTGCTTCCTAATGCTGTGCTGCCATCTGCCGGAGCTGTTGCGCTGTCGGCAGGATGAGCGCCCAAATCATATTTTACAGTAACCGCTTTAGGTGTCCATTTTGCGGTGAGTGTAACAGTATAGTAGTTATAAGGTTTATCTGGATGCTTGACAGGTGTACTGTTGTCAGCATACTCAGGAGTCATATCCCACCATGTGCTTGAAACATCGGTTCCGTCAGGGTTCCACTCCATACCATTAGCTGTGTACCAGCCTTCCAGCTCGTAGCCATCACGGGTTGTGCTGATCAGGCCTGTCATCTGGATGGGCTCATCAATATTTACTGTGAAATCTGTGCTCTGTGTTTTTCCGTCGGCGCCGATTCCCATAGTTACGGGTGTAGCAGAGTCGCCGCCGGGTACAAGGATCACGTTCAGTCTGTCTTTGATAAACATGGGATAGAATTTTGTCTCTCCCGTAACGGTTCCGTTTTCAAAGTCGGCAAGGATGCAGCTTTCGTCGTCTGGCATAGCTTGTTTGTAATCGTATCCTGTTTTGGTATCCTCAGCCTTTTCGGTTGTCCAGCCCGCAAAATAAAAGCCGTCTTTTGAGGGATCAGCGGGCTTTGTGATGGTGCTGAGAGGATCGCCAACTTCTGCTGTCTGTTCTGCCCCAGTGGTACGGTTTCCGTCCATATCTTCGTAGAAGGTGATGGATACGGCGGGAATTCCCAACATGGCCTCGCCGGATGAGTGGGTAAGAACGACATACTGGGTATCATCGCTGGTGAAGTAGTTTGCAGGATCCTCGCTGTTCATTTTGTCCTTGTAACCGGTGGTAAAAACGCCGGGAGTTTCCATTATCACACCGGTTTTTTCGTTTGCGGTAATAGGAGCGCTTATTGTGATAACAGCGTTTTTAGACAAATAAACATTATTATCATTGTCGCTTGATTTCAGGAATTGTTGTTCATTGTCTACAACTGCAGAGTCGCCCGAAAGATTAAACGTACCTTTATTATATACAGCTACACCGCCGCCGTTACCGGAAGCTGTGTTCTCAGTAATTCTGCCGCCTGTCATTGTGAAAGTACCGCCGTTGTTAAATACGCCGCCGCCGTTACTATCAGATGAATTTTCGGATATTACGCCGCCCTGCATCTCAAAACTAGCGACGTTATTTACAAGGACGCCGCCGCCAGCCCCAAAGGAGTTGTTTCCAGTGATGCTTCCGCCCTTCATGGTGAAGGTGCCGTTATCGATCGAAACGCCTGCGCCTTTTTGTCCGTATTTTGTTGTGGCATTATTGGCGATGGTTCCGTTCTCCATGATAAAATTGCCGAATTTCACAAAGACACCGCCGCCGCTGGATTTTTCGAGAATGGTATTTGTATTATTGGTGATACTGCCGCTGTACATGGTGAAGTTGCCGCGAACATCCACACCGTAGGCTCTTGCGTTGCCTGTAATGGCGGCGTTTCTAAGTGTGCAGGTGCCGTTGATATACAGCAGACCATCCTCACAGTCACCTGTTATTTTGCCTGTTCCGTCCTCGTCGTAGATATTCAGCGTCGCCTGTGCCTGGACGTGAATTCCTGCAAGATATCTGGCATTAAGTGTAATTGTATGACCGTTCAGACAGAGGTTCGTCACACCGGAAGGTACGTACCATATGCCATAAACTCCAGAAGTACCAGCACTACTGCTTGTTATTTCTATATCTTTGGTCAGGTAGTAGTCGCCTGCGGTTGTAGGCAGGCTGTTGGTGCTGTCCCACGCAGTGAAGTTGATGTCGTCGTGGGAGTGAGGTGGAGCGGCACTGCCCAGCGTGGCCTCACCACTGGAGTCCAAGAGAACAACATATTGCGAGAAATTGTCGCTGCTGAAGTATTTTGCCGGGTCATCATTATTCATGTTGTCCTTGTAACCGGTGGTAAAAACGCCGGCGCTAGTCATATTCACACCGATGGAGGCGCCTGAAGTCAGCTTGCCTGTGATGTTTATCTTAGTGCTTTCGTCAAGTGCAACGTTATCAGGCCTGTCATTCCGGGTATTGCCGGATATTATCGTGTTGCCTGAGAGATTGATTTTTGTGCCATTTTTGCAGAACATGCCGCCGCCCGGACCTTTCGAGCTGTTACCGGTGATCTTGCCGCCTGTCATCGTGAAAACAGATGAGCCATTGGAGTAAAAATACACACCGCCGCCCTCTGTAGATGCAGTGTTATTGGTGATCTCGCCTCCGTTCATGACGAAAGTGCCGTAGGCTGATACACCGCCGCCATTTATAGCTGTGTTTCCGGTGATGGATCCGCCGTTGAGCGTGAAGGTGCAGCCATTATTACAGTGCACGCCTCCTCCGTTGCCGGTTGAGGTATTGCCGGTTACTGTGCCGCCATTCATGACTGCCGACGAGTTGGTGCCTTGTATATATATTCCGGCGCCGGTATTGTCAGTTTTGTTACCCGTAATGGTACCGCCGTTCATTGTGAGGCTTCCGCCGCTTCTAACAGAAACACCGCCGCCAGTTGAGCTCGAGCCGCCTGTAATTTTTCCAGCCTTGCTGCTGCTGGTGTCGTTGATGGTAAGTGTACCGCCATTAACAAAAATGACAGCTGCCGATCCGGTTCCTTTCAGGGTATATCCGTTCAGATCGATCGTGACCGTACTGCCCTTGGCGATTGTCAGGTCTTTGGTCAGATTCACATTTCCTGACAGATAATAGCTACCTGTTGAGAGAGACCCTCCGCTAGCTGGAATTGGTGTCCCACTCGCTGCACTTGCCGTTAGCGCCATGGCAGGGAACATTCCTACCACAAGCACCAGGGAAAGTATGATGCTTAATAGTCGTTTTCGTGATTTTTTCATAAATGTTTTTCCTCCTTTTTTTTCTTATACCGCAGTGTGGCTGAGATTTAGGAACCGCTTTGCCCGCCGCCCGCGGTTAAATAGTTTACTTACGTACTCTCTGACGTATAAAGTCAGAGACAGTTTTTTTCTGCTCTTTCAAGGAACACAACAAACTGTCGGCTAAGCCGATTGGCCTGATTTTATGTAACTTTAAGAACAAATAAAAACTGTACGCTCATGTATTTATTATAACTAATCAGGGGGCATATATCAAGATTTTTCTGACTATGATTTCTATTATATATAATAAACATTTCTGCTTAATAGTCACAATTAAACAAAAAAAGCCTTGTATTCAGCGATAAATTTTCCAGTGTAAGGATGTAGATAGTAATTCCTTTGAGATATAATTATTTTTTACACTAATGAAGCTATATATCAAATGTTTTTTGGGGTATTTCATATAATTGCGTTTTTATAATAAACGGATCTCTTGAGGTGGTTCTCAGAGGTTTAAGTTCAGAGCATTCGGAGAGAAAAAGTAAAAAAAGACGGTACATTGCGTACCGTCTTTAATCTTAAGCTCCGATTTGGAGCATTTGTATTTAATTTATCAACCTGCAGTAACTTCTTCAGCGGGAGTCTCAGCTGCGGGAGTTTCCTCAGCGGGAGTTTCCTCAGCAGGAGTCTCAGCTGCGGGAGTTTCTTCAGCGGGCTGCTCCTCGTCGGGTTGTTCCTCTGCGGGTTCTTCTTCTACAACAGCAGGAGCAAGGTCAAGTTTGCTGAAACGATTGAATATAGCCGCAAGCTGTGCTCTTGTGGAGATGTCTCTGGGTGCAAGAAGGTTGTTGCCAACACCTGTGATAAGTCCGTTCATTACGCACCACTGTACAGATTCTTTTGCCCATGAGCCAACTTTGTCAGCGTCGTCAAAGTCAAGGTTGAAGTCCCAAAGGCCTTTGAATCCTGCACCCTTGTAGCAAGCGTACATATAAATGAATCTTGCTAATTCCTGACGTGATACGATCTGGTCAGGTTTGAAATCGCCTTCAGGATATCCTGAAGAAATGCCCTGTTCGGATGTCCAGATGATAGCGTCTGTGTACCATTTGCCTTCTTCAACATCGCTGTAAAGAGGTTTGTATTCAACAGCGGGTGAGCCTTCAAGACGGTAGATAATGGAAACTACCATAGCTCTTTCTGTTGAAATATTGGGCTCGAATTTGCCGTTGCCCATGCCGCTCATAAGGCCTTTTTCGTACATTTCAATTACATCTTTATAGAACCAGTCTTTAGGAGTGATGTCATCGAAAGGAGGTTTATCAGGGCTTACGGGAGGCTGATTAGGTTTGTCTTCGTCGCTCTGCCATTTAGCGTAAAGTGTTACATCGCTTTCAAGAAGGAATTTTTCAGCTTTCTTTGTGAATGCTGAGTCACGATACCATCCTAAGAATGTGTCGCCTTCTTTGGTTGTGGTGTATTCGGAAGGATCGATTTCTGTATCGGCTTTGTAGGAAACAGGATCTAACTTAGTTCCTCCGTTTGTTACGAAGTATACTTTGTAAAGTTTGCTGTCGTTGTTTCCGCCGCCGCCGCCGCCGCCTTCTTTAGTCCATTTAGCGGTAAGTGTTATGTCTTTTGTTACTTCTGTGTCGAAGTCATATGCTTTGCCGTCAAGCATCCAGCCGTCAAATTTATATCCGGTCTTTTTAGGATCTTCTTCGGGTTTTGTAGCCTTTTCGCCTGCTTTAACTGTCTGTTCTTTGGGTTCAGGTGTTCCGCCGTCGGCGTCGAATGTTACTTTATATGCGTCGAATATGAATGTCATTGTATCATAAGCTGCTTTCCTAACTGCGTCATAAACGCCGGCTGCTGCTTCGGTTTCACCTTCTCCGCCTGCTTCACCTTCACGAAGAGCTAATGTATTAACAGTTTGTGAATCATCAGCGTTTTCTTTGGGATAACCGAATTCAGCGTTAAGATACTCTTTCACAAATGTAAGAGGATGGTTTGGCTTATCTTTAATGATAGCGTCGAGGCCGTCATTGACAAATTCCATATTGATGTCGGCTTTTTCAGGGAATTCAATTGTTATTTTACCTTCAACGGTGTTATCTTCTGTCTCCTCGAATACTACAGTTAATCCTGCATATGCCTCAGCGAAGTCGGGCATTTTATACATGGTTTCAAAAGGACATGCATCTTCATCTTCGGTTAAATCGTCAATCTCTGAAATAAGATCAATGATCAGGTCTACAGAATCAGTTATATCTGCGGATACATCGTATTTAACATCTTCCTCAGTTGCGGTTTCGTCCTGATTGGTGTTTCCGCCATCGGGAACAGTTTGATCGTTGTTTCCGCCATCGGGAACAGTTTGATCGTTGTTTCCGCCTTCGGGAACAGTTTGATCGTTGTTTCCACCTTCAGGAGTTGTAGTGGTTGTGTCTGAGCTGCTGCTGTCATCTGCGGCTTCTGCGTCATAGTCCAAATTCAGGTATAAAATATATTTGCCGCCGCTCATATCAAGTTTGTAGAAATCGTTTGCAATATAACCGTCAGCAGAACTAAAATCATATCCGTCATCATCTGTCGGGAATGCGTCATATTTTGTGTTAAGAGCTGTTGCCAATGCAAATACAGTTGCTCTTAAAGCGTCTTCGCCGTAATATGTAACTTTTGCATTTTCTTCAACGAGGTCTACTACTGCATGTCTTTCAACTGCAATTTCAAATTCAACTGAGCTGAAGTAAGGATATGTAGGAAGTTCGAAGTCCTCATCCAAACATTTCGTAACCTGCTCATCTCCTCCTGTGAGGTCAGAATCAGTTTCCTCATAGTAAGGTGTGAGATGTACTAAATAAGGATAAGTTGAAACATCAGTGGATTCACTAGTTGATCCACTAGATGAGTCACTTTCAGGGCATGTAATATCAAACCAGAAATTATATGTTGCACAGAAAGGAGCCCATTTAAGGCTGCTTATGTTGGGTTTAACAGAGAAGCCTTCTTCTTCCGCGAAAGGTGTTCTTATAAGATTTATGTAAGTTCCCTCTTTTACAGGTTGATTTTCGTCCTGACCGTCAGGGCCCTTGGATTCAAGGACAGGCTCCTCATATTTAGGCATTTCATAACCTACTAACTGTCCGAAAACGCTAATGTTAGGGATAGAAATGGTTAATTCCTCAGGAGTTGCAGATTCCGGTAACTTGAGAGATTCATTTATTTCTTCTTCAGGCATGACTGTAATATCTATAAGGCTGCCTGTTTCCGGGGAGATTACCATGAAAGGTTCCGGCATGTAAGGCAAGTCATAAGGTAAAAGCAATGCGGGAGATATGGAAGCAAAACCATAGGGGAAATTACCCATCATGCTGCTTAAAAACGGCAGGGGTTCTTTTCCTGCTGCCATTTCAGATACAACAGTATTTGCGTGATACAGCTTCAGTGTGTTGTAAAGAGCTGTCATCTCCTCGGGGTCATCAATTGTAAAGATACCTTTATCGTCGCCGCTTCCAACGGAGTTAAGTGTGATGGTGTAAGGTTCTCCGTCTTCGCATAAGTCAACAATAGGAGTGGGCTTGTCAACAAGTTCTGCTGTAACGCTTACTTCGGGGTAATCTTTGTCAAGTTCTACATAAATTTTGTCACTGTAATAACCGTAAGTATCATAATTAATACCAGAGGAAGATAAGGTTAATGAGTATGATCCATTATCAGACTCTTTCCAATAGAAGTCCCAATCAATAACATCGTCTGAAACAGTCCATTTAATAACTTGATTATCATTGGGGGCTGTTCCAGTGTATTCGAATAATAAATCATCATATTGGAAGTCTACAACATAATTGTTTTTGTTGTTCTCATCCGGTGAAAAAGCTTTTAAAGTATAATCATTCTCATTAGAAACATAATAACCGATGGGTTGGCAGTCTTTGGTTGTGATTGTGAAAGCGGTTGCGCTGCCTGTTGTTGCGCTGCCGCTGCCTGATTCGCCTTGATCATTGGGGCCGTCTGGTATGATTTGTTGTCCGCCGCCGCTTCCGTTTTCATCGCCGCCGCTTCCGCTTTCGTCAATAGTAACAACACCGCCGCCTTCTACAAGCTGAAGGTTTTCTTTTTCTACAGCTACTTCAACGTTATCCTTTTCAACGTCATTCTCTGTAGCGAAAGCCATATGAGGCACTACGCCGAAAACAAGAGTAGCAGAAATAATAAAGCTTAATAATTTCTTCATTTTGTTTTCTCCTTTCTTAAAAAAATAAAAGTTTATAGAAATATATATATAAAGTTATAAAACACCTCCCGCAACAAAAATTCACCCTACAAAAAGGGCATAATATAATATATATATATTAATTCTTCTATATTATAACCCGAAAGCTTGATAATTTAAATAGTTTTTTGGGATTTTTTGCTTTATTTGGCTAAATTGACAGAGGAGAGGGTGTTCCGTTGTAAACCTACACAAAAATTTTATGGGTAATTGGTAAATTTGCCCAAGAATAACAAAAAAATGCGGGGGAATAAAGATTTTACAAGAGAAATTTTTGAAAAACATCGATAATAATAAAAATTTTGGTGTTTAGTTTACCACGCTTATACAGATGTTTGGCCGGTATATGCCGAAGTAAACAAAAAAAGAAGGAGGAATGAGGGGCTCCTAAGGCGCAATGAATAATGAATAATTGTTGTCAGAATCCGCCTTCAGCGGATTTAATTTAAGTGCTTCGCGCTGAAAGATAGAACTGTATTTGATAAAATTCCGAGAGCGAAAATCTTAAGTTTAGCCGATAACCGTCCCAAACATATTATACAGGGTCAAGGGGCGAAGTCCCTTGCGGATTCTTAAGGCAGAGCCCTGAGCCGCCGGAGGCACAGCTAGAGCCTTAAGCCTTCAGAGCCTTTACTCCGCAATAACCCACGGTTATACATACCAACTGCATATTTTATGCCTTATCCGATTGAAAAACATCTTCCGATGGTTTAAAATTAAGTATAACAAATGAGAAATCCGCGGCACCGGTTTCGCGGTAAACAAAACTTAAAATTGACGGGCAAAGGCGTTCCTTATACAACACAGGAGCGTCTTTTTATATTTCACATCGCTTGCATAAAATCGAATGAATAGATACACATAAAGGAGGTTTTAATATGGCAGCTTTTGAGAAAACGAAGTCGGGCATTCCCATGATGGACGAGGCTCTCAACTATATCCGTTTGGGCGACAATGTTGTGTGGCAGGTGCCGTCGCTGAACGAATTCCGCTTTCTGGCGGAGCGTTTCGCCAATCAGGCTATTGCGGACGGCAGGAACCTCATATATATCCGTTTTGCCGAGCATGAGCCAATTCTTACTCCGCGGCCGGGCCTTAAAATAGAGCAGGTGGAGCTTTCCCACAGATTCGAGACATTTACCGTAAATATACATAACCTCATCGAGCGCGAGGGTTATGACGCGTTTTATGTTTTCGACTGTCTTTCGGAGCTGGAAGAGGCCTGGGCGACAGACCTGATGATGGGTAACTTCTTTCATCTGACCTGCCCATACCTTTTTATACTGGATACGGTTGCTTTTTTCCCAATAATCCGCGGCAGGCATTCATTTGACGCAATAGCGACCATCCGCGACACGACCCAGCTTTTTCTCGATGTATATACTGACGCCGATGAGTTTTATGTGCGGCCCATGAAGGTTTGGAACCGTTATTCCCAGACTATGTTCCAGCCTCACAGACTGGGTAAGGAAGACCTGAGTTTCAAGGTCCTTTCCGACGGCACGGACATAAGTCATTTTTACAGTATAATGAACAAGGCCACGACTCAGGCGGCGGACCAGAATCTGGACAGCTGGGAGAGGTTTTTCAAGCGGATTCAGCTTCTTATGGAAAACGGCATTGACGTCACCAGCGAATGCGCGCGAATCTGTGACATAATGCTGACACGAGACGAAAGAATGCGTGAGCTTATAAAGGAAAACTTCAAGCCGGAGGATTATTTTGAGGTGCATTCCCGTATGGTTGGCACAGGAATGATAGGCGGAAAGGCCTGCGGAATGCTCCTTTCCAGAAAGATTGTGGAAAACCACCGCCCTGATATTTTTGAGCGTTTTGAGCCTCATGATTCCTATTACATCGGTTCCGACGTGTTCTATTCGTATATTGTTGATAACGGGTTCTGGGACCTGCGCATAAAACAGAGAACAGACGAGGGATATTTCGCGTTGGCTGAGGAGTTTGCACAAAAGATAATGGACGGAAAATTTTCCGCGAAAATAGAGGCTGAGTTCCGCCGAATACTGGATTATTACGGCAATGACCCGATTATTGTCCGCTCCAGTTCGGTTCTTGAGGACGGATTCGGAAATGCATTCGCAGGCAAGTATGATTCGGTTTTCTGTGGCAATCTGGGTGACCCGGAGGAACGTCTCCGGGAATTTGAAAAGGCGGTTCAGACCGTATACGCCAGCACAATGAGTCTTTCTGCGCTGGATTACAGGAAAAGACGTGGCCTGGATAAAAGGGATGAGCAGATGTCGATTCTTGTACAGAGAGTTTCCGGCTCTCGTTTTGAGGGGTTTTTCATGCCCTGTGCCGCCGGTGTTGGTTATTCGGTGAGTCCATACAGAATGGATGCTGTCCGGCCGGAATCGGGAATGCTCAGACTTGTTATGGGCCTCGGCACTGCTGCCGTTGACAGACGAACGGGCTCATACCCCAGAATGGTTTCTCTGGACGATCCGTCCCGGGTAATAAATACGACGGCCTCTGACAGACAGCAGTTTTCCCAGAGGATTGTGGACGCAATCAGCATGGAGTCCGGCGAAGTGGAAGGTTTCGACCCTCTGAAAATGTGCAAAGTCATTCCCGATTATCTTAAACGGACGCTTCTTTCCCACAATTACGAAACAGAGCGGTTTCTGAGGGAGATGGGAAACAACAGAGAAGTGCTTTTCGTGACCTGCGATGGCTTGACCGGAAACGCCGCGCTTATGGAGGATATGCGAAATATACTTGAGGTGATTCAGGAGCATTACCAGTATCCTGTAGATACGGAATATACAATAAACCTGTCTAAAAACGGGGATTATGTGATTGACCTGCTGCAGTGCAGGCCTCTTCAGCTGACAGCCGACGGAGATAAGGTCGAATTTCCGAAAAATGTATCTCCCGAGAGCATACTTATGGAGACAAAGGGCGTTTCCATGGGATTTTCCAGAGAACTTCCCCTTGATGTGGTGGTACATATAGACCCTATAGGCTATTATCAGATGCCGTACAGAAGGAAATTCGAAATCAAGAAGGCTCTTTCGGAGGTAAACTGGTATTATCGTGAAAAAGGGAAGAAGATGCTTCTTCTCACTCCCGGGCGGATCTGCACTTCGTCCCCTGAACTGGGAGTGCCTTCGGCATTTGCGGATATCAGCGAATTTTCCGTAATAGCGGAGGTTTCCGAATCCAGCGTTGGCTATATTCCCGAGCTGAGCTACGGCAGTCATATATTCCAGGATCTTGTAGAGGCCGGAATTCTGTATACGGCGGTTTTCGAAGGCGGAAGCACAGTGGAATACAATCTGGATCTGCTGAAGGAGTTTAAAGAGGAAACGGAGGAAATAGTAAATCTTCCCGAGGACATAAAGGGAATTATCCATGTGTATGATGTTTCGGACGCCAAGCTTACCCTGTACTATGATATGGGAGAGGAGAGGCTTCTGGTTTGCAGATAAAAAATACTTTTTGCATACAGACAAAATAAAAGAAGCGGATTTTTTGCGTCCGCTTCCTTTTTTATGTAAAAATGTTTAATTGTCTTACAGAGTCCAGTTCTCCTGTTTTGTATGCAGCAGCTTATGAGACATATGTGAAAGAGGTTTTTCCATATATTCTTCGTAAAGCTTCAGAACATCGGGATTCTCGTGAGAGAATCTGAGAGGATTGTTTGCATCCAGTTTGTAGAGGATCTGACCTCTTTCGAAAGCCAGCTCGTTGCCATCGGAAATTGGCTGTCCGCCTCCGCCGGAGCATCCGCCGGGACAAGCCATGATCTCGATGAAATCGTACTCTTTCTCACCGGAGATAACAGCTTCCATAAGCTTTCTTGTGTTAGCCAGACCGCTGGTAACCGCCGCTCTTACGGGAATACCCTTGATCTCAACACTAACTTCTCTCCAGGGTTCGGGACCTCTTACAGCCTTAAATGCGTCCGCATCGGGATTCTCGCCTGTGATAAGGAAGTATGCGCTTCTTAAAGCCGCTTCCATAACACCGCCTGTTGCGCCGAAAATAACAGCCGCGCCTGTGCCGCTTCCTAAAGGAGAATCGAATTCCTCTTCGGGAAGTTCTTTAACATTTATGTGAGCCGCCTTGATCATTCTGCTGATTTCGCGGGCGGTAATAACCATATCAACGTCCTTGAGGCCATCAACGGCATCATTTACTTCGGGTACATCGTACTCGTATTTCTTAGCCGTACAGGGCATTACTGAGATACAGTAGATCTTTGAAGGGTCAACGCCGATTTTCTTTGCGAAATAGCTCTTTGTAACAGCTCCGAACATCTGCTGAGGCGATTTTGCCGTGGAAAGATTGTTCACATATTCGGGGTATTCCAGCTTCATGAATCTTACCCAGCCGGGACAGCAGGATGTGAACATGGGCATTTTGTATTCGCCGGGATGAGTCATTCTTTCGATGAACTCGGATCCTTCTTCCATGATGGTAAGGTCAGCGGAGAAGTTTGTATCGAATACATAATCAACGCCGAGGGCTCTGAATGCGGCAACCATGCGTTTTTCAGTAGCTTCTTCGGGTGTAAGGCCTAAGTTTGCCGCCCATGCTGTTCTGACTGCGGGAGCCATCTGGAGAACAGTGATTAAATCGGGATTATCAATAGCCGCGAATACAGTGTCTGTATCGTCACGTTCTCTCAATGCGCCTGTAGGACAGTGAGTGATACACTGGCCGCAGAATGTGCAGTTCATATCTCTGATTGCTTCCGCTCTGCTTAATGTTACTTTTGTTCTTGTGCCTGTTCCGTTGATATCCCATACTCCGAGGCCCTGAATGTTCTCGCATACATTGATGCAGCGGTAGCATTTGATGCACTTGGAAGCGTCGCGGATAAGGGGAGCAGTCATATCCCAGTTGGATTTAGCAGTTTTCTTTTCATAAGGAACATCCAGAATATTCAGGTCGTTTGCGACGCTCTGAAGAGCGCAGTTTCCGCTTCTTACGCAGGACGTGCAGTTTACGTTGTGCTGTGAAAGAATGAGCTCAACGTTTACTTTTCTTGCCTGTCTAACTCTGGGTGAATTTGTTTTAACGACCATGCCTTCTTCAACATATGTGTTGCAGGATGCGGAAAGACGCTCGTCTCCTTCGATCTCCACAAGACATACACGGCACGCGCCGATCTGGTTCACGTCTTTATAGTAGCAAAGAGTAGGGATATAAATACCGGCGGACTTTGCTGCTTCAAGAATGGTGGAACCTTCTTTTGCTTCAATAAGTTTTCCGTCAATTGTTAATTTTACCATTTATATGCCCTCCCGTTCTTAAAGGAGCCCATTCCGTAATGGTCGCATCTCAAGCAGCGGCTGCATTCCTGTTTAGCCTCCTGTAATGTCATTTCATTTTCCATAATGTCGAAATCGTTCTTTCTCTCTCCGGCAGCTCTTTCGCCGAGATTGATTCTTCCGCAAGCCGACATAAAGTGGTGAGTAGCTTCGGGTACGCTTACATTAGCGGATATATCGGTATGACAGCCTAAATATTCATCGATATTAGCGGCCGCTACCTTACCTGCCTCAATAGCCATAATAACTGTTTTGGGACCTGATATGCAGTCACCGCCGGCGAAAACGCCTTCATTATCGGGAACAGCGCAGAAATCGTCCGCTTTCAGGCTTTCTCTGTTTAATGGAATTCCCATTTCTGCGAATACCTTGGATTCGATTGCCTGACCGATAGCTACAACAACAACATCGCATTCCATTGATACCTCGGGAAGGTCCGCCTTCTGGGGTGAAGGTCTTCCGTCGCGGTATTTTCCTGTAATCTGGGGTTTGAATACAATAGCCTTCAGGCTTCCGTCAGCATTTTTCTCAACTCTTTCGGGAGCCATAAGAGGGATGATCTCGCATCCTTCAGCCATTGCGCCTTCAATTTCTTCGGGAAGTGCGGTCATGTCGTCAACACGTCTTCTGTATACGCATTTTACGGATTTGGCGCCGAGACGCATGGATGTTCTTGTAGCGTCCATAGCAACGTTTCCTCCGCCTACGATAACAACGTCTTTGCCCTTGAAATCGGGAAGAGCGTGTTCACCGCAGTTTCTTAAGAGTTCAACGGCTGAAATAACGCCTGCTGCGTCTTCTCCGTCGATTCCCAGTTTTTTATCGGAATGCGCTCCGATCGCGATATATGTGCAGTCGAAATTCTTTTTAAGCTCGTCTATAGTAACGTCTTTTCCTATGTATGTATTAAGCTTAACGTCGATTCCCAGTGAAAGGATAACGTCGATTTCCTTGTCAAGATTTTCATCGGGAAGTCTGTACATGGGGATGCCGTAGCGAAGCATTCCGCCTAATTTAGGCTTGCTTTCGAAAATAGTAACCTTGTGTCCCATAAGTGAAAGGAAGTAAGCGGCTGTAAGTCCGGAAGGTCCTCCGCCTACAACAGCAACGGTTTTTCCTGTTTCGGGAGCTTTTTCGGGCGCGGGAACGTCTCCTGCCATGTCTGTGGCGAAACGTTTAAGTCCTCTGATGTTAATAGCGTCGTCAATAATGTTTCTGCGGCAGTTTTTCTCGCAGGGGTGTTCGCAGATAAGACCGCATACTGCGGGAAGAGGATTGTCTTTTCTGATAAGACGAACTGCGTCAGCATATCTTCCGTCGCCAATAAGTGCGATATATCCGGGAATATCAATGTGCGCGGGGCATTTTGCGGAGCAGGGAACAGCTGCGAAATTAGCTGTGCATTTATCTTTTTCTATATGAGAAACATAGTCCTCTCTGAAAGCTTTAATGCCGTTTAAAACCAGTTTTGCGGCTTCAAAGCCAATAGCACAGTCGGCAGAATCCACGATTACTGTGGCCAGTCTTTCTGCCTCGTCAATAGTTTCTAATGTTGCCTCTCCATCAAGAATAGTGTTTAAAATGCCGGATAAAGAATCCAATCCGATACGGCAGGGCACGCACTTTCCACATGACTGGGCAGCGCATACTTTAAGGAATGCGGCTGTAAGATCCACGGGGCAGTTTCCAATGGGGGATGCTGCGATTCTGTGGTCGAAATCCATGTAGAGCCCGTCCATAGTTTTTTGAGCATTGGATATTTTTGTAAGGTTTAATCGGCTCAAAGTCTACATCTCCTTTTTTTAGTTATTTAATCTACTTTACCTTTTTTTAAAGGTTTTTTCAACTTTTATTTATGGTAATTATAAGAAAAATGAATACATACGGAATAAAAAGTGTTAAAAAAGAGCTAAAAATGCGGGAATAATTGAAGAATATAGGTTTTTTCCGAAGTCCGGAAGGAGTAAAAATGGTGATTTTGATGAATTAAAGCGCTAAATTGAAATCCGATTTGGTGAAAACAGAAAAAATTACTCTGATGCATAAATATACGGCGGGATTTTTTATATAAACTGCGTTAAAAAAGAAAAATTTGCACAAATATATTTTCTTGTTTACCTGATTAGAATCTGGATATTTTTGTGATATACTTAGCATAACACAACATAAGAAAAAAGGAGAAAAATATGGAAAACAACACAAGAGGCCATTTGCTGGCTCTTTTTACAATAGGAGTCTGGGGCACGACCTTTATTTCCACAAAGGTGCTTCTGGGCAGTTTCAAAGCGGTCGAGGTAATGCTCATCAGATTCATAATAGGTTATATAGTGCTGTTTATTATGCATCCGGGCTTTCTCAAATTGAAGAGCAGACGTCAGGAGCCGTTTTTCGCGCTGGCGGGAGCCTGCGGAGTGACTCTGTACTTCCTTTTCGAGAATTTCGCCCTGACCTATACGTACGCGTCCAACGTCAGCGTTATAATCTCGGCGGCGCCTCTGTTTACGGCTCTATTAGCGTCAATTTTCATAAAAACGGAAAGCTTTGGAAAGAATTTCTTTGTAGGATTCGCTCTTGCCATGGTGGGAATAGCCATAATAAGCTTTAACGGCTCCGCAATGCATCTCAACCCTTTGGGTGACATTCTGGCCCTTTTGGGAGCGCTTTCGTGGGCATTCTATTCAATTATTCTGGCAAAATTGGGAAAATATGGGTATAATAAACAATTGATGTCCAAAAGGATATTCTTCTACGGCATAATTTTCATGATCCCCGCGGCCGTATTTTTCAGAGTCCACTTCGACATTGGATTAATCAGACAGCCTCAGATGCTGGGCAACCTGCTGTTTTTAGGCATACTTGCAAGCGCGATCTGCTATGTGACGTGGAACAAGTCTTTAGATATACTGGGACCCGTAAAAACATCGGTATACATATATCTTCAGCCGGCAGTAACAGTAGTGGTCTCCATAATAGTGCTTAAGGAAACCATAACGCCTCTGGCATTTCTGGGAATGGGATTTACACTGCTGGGACTGATAATTTCGCAGATGAATTTCAGGAAGAAGGAGATAAGCTGAATTCTCTCTTCGAGAGAGCGAAATTCGCCTTAGGTGAGCTAAATTGACCTTCGGTCAGCGAAATTCGCCTTCGGCGAGCTGTGGTCAGCAACGTCTTGCGCCGTTTCAATTAAAGTGCCTTTGGCACAAATGCAGATGGTTTGTATCGGCAAAATTTTGTGTTTCACAAAACTTTATTATAGCCGATAACCTTCCTATACTTATTACACGGGGTCAAGGGGCGAAGTCCCTTGCGGATTCTTAAGGCAGAGCCTTAAGCGGGGTTCTTAGGGGCAGCGCCCCTGAGCCCTCGGCGAGCCGCCGGAGGCATACGGGGTTTGGGGCGGAGCCCCAAGAAACAAACAGCCAGAAAGGAGGAGGCGGTATGAGTCAATTAATATTTCATGTAGACGTGAACAGCGCATACCTTTCATGGACAGCGGTCAAACTGCTGTCGGAAGGCAGACCGGACCTGCGCCTCATCCCTTCAGCGATCGGCGGAGATAAGGATAAACGCAAAGGCATAGTAGTGGCGAAATCCATCCCTGCAAAGCAAAAAGGCGTCAAAACCGGAGAACCCGTCGGCCTTGCGCTGAGAAAATGCCCGGAGCTCGTGCTGGAAAAGCCTGACTTCGACTTGTATCGGAAATGTTCCGCAAAATTCATGGACATCTGCCGGAAATACGCACCCGCGCTGGAGAAATACTCCATAGACGAGTGCTTTCTGGATATGAGCGGCACGGAGAATATCTATCCCGACCCGATAGCCCTGGCATATAAAATAAAAGACGAAATCAAAAATACACTGGGCTTCACTGTCAATATCGGAATCAGCACAAATAAGATCCTGGCTAAAATGGCAAGCGACTTCGAAAAACCGGATAAAGTCCATACCCTGTTTCCCGCTGAGATAGAAACCAAGCTCTGGCCTCTTCCCGTGGGCGACCTGCTGTTCGTAGGCAGCGCCACAGCTGAAAAACTGCGGAAATCCGGCATAAAAACCATCGGCGATTTAGCCCGTGCCAATATAGGCTTCGTGAAATCCATCCTAGGCAATAAAATGGGCCAGATGCTCTACGATTACGCCAACGGCATCGACGATTCTCCGGTGCGCACCTCAGCACGTGAAGCCAAGGGCTACAGCATCTCCTATACATATGAGGAGGATATAACGGACAAAGCCCGTGCTTATAGGGAATTCCTTGCACTTACGGAAAAAGTAAGCTCCCGTATGCGTTCGGACTCCGTAAAAGCATACTGCATCACAGTTACCATAAGGGATACTTCATTCAAAACAAATCCCACCAGAAGAAGCTCTCCCAGCCAACAGACATAACCGCCGATATATATAAGATAGTTCAGGTTCTGTTCGATGAGCTCTGGGACGGCAAAACACCGCTCCGTCTTCTGGGTGTCTATCTGTCTGATGTGGTGAAGACCGAGTATGTCCAGGAAAGTCTGTTTGACACGGACAGACAGGAAAACTGCGGAAACTGGACAAAGCCGTGGACAGCATCCGAAAACGCTATGGGAAGGATAAACTGGTCCGGGGATCGGCTCTGGAAAGGTCAAACCCCGATGACTCAGGCGAAAAAACAGATAACCGGTAAAATAAATTCCCTTAAACAATATATATTGACAAAAACTGTTTTATATAATATATTCTTATATACCATATAAGTTTTGAGGGTAACCAATATGAAGCTTACGACTTTATGCTACATAGAAAAAGACGGCAAATACCTTATGCTCCACCGTACATCCAAAGAAAACGACGTAAATAAAGACAAATGGATAGGCGTGGGCGGAAAGCTGGAAGCCGGCGAAAGCCCGGAAGACTGCCTTCTCCGTGAGGTTAAGGAGGAAACGGGACTGGAGCTTTTAAGCTGGGAATTCAAAGGCGTAATAACCTTCGTTTCGAATATTTATGAAACGGAATATATGTTTCTGTATAAATCGAGTGAATATACAGGCGAAATAACCGCCTGCGACGAAGGTGAACTGGTATTCATCCAAAAGGATCGGATTTCAGAGCTGAATATATGGGAAGGGGATAAGATTTTTTTAAAACTTATGGACGAAAAAGAGTTCTTTTCCCTGAAACTTATATACGAAGATGACAAGCTGAAGACAGCTGTCCTCGACGGAAAGAACATTTGTTAAAATTGTGTGACATTTTTTACATTTATGATAATTATTATAAACTTTTGCAAAATTTCTTTATTTTCAGTAAGTTTTGTTTTAGAATAACTTTAGATAGATATAGTAGGGAGTGATTAATGATGAGTGAAACAGAAAAGAAAGTCAGAAGTCTTGTACACCATTATTATAACGTTTGTGATATAAACAGCGCAAAAACTACTCTGTACTGTCTGGGAGAGCTCCTTGGCGTAAGTATCAAAACACAGGCTATTCAGGCAGCTTCAGGTTTATATAATATGAGCAGGGGCAAAGATGGGTACGGTCTTCTTAACGGAGCTGTTATGTTCATGGGAATTCTTTTCTCAAAGAAGAACATGGCTGAAAGGGAGATTTCCAATATATGCACTCGTTTTGCCGACAAATTCCAGGAAAAATTCGGATCCGTTATAAACAGAGATTTAGGATCAAGCAAAGAGGCGCTCAGACTCAAAGAAGAAATGACGGTAAATGCTATATTGTTTGACTATGACTTTCTTAGTGAAGTGGAATGTGAATTAACGAGAAAAAACCCCGCATGAAATAGATCTAAAACTGAATAATCAAAGGCACGCAGAAAATTTTATGTTTTGCGTGCTTTTTTTAATCCCTAAATGCTAAAAATCCCAAAATACCGGTCATGTCAGTGTTCTGGGATTTTTTTATGGATTTAATAAATCTGGGTTATTTCCGAGATGCCTGTTTCTCTGTCCATCGTATAGGAGAATGCGAATTCATTGCCTTCGAATAATCCGCTCAGTTTTCCGGCAACATCCTCGTCATAGAACTGGAACTGGGCAAGCTCTCCGTTTACGAACTGAACCTCAACGGTGTGACTGTCAGTCAGACCCAGGAAAGTTGCCGATTTCGCGAATGTTTTTTCGGTCTGGCGTACTTCCTGAAGATTAAGCTCCTTTATGGCGAGCTTTGTGGAAAGACTGCTTTCGGTTGAATATCCGGGGTTTGGCGCCAGTATAACTTCCCATGTGGCCAAAAGCTCGTTTGTATCCGTGGAATACAAATCTGCCGTTCCGGTGTAGGTTCCGTCGGCGTTTTCCGTGAAATTCCCGAGTTTTGTTTCTGTATTTTCCCGATAGCTGGGAGTTATGATGTATGTGTTGTCGTTCTCGCTGTAAGATATCTGGTACTGGTATGCTTCGGGGATCCTCTGGGGAAGCCGTTCCAGTCCGTAAAAAAGGTCGGCGGCGTAATCCATGAGCTTTTCCTTGCTTATACTGATTACAGCGTCGCTTTGCGTGTCGGCGGATTTCACGTAATCCCACATTATATACATAAGAGCCGACCAGATTACCTCGTCGGATTTATCGTTGTGGCGGAGGCCTCTTTCCCATTCGCTGCATATTGCCGCGTCTATGGGAAGGATCATTTTATCTATATCCCGCTGGGAAACGGCTGAGGGTTCAGCGCTTCCGGCACTCATGTCATTAACCTCCTCATCAACTATCTGGGCGGTTATATCTGTTTTGTCAGCTTTGGAGGTCTTTTGGCCGCAGCCGGAGCATGAAAAAATTAAGCCGCAAACTATGCCGGCGGCAAGAATTCGTCTGAAATTTCCCATAAAAATCACCTCCTATATAATACATACTATATAGGAGGCTTTTTAGTCAATTAAAAAAGTATTTGATATTTCTTAATAATTATTAAGGTAAAATTACGTACAAATTAAACGGGATTTACATGAACCATGCAGTGTTTGATGTCGGAAGAAGATTTTTCGACTGAATTATGCACATTTTCGGCTATGCTGTGAGCTTCGTTAAGTGTTAAATTTCCGTCTGCTCCGATTTCGATGTCCACGTATATTTTAGTGCCGAATTTTCTTGTTTTCAGAAGGTCTATGGACCGTACGCCGTCTACGGAAAGCACTGCGTCTCTGATTTTTCCTTCCGTTTCCTCATCGCAGGACTCGTCTATGAGCTCTTTGGATGAGTCGATGAAAATCTCCACGGCAACCTTTATGATGAATACGCAGATAACAAGGGAAGCGATTGGATCCAGAACAGGCGCCCCAAGTCTTGCTCCCACAACGCCCACAAGGCTTCCGATGGATGAGAGAGCGTCGGAATGGTGATGGTACGAATCGGCTAAAAGGGCTTCCGAGTGGATCTCCTCAGCGGCTTTTTTGGTGTATATGAACATGATCTCCTTAACGGCTATGGAAACAATGGCCGCTATCAAAGCGACTATTCCGGGGGTAAAACCTGTGCGGTATGATCCGTCAATAATTTTCATGATTCCCGATTTTCCGATTAAAACGCCTACAACAGCCAAAGATATGGAAAGAAGTATTGCGGCCATGGGTTCGAAACGCTCGTGTCCGTAGCTGTGTTCCTTGTCCGCCGCTTTTGCCGCCTGCTTGACGCCTGCCATAACGATGAATGTGCTGAACACATCCGATGCCGTGTGTACTGCGTCAGATATAAGAGCTCCCGAGTGGGAGAAAATTCCGGCGTATAACTTGAATACAAAGAGGATAGTGTTAAGTATGATGGATTTTCGTGAGACGCTCATGGCTGTAGCTTCATCAAAAGATTTCTCCATAAAAATCCCTCCTTTAAAATAAAAAACACATACTTTTCAAGTGTCCCGCAAAGTACGTGCTTGCTGCATAAGAATATGCCCGGTAGTCAGCCTGTTCAAGGTTAATATTAGCACAATGCTCCGAAAAGTCAATAGATAAATCCGAAAAGCCGGAAAGGGGATTAATAATTACAGCATAATTAAATGTATTGATTTAATGCTTAAAACGCTATAAAATCAGTATATGAAGTTTTGACAGGACGGTGACAGTACATGGGAGACATG
Organism: Bacillota bacterium; assembly: GCA_017534115.1. Taxonomy (GTDB): domain Bacteria; phylum Bacillota; class Clostridia; order Lachnospirales; family Anaerotignaceae; genus RGIG5631. The sequence continues at coordinate 2,984 of JAFWDD010000064.1, read as the reverse complement.
GATTTTATCGTTAATACGGAATACGGCGCGGTCAAAGGTAAAATGGATAATGAATCCGTATGCTTTCTGGGAGTGCCTTACGGAAAGGCGCCCACAGGCAATTTGCGGTTCAAAAGGGCAGTTCCCTGCGACAAATGGGAAGATGTTCTGGACTGCACATACAAAAGGGCGGTAAGCCCTCAGCATGATCTGAAAAAAGGCGAAACCATGACCGAAGACTGCCTGTATATGAATATATGGTCCCCAAAAGCGGACAATAAAAAACGTCCCGTGCTTTTTTATATGCACGGAGGAAGCTTTGTGACAGGCTCGCCCAACGAAGAAGGCATAAACGGAGCAAAGCTCGCCAAAAGTCTTGATATAGTAATAGTTTCCGTAAGTTTCAGACTGGGTGTTCTGGGATTTCTGGATTTCACGTTTTTAGGCGATGAATTCGAGGCAAACTGCGGCCTTACAGACGCTGTGGAGGCTCTTAAGTGGGTAAACAGAAACATAGAATTTTTTGGCGGAGACCCGGATAATGTCACGATTTCCGGCCAGTCTTCGGGAGCGTCCATGGCGGTTGCGTTAAACTGCGTGGAAGAGGCGTATCCTTATTTTCATAAGACCTATTCATTGAGCGCAGGACCTGTTTTAATGGTAAATCAGAGCCAGTATGTGAAGACGGCCCGGTATTACCTGGAGTTCATGGGAATAAAGGATAAAGAGGAGCTTTTTAACCTTTCCGCGGAGCATCTTGTTTCTAAACAGAGGGAATTTGCCAGAGCGGCAAAATTAGGCGCCGGAGCGTTCACCATAGACATTGACGGCAAAGTAATGAAAGCTCAGCCAATTCCGGCGGCCGTAGAGGGAATCACCTGCAATAAACCGATTTACCTCAGCACCACCAGAGAGGAGATGTCATTCCTTTTCATAAAACCGCTGGCGAAGGCACTGGATGTGGACGACCTTACTGAAGTGGGAGTAAGTCAGGAAACGGAGGAGAACAAAGTCCTCATAGGCGACCTTTATAAGAAGATATACAAAAGACGCGCGCTTCCTGTCCAGTACTCGGACATGATTTTCAGAATGGGCAATGTATGGTTTGCGGAAGCCCAGTCCAAAAACGCGCCTGTCTGGCTGGGAAGATTCGACTATTCTTCGCCGTTTATGACGTTTATCAAGCTTTACGCTTTCCATTCCGTGGACCTTTCGTTCATATTCGCCAATTATAATAAAGACCTCTCAAGAGCAGTATTCGCATTCTCGCCCTTTAAGATTACGGCAAAGAAAATCACAGCCGTTATGCAGAAAAACCTGAAGGATTTTATGACAACGGGCAAAATGGACTGGGAGCAGGCCTCGGAGAAAAGCTTCCCGGCAATGTGCTGGTCCAAGAAAAGCAAAGTGGAGCAGTGTATGCCTCCCGAACTGGTAAAAGCCTATGGCAGGACGGCGTTCCGCCACAGAAGCTTTACAGGCGACGCCATAAAGCTGTAAACCGGACTGGATGCGGCAATATTTATTCTTTATGCCGGGCATTTGGGAAAATGATATTTAATGTATCTTATAATTATTGTTTTTTTGGGTTCACTATGATATAATCAATAAGCGGAGTGGTAAAGATTTACTGCTTCGCATATTTTTTTAAATCCCGAAAATGACATGGAAGTTTTTATGTTATGATATTTTTTAGTTTTATAGTATATAGAGTTTTTACCATAACGCCGGGTCATTTCCGGGAGGAGCGCCTTCGGCGCAATGAATAATGTATATTGAATAATTGCGGTCAGAATCCGCTTGGGCAGATTCAATTAAAATGCTTTGCGCTGAAAAAATACATTTTCGGCAATCTTAAATTTAGCCGATAAATTGCAGCTGCAGGAGCGAAGCTCATACACGGGTCAAGGGGCGAAGTCCCTTGCGGATTCTTAAGGCAGAGCCTTAAGCGGGTTTTTAGGGCAGAGCCCTAAACCCTCGGAGAGACACAAGACGGAAGGTGAGGGAAAATGATATACGGTTTTGATAACGATAAATATCTGAAAATGCAGTCCGAGCACATTAAAGAGCGAATAGACAGATTCGGCGGCAAGCTTTATCTGGAATTCGGTGGCAAGCTCTTTGACGATTACCACGCGGCAAGAGTGCTTCCGGGCTTTTCACCGGACAGTAAAATAAAAATGCTGGCCAACCTGAAGGACCAGGCGGAAATCGTCATCGCCATAAGCGCCTTCGATATAGAGAAAAACAAAATCAGAGGCGATATAGGCATTACATACGATATGGACGTCCTGCGTTTAATCGATGAATTCAGAAGCTTCGGCCTTTATGTGGGAAGCGTAGTGCTCACCCATTACTGTGACCAGCCTTCAGCCAAAACATTCAAGGAAAAGCTGGAATCCCTGGGCATAAAGGCATACCGCCACTATATAATCCCTCATTATCCCTATGACATCCCTCTTATCGTCAGCGATGAAGGCTACGGCAAGAACGAATACATCGAAACCAGCCGTTCCCTTGTAGTAGTAACAGCGCCCGGGCCCGGAAGCGGCAAAATGGCGACCTGCCTCTCCCAGATCTACCACGACTATAAAAGAGGCATCATGGCGGGATACGCTAAGTTTGAGACATTCCCCGTGTGGAATCTTCCTCTCAGACACCCTGTAAACCTTGCATACGAAGCAGCAACGGCAGACCTGGACGACGTAAACATGATCGACCCTTACCATCTGGAAGCCTACGGAGTGACCACAGTAAACTATAACCGTGATGTGGAGGTATTCCCCGTTCTCCAGTCAATGTTTGATAAAATCATGGGCGAAAGCCCCTATAAATCCCCGACGGATATGGGCGTAAACATGGCAGGTTACTGTATTTTCGATGATAAAGTGGTGCGAGAAGCGGCGGAAAAGGAAATCGTCCGCAGATATTATAACGCCCGTGTAGGCCTTATAAAGGGCATCAGCACCCAGAACGAAGTAAATAAGATCGACATGATAATGCGT
>JAFWDD010000063.1 GCA_017534115.1 Bacillota bacterium | reverse complement strand
TCAAGTCAATGGATTGCGGAGCAATCCCACCTTGTTCGAGAACATTAATCCGCCGATAATCTCACTTCTAAGCCAATAATCTCTATCTCTACGCCTCTCCGCGTGCGAAGCACTTTAATTAAATCCGTCGAAGGCGGATTTTGACAACAATTATTCATTATTCATTGCACCCGCAAGGGCCTTCGCCCCTTGACCCTGTGTAATAAGTCAGGGAAAATGCTATCGGCTATATTAAAAGCTTTCGAAAATCTAAGTATCTGCCGTGAACTCCACTCCCCAAAATACAGAGCCATGCGCTCATGGAATTAAATTTCCAGTAAAACTATATGCGCAGGCGGCCGGATTGTAAAACCATCCTTTTATTCGCAGCCTTTCCCCGAAAATGTCTGAGCGGGAGCGGGAGTCGGAGCGAATCATTTTCGTCAGCGCCCGAGTCTCCTTTGTAAAAAGCAAATCTAATTTGTGCCGAAGGCCAACTGTGTCTCGCATGAATTTGGCGAAAATGTTTAGCGGGAGCGAAGCGGAGCCTCATTTTCGGTCACCAGCGAACGGGATTCTTAAGGGCAGAGCCCTTAAGCAGGGTGTCGGGACAGAGTCCTGACAGGGGGTACAAGGGGGATCCCCTTGACGAATGCATAAATTCAGCCGAAAAACTTGAATGCAAATCGACAACTTCCCCTTTGTACACATAAAATCCGACTACCAAAAACCTCCACTTCAGCCTAAAGACCCGAGTCTCCTTTTCACCACGCAGGCGTCCCGCCTAAATAAAGCTTAAGCGGGCAAAGCGCTTTCCCGGGAAACGCTCTGTCCGCCAAAAAAATTCACAAATATTCTCAGTCGTCTACTCTTCCGCCGTAAACGTCGGGCATTCTCCGTTTATGACCGCTTCTTGAGTGGTATCTGTCGATGATCTCTTTGTCCTTGGGGTCCGCCTCGCCCGTAAGTATATATTTATCGATGGCTGCGTATGTAACGCCCATTTCCGCCTCGTCGGTCTGGCCTTCGAAAAGTCCTGCCGAAGGCGCTTTCTTTATAATGTTCTCGGGAGCGTCAAGGTATGCCAGAAATTCGTATATCTCGCCTACTGTCAGGTCGTAGATAGGGTTGAAATCGTATGCGCCGTCGCCCCATTTGGTGAAGTAGCCCATATAGGCCTCACTGCGGTTGCCGGTGCCGGCTACGAGGCGGTTTTCCGACTGGCCGATGGTATAAAGGGTTATCATTCTCAGTCTGGGCGCGATATTGGATACTGCGGAATTGGTCAGTTCCGTCTGGGGATCCAGTATATTCACAAAAAGGTCCTTAACAGGCGTCAGGTCAATGGTTCTGTTCCTGATATTGAACTGGCGCGCTACTGCCAGGCCGTCCTCCATGTCCTCGCCGAAGTTTCTCTTCGATGAGCAGGGCATAATAACGCCTTCCGTGTTGTCGCAGGCCAGTTTGCAGATGATGCCCACAAGGGCGCTGTCCTTTCCGCCGCTGTTGCCGAATATAATGCCCGTCGCGCCGCTTTCAGCCAGCTTGTTCTGTACAAATGCTATTCTCTTCTCAAGTTCTTCTTTGTAGTTCCTCATAACAAAAATCCTTTCTTTATTTTCTCTCCGAAGGCTCTCCGAGGGCTCAGGGCTCTCTCGGGTTCCCTGAAATGCTGGAGCGCAACATAGTGAAGCGGAAGCATTTTAGGGTGATCTCTGCCCTAAAGACCCGCAAGGGATTTCATCCCTTGACCCGTGCATTAAGTTAAGGGATAGTTATCGGCTAAACTTAAAATTGATGAAAATCGAATTTTAAGCCGAAATTCTCACTATTTCAGTGCGAAGCACATAAATTAAATCTGCCGAAGGCGGATTTTGACAATAATTATTCATTATTCATCAGCGAAGCGGCTTCATTATTCATTGCACCCACAGGGTGCCTTGTCCCTTGACCCGTGTAATAAGTATCATATTGTTATCGTTTATGTTCAAAATTTTCGAATATCTAAGTATCAGCCGAAAACTCCACTCGCCAAAATACAGAGCCATGCGCTCAGGGAATTGACTTTCCAACCAGCATTCAAGCGCAGGCGTGAGCATGAAAAGCCGTCTCTTCAGCCGAGACCTCTCCCCGAAAATGTCTGAGCGGGAGCGGGAGTCGGAGCGAATCATTTTCGTCAGCACCCGAGCCCAACTTATAAAAAGCTAATCTATATGGAGCCGAAGGCTGACTGTGTCTCGCATATATTTGGCGAAAATGTTAAGCGGGAGCGAAGCGGAGCCTCATTTTCGGTCACCAGCACGGGGTCCTTAGGGTGCTCCCTAAGCGAGGTGTCGGGGCAGAGCCCTGACAGGGGGTACAAGGGGGATCCCCTTGACGAATGCATTGAATCAGCATAGAAACTTGAATGCAAATCGATATCTATCCCTTTTGTACCCATAAATTCCGACATTCAAAACATTGCGGGCAGCCATAAATATTCCGCTCTTTACTCGCACCGAAGGTGCGTCCTCCCGAAAACGCCAAAGGAACGCAGTGACGACGCATTTTCGGGAAATTTACATTTCATAGGTGCTTAATATCTTCTCTGCCACATACCTCTTGGTCTTCCTCAGATCCATCGCCTGTCTCTCAATATACCTGTGGGCCTCATTCTCGCTCATCCCGAAGGTCTTTATCAGAATGGCCTTGGCACGGTTTATGAGCTTTATCTCTTCCATCTGCCGCATAAGCCTGCTGTTGGCGTCGTAAAGCATCCGCATTCTGTTGTATGCCACCGTTGCCGATTTCAGGGTCCTTCTGAACTCCTTCACCCCGAAGGGTTTTTTAATTACAAACACTCCGCAGGTGCACAGAGCCGGTATGTCCTCCGCTCCGGAGATAAAAATCACCTGCACCATGCTCCGGCTCACGGCCTCCGCCGCCAGATCCGCGCCTGTTCCGTCCGCCAGCGGAGAATTGATGACGATCAGGTCGAATTCATCGTCCTTCAGAATGTTTTCTGCCGCCTCCAGCGACATTGCGCTTTTTACATCCTCAAAGCCGTAATCCTCCAGAAGGTTTTTTATTAAATTTATGCTTTTTTCCGAATTGGACAATAAAAAAACCTTTTTCATAATCATTTTCTCCGAAAAACTTTTTGATCCTTTTTTATATTATAACATTATTGAGTAAATATTGAAATTTATTTTCCTAATTTCACGTATAACTTGTGCTTATTTTTTCCGCCGCACCCCATTTTGGGATTTTCCCGTATTGACAAATGCTGTTTTTATGTGGTAAATTTGCTTTAGCAATGGCGCTTGAGGGAATTAATCTGCCCTTTAAGCGCCGGTTTTTTTATTCCGAAAATTTTCATAATTGTTAATCAAAAGGAGGATACTCATGAAGGATATGAACGATATTCCCACACTTTTCGGCAGCAAGGTATTTAACGAGATAACCATGAAGGCGCGTATGCCTCAGGAGATCTACCGTTCTTTAAAGCAAACCATTACCACCGGAAAGCCTCTTGATATAAATATAGCCAACGTAGTTGCCACAGCCATGAAGGACTGGGCGGTGGAAAACGGCGCAACACATTTCACCCACTGGTTCCAGCCCATGACCAGCATGACCGCGGAAAAGCACGACAGCTTTATCACTCCTATCGGCGGAGGAAGCATTATCATGGAGTTTTCGGGCAAAGAGCTTGTTAAGGGCGAGCCTGACGCGTCCAGCTTTCCTTCCGGCGGAATCAGAGCCACCTTCGAGGCAAGAGGATATACCGCGTGGGACCCTACGTCTTATGCATTCATAAAAGACAGAACTCTCTGCATTCCCACAGCCTTCTGCTCATACAGCGGAGAGGCTCTGGACCAGAAAACGCCTCTTCTCCGTTCCATGGAGGCGATCGATATTCAGGCTAAACGAATCCTTGCCCTTTTCGGCAACACAGAGGTACAGCGTATAACCACCACCGTAGGCGCGGAGCAGGAATACTTCCTCATTGACAAAGACGTATATAACCGCCGTCCCGACCTGATTTACTGCGGACGCACCCTTTTCGGCGCGAGACCGCCCAAGGGCCAGGAGCTGAACGACCACTATTTCGGCGCCATCAAACCTCGTGTTTCCGCGTTCATGGACGATTTGGACAAAGAATTATGGAAATTAGGCGTTCTTGCAAAAACGGAGCATAACGAAGCCGCTCCGGCACAACACGAGCTTGCGCCCATATTCACCACCACCAATATTGCAGTCGATAACAACCAGCTCATTATGGAGCTTATGAAAACCATTGCAGCCAAACACGACCTTATATGCCTGCTCCACGAAAAACCTTTCGCAGGCGTAAACGGAAGCGGCAAGCACAACAACTGGGCTATTTCCACAGAGGACGGCCTGAACCTCCTCGAGCCCGGAAAAACTCCGTCTCAGAACGCGCAGTTCATCCTTTTCCTCTGCGCAGTCATCAAGGCTGTTGACGAGCATCAGGACCTTCTCCGCATCTCGGCGGCATCGGCAGGAAACGACCACAGATTAGGCGCCAACGAGGCTCCTCCCGCAATTATTTCCATTTTCCTGGGCGATGAGCTTTACGACATCCTCATGGATATTGAACAGGGCAACGTACACACGGACAAACAGAAAACAGGCATGGAGATAGGCACCGCCGTTCTTCCCGCGATTCCGCGCGACACCACGGACAGAAACAGGACATCGCCTTTCGCTTTTACAGGTAATAAATTCGAGTTCAGAATGCTGGGCTCCTCAATTTCCATCGCCATGGCCAATGTTGTGCTGAACACAGCCGTTGCGGAAAGCCTGCGCCAGTTCGCGGACGCTCTGGAAGGCTCCGAAGACTTCACGGGAGACCTTAACCGCCTTGTAGTTTCCGTTATTACGGCCCACAAGCGCATACTTTTCAACGGCGACGGATACAGCGATGAATGGGTCGCAGAGGCCGAAAAACGGGGACTTCTCAACCTCAAGACCACAGTGGACGCGGCGCCTTACTTCATTTCCGACAAGAATATAGAACTTTTCACACGCCACGGCGTATTCACGGAGAATGAGATTTACTCCCGTTACGAGATCCTTCTGGAAAACTACTGCAAAACCATACATATCGAGGCTCTGACCATGATCGATATGGTGAAGAAGTCCGTAATTCCCGCGGCAATCCGCTACCAGAAGGACATTGCCGAGACTGCGGCGTCCAAAATGGCCGTTTCTCCCGATTTGTCCATCGAACTGGAGAAGAGCCTGCTGGAGAACATCTCCAACCTGAACCTGCAGATCTCCGAAAACATCCAGATTTTAGAGAAGCACATCATCAATGTGAAAGAGCTGACGGACAATCTGGAAACAGCGAAATATTACAGAGAGAAGATCTTCCTTGCAATGGTGAACCTCCGCTGCGCGGTCGACGAGCTGGAGACCATGGTAGGCAGCCAGTACTGGGAATTCCCGACTTACTCGGAGATTCTGTATAGTGTAAAATAAAAACGAAATATAAAGATAAAACAAAATCCACGGAAGAACTGATTTTCAGTATCCGTGGATTTTTTATTATTTTCATCAAAAACTCAGGCTCTCTGCCCCGAAAACCCGTCTGGGATTTCATCCCTTAAACCGCATAACAGGCATCTAGGGATTGACGGCAAATTTAAAGCTTCCGCAAATCTGATGTTTTGCATAAAGCTCTGCATTACTGCGCCGAAAGCGCTTTCGCTTTTCTTCCCACATCCGTATTGTCGCTGGTTCTCAGCTGAAGCTCCTCCACAGGATTGGGCTTTGTCTCGAATCTGTAATCCATTCCGTATCTGTCAATATACTCCTTTATAACCTCGTGGGACGGCACGCGCTCCACATCCTTGTTTACGATCTTCTGGTATTTGAAGAAATCCGCGTCGGAAGGAAGCTCCGACACATCAATATAATCCTCACGAAGCGTGGTGTTCTGCACCGTCTCGCCAAGGATATTTCGCACATAATCGATATTAGAACCCAGTCTAAGAAGCTCAGGGAATTCCCCGTTGGGGATGACCTCCTGCCAGTCCTTGTTTTCGTACTTATACAACAGGTTTTTCGCCATGTGCAGATGAGCCAGCTCCATGTTGAAATGCTCCTCCCAGATCCTCTTCACATTGGGGTCAGTCTCGTCCATGTAGCACGAATAATAGAGGTAGCACTCGGTGTACTCGTGGCAGAGAAGCTTCTCAAGCCATGTCTCGTTGGGATCCATAAGTGACTCGTAATGGCTCACGTGCTCCTCCTCCACAAGTCCGATCTCCTGATACAGCCGCCGCGCAATGCCCGTATCAGCAAAATTCAGCACATTCATATAGTAGTTCATGGTCTGCTGCTCCGCCGCCGTGATGATGGAAACATTCAGCCTCGTAATGGGGTCGGCTTTAAATGCGTTTATGCTCCTCCGAACATTGTCCGCAGGACAACGATGCTCGGAAATGGTAGGTCTACCTGGAGTTATCTCCGTGTATCCGCCAACAAGGTTCTCGCCTTTGATGCCCTGCTGCCAGTCCAGAAGGTCGGAATAGCGGTACAGGTGGTCGAAGTCCTCCAAAAGGGCAAAATCCAGCGCCTGTTTAACGTATTTGTCCGGCTCTCTCTGGGCAAGTACCGCCGTCAGGTCCACGGCTAACTGTTCATAGCCGATGGTATGCTCCAGAATGGACTCATCCTCTGGCTTAAGCGCAGAAATCCTCTTTTGCTGCTGCTGTTCCATCTCACGGGTCATAGCCAGCTCCCTGCGGATGTCGTTGTTGTCGCAGTTTCGGGCGAACTGCCTCGAAAACCACTGGGCCTCAAACTCGGTGCCGTTCATGAGGATGATCCTGGTTTTTGTGTAGGGGTCAGTCTCGTTTTTGTTGTAGCTTTCGGGATAGATCTTGTCCCAGTTCATGTAAAATTTCGTAACGTCCTTTGCTTTTTCCTTAAATGGATTCATGTTTTTCTCTCCTTTTTGTTGGATTTTTATTAGTTTTACGTAAAGAGGAAAGATTATGCATGAAAAATAAATATATGAGGTTTTACAGCAAAAAAGCACCTGTCTTTCGACAGATGCCGCTTTTCATAGTATTTTCAGCTCCCTCATAAGAGCCTCCTGAAGTGTCTGGGAAAAGTTGATATTTTTCGCCATGGCCTCTTCGTTGAGCCACTCGGGAATTGACAGGGTCTTCTTCACGGATTTCGAGCTGTGCTTTTTGCAGTAATCCAGATAATCAAATTTCACAAGAACAACAAAATCACCGTCACTCAGCAAACTTTCGTCCGGTTCAGACGCTTTCGGAATCTCTTCCTTATCCTTAATTCTTTCCGTAATGCAAAGTCCCAGCGCATCCTCGGCCATTTCATAAGCTTCTTTAATGTCGTCGCCTTCCGTAAGGCATTCAGGCAGGTCAGGAAAGCTGACCCAGTATCCTCCCTCTTCCGCTTTGTGGAATACAGCGGGATAAAACAACAGATCCATCATAAAATCACCTCTTTTTAAAATAAATCATTTTTTAATTCCCGCCTGCTTTAAAATCGCCTGTTCCAGCCCCTTTTTCAGGGCTTTGCTGTGAAGGGGAATTATGGTTTGTCTGCCGGTTTCAAAATTTTTCATCTTGATATGCGACCCGTTTTGACTTATTTCTTCGAATCCGTTTTTCTTAAGCAATTTTATTAATTCCTTCGGTGTCATCGGCATAGGATTTTCCTCCTCATGCAAATATAATACTACGTAATAATACGTATGTCAACATTCCCCTTGCCAAATCGACTCATACCCCTTAAAATCAAATTAACTTACGAAAGGACCTGATTCCATGGACGACCTTATGAAAAACTGCACCCTCTGCCCGAGAAACTGCGGCGCGGACAGAACGAAAAGCGCCGGTTTTTGCCGCGTCAGGGACAAAATGCGCGTTGCCCTGGTCTCCACTCATATGTATGAAGAGCCCTGCATCAGCGGGAACGCCGGCTCCGGCACAGTTTTCTTTTCCGGCTGCAATATGGCCTGCGTGTTCTGCCAGAATTTCGATATCAGCCAGAAGCCTTTCGGACGGGACATTGCTCCCGATGCTCTTTCGGACATTTTCCTGAAAAAACAGGCCGAAGGCGTTCACAACATCAACCTTGTGTCTCCCTCGCATTTTGTACCGCAGATTCGGGAAACCCTTATTATGGCGAAAGAAAAAGGGCTTTCCATACCCGTGGTGTATAACACCAACTCATATGAAAAGCCGGAGACTTTGCGCCTTCTGGACGGCCTTGTTGACGTGTATCTTGCGGACTTGAAGTATTTTTCCGAGGAGTTTTCCAAAAAATATTCCGCCGCGCCCGATTATTTTGCTCATGCGTCCGAGGCTGTGAAGGAAATGCTCCACCAGGTAGGACATCTGCGCATAAATGCCGACGGAATCGCCGAAAAGGGTCTTCTCATCCGCCATCTGGTACTGCCGTCTTTACGGAAGGATTCCGAGAAGATCCTTCTGTGGATTCGGGACAATCTGGGCGCGGAAACTTATGTTTCCGTCATGAATCAGTACGTACCCATGTATAAAGCCTCTGAATTCCGGGAGATCTCCCGGCGCCTCACCACTTTCGAGTACGAGAAGGTTCTGGATTATTTCCTTGAGATAGGTATGGAAAACGGATTCAGACAAGGGAAAGGGTCGGCCGTAAGGGATTATACGCCGAAGTTCGATCTGTCGGGGTTGGAGTGAGGAGTCTCTCCGAGGGCTCAGGGCTCCGCCCTAAGAACCCGCTCAAGGCTCTGCCTTAAGAATCCGCAAGGGACTTCGCCCCTTGACCCCATGTTTTTGCAATATGAATTTGTATGGCTAAATTCTTATATTAAGCTCTGTTAAATGCTAAAACATTTTAAACAATCATTCTATTTGATAAGGCCTAAATCCACCATTCTTGAAACAACTTCGCCCATCGTTCTCTTGTGTGCATCAGAAATTTCACCAAAGGTCAAACCTAAATAGAATTCTTCTTTAAGTTTGCTGTCTTCATGTTCTGTCCACATTTCTGTATTGAACTTGACGTCTTTACCTATGGTTGCATATCTTTTTAAGCTTTTCTTCTTTGCATTATTTTTAACTCTACGTATGCCAATATGCTCAGTTCCCTTTAAAACACCTAATTTCTCAAGTCTCAATATTATGGCTTTATCCGACCTTTTGTGATAACTCGCCATCGCCTTTATAGATTTGCCTCTGTGGTATTCATCAAGCAATTAATCTTCCTCTTTTTCTGTCCAAACTCTATGCCATTTACCATTTTTTTCAACCCATACATTTTCATATTCATTAGATTTTTCATTTTGTTTTTCCCAATAATTCAGATAGCCCCATCTTTCAAGTTTTCTTTCTATCGTTTCCCTCGGCAGATCCAACATTTCCGCTATTTCATCAATAGATTTGCCTTCTTTGAACTTATTTATTATTTCTTGTTTATTACTTTTCTTTTCTTCTTTATTCTGAGTGTTTGCTTGTATATTAATATTATTCTCTATTCCACTGAAAACCTGCATATCTACAAATTTTTTAATAATACACTCCACGGACACACCATGTTCAAGCGAGATTTTTTCTAACTTTTTTCCTCTGTAAGCTTCCTGCCAGATTTCCAATCCTTCTTTGTCAGATATATGTTTTCTTTTCAAAAACAACGTCTCTATATCATCCTTAGACATATTTTTGTATACAGGTTTTCTATTATCCTGCCAAACTCCAAACTGTTTAAGTTTTTTTATAATCTTTTTAACACTTCTTCCATGATAAAGAGCTATCTCATCAAGAGGCACACCTTTCGAAAAAGCATCTTTTATCGATTTTCTTTCTGCTCTTACAAATCTGTTTTTATCCCACTTATTACTAATGTAAATAAGCCTTTCTTCTTCAGTCAAAAACCTATATGCTGAACAATCATCTTCTTCTGTTCCCTTTTTATCGGCAAACATAGAATCTTCATCCAGAAGCTTTCCATCCTTCGCCCATATCTCTTCAATATCTTGTTCTTCATCATTTTCTGCGAACTTCAGAAGCTCTTCTTCCTCGATACCATTCTTCCTAAGCCTTGCAATTATGCCACCTTTTGTTCTTTTATGACTTTTAGCAATACTAACTAAAGACTTTCCCGAAGAAAACTCTCTCATTAAGCTTTCATCTTCTGCTTCGGTCCATTTTTGTCCTCTTCTGCTTAAAGGCCCTTTGTCATATTTATTATTTTTATCTATTATTATATAAGAATTTTCTTCCTTACCCATTTCAAAATCCTCTTTGCCGAAACATCCCCAAAATAAAAATTTCTCCATTTGTATAATATTACTACACAATGTATAATGTTTCAACATTCCCCATGTATCTCCCAAAACACATTGACACGGAGTATCTTCCGCCACAAAAAAAAGAAGCCGAAAACTCCCGTTTCCCGCTTCTTCGTCATTTAAAGAAATATCCGTTTTTAACCAGCCAAAACACCAGCACAACGTGGATTATAATGCTTATCCAGTAAATTATATAGAAAGATGCCTTTCTGGTTTTGTGGTGGAACACCCTCATGCCCACAACGCCCAGCGGTCCGCCGCCGATGAGGGCCTTCACGAACAGGTTGGCCTCGGGGATCCGCCGGCCTTTCTCGTGTTTCGCCAGGGATTTGTCCCTGCCCATGGAAATGAACATAACCACATTTATGAAAATATACCAGAAGCACAAAAGCTTCCCAAGCAGTGTAATTTCAAGCATTTTCCGCCATGCCTCCGCCTATCTGACAACGTTTCTCCAGTCAAGGTCGCCTCTCTCCAGCGCGATGAGCAAAAGCTCCGCCGTGGCAAGGTTTCCGGCAATGGGAATATTGTGGATATTGCAGAGCCTGTCGATGCTGTTCTGGTCGTTTTCGTAACCCTTTGCTCCGAGAGGATCTCTCAGGAATATGACAAGGTCGATGTCGTTTCCCGCGATCTGCGCGCCCAGCTGCTGCACTCCGCCCAGATGTCCCGCAAGATATTTATGAATCGTGAGATTTGTACATTCTTCCACAAGCCTTCCCGTAGTTCCCGTTGCGAACAAATTATGTTTACAAAGAATATGTCTGTAAGCTATGCAAAGATTTTCCATAAGCTTTTTCTTGTTATCATGGGCAATTAACGCTATATTCATACCAATCTCCTTTCATGCTAAAGTCCTTATGTATCTATCAAGTACAGATTTCCATCGATGAAAGTGATCCACACTCCGTGACAGAAATTCTTCGCGCCATTTTGTGACTGTCCGAAAAATAGTCACAATCCTACATTTATATTATCGGACAAGGGCAATTTTTTGTCAATAAATTTTACATAATAAAAGTGCATAAAATTTTTTCTGAAAAAGGTTGCACTCCGCATAAAAATTCATTTTGTACTAATAAAAATACAATCTTCCTGCCGGAAAATAATAATGGAAAGCACAAACGCGGATTTTTTGCGGTACCCGCATATGCTTTCCTTGGACTAAGCCAGTTTTTTCACCCTTCGGATAGGAATGCTGGCGGAAAGAACCGGGTAATTCTCACCACCGGTTATGGTCTGGTTTATCTGTATTTCCACGGCTCTTTCCTCGATCTCCATGTAGTTGGAAACGGCGTTCGCCACGTCCAGCCGGAGCATTTCCATGACGTTCGCCCCGAAATCCAGCCTGTCGCTTATGAGAAGGTTCCGGAGACGCTCCCGAGCTACACGGCCAGTTTCGAAACCCGCTTTTTTCCTCGAATTTCCGCTCATTTCCTAAAAACCTCCCCGCAATGCTTTCGGCCTGCTTTTCCTGAAGGACCAGGAAAGTCTTTTGAACATGCCGTAGCCCTTTTCAAGGTTCATGAACGGCACCTCTTCGCCTTCCAGCCGCCGCACGATATTGGAGTATGCCGCCGCGGTCCTGCCGCTGCCGGAAAACACCGCCGGTTCGCCTCTGTTAGAGGCTACGATCACGAATTCGTCATCGGGCACCACACCCAGAACATCTGCCGCAAGGATCTCGGAAACGTCCTCCACAGCCAGCATATCGCCTCTTTTTATCATATCGATTTTCACACGGTTTATTATAAGCTGAGGCGTAGGAAGGCCTGATGCCTCTAAAAGGCCGATTATCCTGTCCGCGTCACGGACCGCCGAGACCTCGGGTGTTGTCACAACGATAGCCTTATCCGCGCCGGCGATGGCGTTTTTGAAGCCGCGCTCGATACCTGCCGGGCAGTCTATTAATATATAGTCGAAATTTTCGCTCCGCAGGCTTTTACAGAGCTTTTTCATCTGCTCCGGGGTTACTGCGTCCTTATCCCGGGTCTGGGCCGCCGGAAGAAGGTACAGACCGTCGAAGCGCTTGTCCCGGATGAGAGCCTGGCGCAGGCGGCAGCTGCCTTCGATAACGTCCACAAGGTCGTAGACTATCCTGTTTTCCAGTCCCATTACTACATCTAAATTCCTAAGCCCGATATCGGCGTCAATAAGCACAGTTTTCTTTCCCGAAAGCGCCAGTCCGCATCCCAGATTGGCGGTGGTTGTGGTCTTGCCCACTCCGCCTTTTCCGCTTGTTATTACTATAACCTCACTCATATTAATCCTCCCACTTTTAAGCCCGCTAAACAAAAAAACAACGGACCATGGTTTTATCTTTTATCCTGTAAATCAATTTTAGCAGAAAATATTCCTGTCCGCACTTGATTTCGTAAGCAAATACCGCTAATTTACGCCATTTTCGGACAATTTGTTCTCTCCGAGGGTTTAGGGGCTTTGCCCCTAAGAACCCCATTTAGGGCTCCGCCCTAAAAACCCCGCTTAAGGCTCTGCCTTAAGAATCCGCAAGGGACTTCGCCCCTTGACCCGTGTAATAAGTTGTGGGAAGGTTATCGGCTATACTATAAGTTTTCGGAATATGGATTTTTAGTCGAAAATTATAAATGTCCATATTACACTGAATCCGAATTTAACTATTTCCTTCCAACAAAAAAGAGCGGATTTTTCTCCGCCCTGATTTTATATCCTGATAAGCAATGTATCACTGTCTTTAAAATAAATGTCGAATTCGTCCATGTCTTTGCCCATGTATCCGGCAACGGCCTGCAGATCCGTCACAGGAACATACAACCGGTCTTTCCTGATTTTCACAGGCGTATCCAGCTTCATCTCAATACCGCCTGCAATCAGCCTGTCTGTGTCAGCTATAAAACATAGCGTCTGGTTTTCGGTTTCAATAACCGCTGCCCTGTTTTCTTTATCCCAGAAAACAGATGTGTCCGGACCCAGCATTTCACCAACGGTGCGCACAGGAATCATAATACTGCCGTTTTCATTGTATACATCTCCTGTCATAAGCTTTTCTTTTCCATCGAAATAATACTTTTCTGAACCTAGTGTAAACGTATTTATGCGCCGGGAATCATTCTTATAGGCGGCGCTTTCCAAAATGTATAGCATATTTCCCTCTGCAGGCACATCCCAGAAAAACACAACATCTTCACCGTTTTTCATCCCCACAAAATCCTTCAGGTCATTATAGGATACAAAACATTCTCTTTCCCCGATTCTGGATTTTATTAAGAATTTTACTTCCCTATCATTGATACTCATCCCGTTTTCAAGGATTTCAACCTTGCTTCCGCTTGCATTGGCCCGAAAATACTCTTTCATGCTTATGTCCGTTTCGCATCCGGAAACCCTAAACATACTGCCAATGGGAAGCATATATACTCCTTCTGTTTCCACTGCATATGAATCTGTTTCCACAAGCTCGCCGTCTTTCCATATTCCATGCTCATTGGGGCGAAGCTCATAATGTATCATATCCCGGCTGTCATCATAACCATCATAAAGCTCAAAAATAATGTTCGATATTCCGGCAGTTTCTATAACCCTCTGCTTCTTTTCGTTATTCCAAAAGGCCGAACCCGCAGTCACCGCGTTTTCCTTAATGTTTATTGACAGAGACGTTATATCCAGCTCTTCTCTCTTCTCAGAAAGCTTCGCTTTGGCATCCTCAAGCTCCGCTTCAGTATATACGGCCGAAAATTCTTCATGCGATTTAAAATCTGTCTGCGCACAAACAGATACCGCGGGAAGAATCATAGCCAAAATCAAAGCCAACATAATTTTTTTCATATAATAACCTCTTTAAATAATCTATTTCCCAAATCTGTGTGTATACCTTGCAGCATACTGATAAACCAGTTGCAAGATCACCCAAATGATGACTTTTTGACAGCATTCCGTTTGCCAAAACAATTACTCTTCAAACTCCGGGTCCCCAATATCATCCCAGCTGAACCTTGGAATATCTGTTGCATTTATCGGCAGAAGCACCGCGTTCTCCCACAAAACGTCCTCTCCGAACCTTCCGTCTCCGGCAAGGCAATGCACCTCTCCGTTTTCCATCATATTATAGCAGAAACTGAACATATGGGGCTCACTGGACCAGCCGAGGGCCATAACCGACATGTAAATCTGGGTGCCGTTCACGCTTTCCGCCGCAGTGCAGTATGTTCCGCGGTACAGCATGACCTCTTCGCCGTAATTCTTCATGTATATCTGCACGAGACCGTCCTTTGTGAACTCAAACACAGGCGCGAAGTCCTCGGAGCCGAGAGTGCGCCAGATTCCCACTATATCATGGGGATTATCCGTCAGCTCAATGCCATTTGCCGCCGCAATATCGGAAGCGGAATACACCCTCGACTTATAATCGAAGGACGGCGTGTAGCCCATTTCCTCGTCCAGACGCACAAAGTCCGCATCCACCGGCAGATAGCTCTCTCCGCTCAGCTCGTTGTAATCCGTAAATCTCAGGCCCTTATCCGTAATATTCATTGTGAGCTCGGCAGGCAGACCGTCGGACCAGTACTCGCCCGCGTTGGACTGGTTGCTGAATGTCAGTGTTTTCACAGGCACGCTTTGAGCCTCGGCGGAGTCAAATTCATCGGGGTCCTCCGGCAGAAACTCAATTGCGGCATAGCCCCACTCAGAATAAAACCCGTAAAGATTTCCGCCCACATTGTAGATCTCCAGATAGGAATCCGGCTCGTATTCATCGGCGTTTTCGACCTTTTCCAGTTTATAGGCGCCCACAGCCCGTGACGCGAAGGAATCGGGGTTCGTATCGGAAAAACCGTCGATCCCAACAGGGTATCCCGCGAACTGTATCTTTTCGTCGAACACAATGGATTCCTCATCCGATCCGGGCTCGTTATAAGGGTTTTCCTCGGGCTCCTCCTCCGCTGAAACTGCCTCCTGCGACTCGGCTTTCGCGCTCTGGGCCGAAGTGTTTTCGGTTTTTCCACAGGCCGTTGCGGAAACGATCATCGCCGATAAAATCAAAAATGCCAAAGCTTTTTTCATACTAACATCTCCTTTCTTCTCTCCTCGGGTCTGCCTTGTGGCTCTGCCCCAAACCCCGCTTAAGGCTCCGCCTTAAGAATCCGCAAGGGACTCCGCCCCTTGACCCCGTGTAATATGTAATGGATGGTTATCGGCTATTATTAATCCGTTCTAAAATCGAATATTTAGCCGTATAGTTTGCTGTTTCAGTGCGAAGGCACTTTATTGAATCCGCAAAGCGGATTATGACCTCAACTCGCCAAAGGCGAATATCACATGCCAAAGGCATATACCACGGTCCGAAGGACCCCATCACTCGCCGAAGGCGAATATCACTGCACCGCAGGTGCCTGCCCCTTGACCCCGTGTAATATGCCGGAGACATTTTTTGCACTAAATTCAAGTTCTTCGCCTTCGGAATATCTCCTAACTTTTTCCCAGAATATAAATATAACCCGCCGAAAAACTCGGCAGGCTATTATATATCCGTTTTCTGCTAACTGCTTCCCTTGGAAGCAATACTGCTTTCACGAAGTGAAACCATCACTCGCCAAAGGCAATTACAGCTTCCCGCAGGGAAATATAACTGCGCCAACAGCGCACTTTACTCGTCCCAGTTATGCCATACGTTCTGAACGTCGTCGTCCTCTTCCAGGATCTCGAGGATCTTGTTCATCTTCTTGATGTCTTCCTCACTGGAAAGCTCGGAATATGTCTGAGGGATCATTGTGATCTCGGCGGTCACCATATTAAGGCCTTCTGCCTCGATAGCCTCGCGGACAGCTGAAAAATCAGCGGGGTCCGTAGTAATCTCGTAGCATTCTTCCTCTGCGGCAAAGTCCTCCGCGCCTGCGTCGATGGCGATCATCATGATGTCGTCCTCTTCCATAGGGCAGTCCTCTTTATCGATCACAATAAGGCCTTTCTCGTCAAACATAAAGGATACGCAGCCCGTTGTGCCCATGTTGCCGTCGCCTTTTTTGAACGCGCTTCTAACGTTGGCCGCCGCGCGGTTTTTGTTGTCAGTCAGCACGTCAACGATAATAGCTGTTCCGCAGGGACCGTAGCCTTCGTACTGGATATGCTCGTAGTTCACGCCGTTAGCGTCTCCGGCAGCTTTTTTGATGCTTCTGTCGATTGTGTCGTTGGGCATATTGCTGGCCTTAGCCTTGGCGATAACGTCTCTCAGTTTTCCGTTGGACGCGGGATCAGGGCCGCCTGCTTTAACAGCAACAGCAATTTCTCTTCCCAGACGGGTGAAAACTTTTCCCTTAGCAGCGTCGTTTTTCTCTTTTTTATGTTTAATATTGGCAAATTTTGAATGTCCGGACATAAAATAAAACCTCCGTTTTTTTATAATCTAATTAGTGATATTTTATCATTTTTGGGATGTATCTGCAATAGAAAACTTAATTCGGGGCGCTAAAAGTATTTTTTTATTGCCTGCCCGCATGAAACCATATAAAATAGAAGTAAATATTTTTCTTAAAACGCAAAAAGGAAGGAACGACTATGGAAAAAATAATTCTGGCCTCCGGTTCGCCGCGCCGTAAAGATATTCTGAATATGCTGGGCATACCCTTTGATGTAATAGTGAGTGACGCGGACGAGAGTGTTCCGGATGGCACTGCTCCCGGCGAAATGGTAAAGGAGCTTTCCCTGCGGAAGGCCATGGCCGTCAGCAAAAACCTCAGCGGAGAGGCTATTGTAATAGGTTCGGACACTGTTGTGTATCTTGATAATGAGATTTTGGGCAAGCCCAAAGATGCCGGCGATGCTTACGAGATGCTTGAGAAGCTTTCGGGCAGGACGCACATTGTGTACACGGGGATAACGGTGATTTTCAAGTCGGATTCGGGAGAAAAGGCCGTTTCCGCAGTGGACGCCACGGAGGTTACGTTCAAGAAACTCACTCCGGGGAACATTTCGGCTTACATCGCCTCGGAAGAGCCCTTCGGAAAGGCGGGAGCTTACGCCGTTCAGGGAATAGGCAGTATCTTCATTGAGAGAATAAACGGGGATTTCTTTACGGTTGTGGGAATGTCGCCCAAGGTGCTCTGCGGGATTCTGGAGAGCGAAGGCATCGATATTATGAATTTGAGGAAATAGGAAAACAGGCATTTTTGCCTGTTTTTTCTTCTCTCCGAGGGCTTAGGGGCTCTGGCTGTGCCTCCGGCGGCTCTCCGAGGGCTCAGGGGCTCTGCCCCTGAGAACCCCATTTAGGGCTCTGCCCTAAAAACCCGCTTAAGGCTCTGCCTTAAGAATCCGCAAGGGACTTCGCCCCTTGACCCCGTGTAGTATGTTTGGGATGGTTATCGGATATATGTTAGCTTCTCACTTTCGGAATCTCACGAGGCTTCTGAATTGTGCCGCAGGCACTTCATTGAATCCGCTTGTCGGATTCTGACCATAATTAGCCCTCACAGAGGGCGGCTTCATTAGCGAAGCGGCTTCATTCCTTCATTTGCGAAGCAAACTTCATTGCGCCGCAGGCGCTCCATCGCGCCTTGATTCCTTTTCCTTATTATTGTAAAATAAAATCATCAAAAACCAACCTGATAACAAGGAGGAAATCTC